>DASZKO010000155.1:0-19030 GCA_035605655.1 Caulobacteraceae bacterium | reverse complement strand
CCGACAGCCGCATAGTGGGCGCGGCAGGCGCCACCCTGACCAATGTGAACGACACCTTGAGCGGCGCCGGGTTCATCGGGACCAGCGCCATGTCCCTCGTCAACGAGGCCGGCGGGGTGATCCTCGGCAATCAGACGACGGCGCTCGTCATCAATACCGGGACCCACGCCATCATCAACGCCGGGACGATCGAGAACTCCGGCAAGGGCGGCGCCCTGGTCAGGAGCGCGGTCGTCAACAACGGGATCCTGGAGGCGGCCGGGACCGGGACCCTCACCCTGGCCGGAGCGGTAAGCGGGACGGGCGTCGGCCGGATCACCGGCGGCACGCTCTGGGCCAGGAGCACATTCGTCGAAAACGTCACCTTCACCGGGACCACCGGCGTCCTCGAGCTGGCCAATTCGACAGCCTACACCGGCCGGGTGAAAGGGCTCTCCACGAGTGGGACCAATTCCCTGGACCTCACCGACATCGCCTTCACCAGCGGCGTCACCAAGGCGACCTTCTCGGGCACTTCGTCCGCCGGGACCCTGACCGTCACCGACGGGGCTCACACGGCTCATATCAAGCTGGTCGGCGACTACCTCGGCTCGACCTTCACGGTCTCCGGCGACGGCCACGGTGGGACCACGGTGGTCGATCCCGCCCTCGCCATCCTCGCTCATGCGATGGCCGGGTTCCGGGCCGGCGCGCCGCCCGGCCCGGCCGAATGCGCCGGGCGCACCGCGCCGCCGCCGCTCGCTCTCGCCCACGGGTGAGCGGGGCCTCTTGGCGCGGAACCGGAAGCGGGCGAATATCACCCCATGGCCCTGCTCGACTGGATCGGCGCGGACAATGACCTTCGCCTCGAAGGCGAAGGGGTGCGGCTGCGACCGCCCAGGGCCCAGGACTACGCCGAATGGTCCCTGCTGCGGGCCGGCTCGCGCGCCTTCCTGCAGCCATGGGAGCCGACTTGGCCGGCCGACGACCTGACCCGCAACGCCTTTCGCCGCCGGCTTTCGGCCTACGCCCATGACATGGAGCGGGGCGTCGCCTATCCATTCCTGGTCTTCCGGGCCGGGGACAATGTCATGGTCGGGGGGATCACCCTTTCGAACATCCGCCGGGGCGTCGCCCAGATGGGCGCGATCGGCTACTGGGTCGGCCAGGAGCACACCCGCCGCGGCCATACGGTGGCGGCCGTGGGGGCGGTGACCGGCTTCGCTTTCCAGCGCCTGGGGCTGCACCGGGTGGAGGCGGCCTGCATTCCGGCCAACACCGCCTCGCGCGCCGTCCTCGCCCGGGCCGGCTTTCGTCAGGAAGGCATGGCGATGAACTATCTGCGGATCAACGGGGTCTGGCGCGATCACCTGCTGTTCGGCCTCGTCGCCCCCGGCGACGCGCGGCATGAAGAGGTGATGGTCTAGGGACGCCCTCAGGCCTGGCCGGTCTGGCCGGAGAGGCGTTCGGCGGCGACGCCGATCTTGGCCAGCGCCCGGGACCATTTGTGAGCGTGGTCGTCGCCGAACAGCAGGCTCTCGTCGGCGTCGCAGGTCAGCCAGACGTTGTGGCGGATTTCCCGTTCGAGCTGGCCGCCGTCCCAGCCGGCGTAGCCGAGCGCCATGACCGCCTTGCGCGGATGCGGCTCGCCGGCCGAGAGGGCCTCGAGGACCTCGCGGGTGGCGGTGAGCGCCACCCCCGCCCCGACCGCCACGCTGGTCGGCTCGCCGGCGTAATCGTCGGTGTGCAGCACGAAGCCGCGCTCCTGGGCCACTGGACCCCCGACGAGGACGAGGTCTTCGATCGGCTTGGCGGGGGCCTTGACCTTCAGCCGGGCCAGCAGCTTGGAGACGGTGAGGCCCTCGACCGGCCGGTTGACTGTCAGCCCCATGGCGTGGTCGGAATCGTGGGCGCAGACGAGCACCACCGCCCGTTCGAACCGCGGGTCCTCGATCCCCGGCATCGCCACCAGGAGGCTGCCGGTCAGCCAGGCGACGGCGTCTTGGCCCATGTCCCCATGATCGGCCCGAGGTGCGGAAGTTTCAAGGCGCCAGGGGCGCCACGACTTGGCGCGGCCCGTTCGGCTCGCTATGTGCGCAGGACCCAATCAGCCCGCAGGAGAGATAAGAGGCCATGACCATCAAAGCCGGCGACAAGGTTCCCAGCGCCACCTTCACCACCTTCGGTCCCGAGGGTCCGCGGCCGATCAGCTCCGACGAGCTTTTCGCCGGCAAGAAGGTGGCCCTCTTCGCCGTGCCCGGGGCCTTCACCCCCACCTGTTCGGCCAAGCACCTGCCGGGCTTCAAGGCCAAAGCCGCCGAGCTGCGGGCCAAGGGCGTCGACACCATCGCCTGCGTGTCGGTCAACGACGTGTTCGTGATGAAGGCCTGGGGCGAGGACCAGGGGGTGGGCGAGGACGTCCTGATGCTCGCCGACGGCAACGGCGATTTCACCCGCGCCGTGGGTCTCGAGCTCGACGCCGGCCGCTTCGGCATGGGCCAGCGCTCGCAGCGCTATTCGATGATTGTCGACGACGGGGTGGTGAGCGAGCTCAACGTCGAGCAGGGCGGCGAATTCAAGGTCTCTGCGGCGGAGTACATGCTGGCGCAGCTGTAACCGCCGCCCGACCCCACCCGTCTCGACCTCCGGTCGATCCACCCTCCCCATGAAGGGGAGGGAGGAAAACAGTGTCAGAGCAAGCTCGCGAAGCGAGACGGAGGGGGTGAGCGGCGCTTCAGTTCGTCCAGCTGGCCAGCCAGTCGGCGAGGCCTTGCGGGGTCATGTGGCGGGCGTCGGCGAGGGCGGCGACGTGGCCGGCGTCCTTCAGACGCCCGTGGGCGTCGACGACCAGCAGGCTCGGCACGCCGTCCAGCTTGCTGACACCGTAGCGGGCCGGGATATCGAGGTTGCGGTTCATGTGGCCGACGTCGACGACCACCACCACATAGTGCGCGGCGACGAAGGCGGCGACCTCGGGCAGGCGCATGATCCCGGCCAGGACCCGGCAATCGCCGCACCAGTTGCCGCCCAGATCGATCAGCAGCAGCTTGTGGGCCGCGCGGGCCCTGGAGGCGGCGGCGGCGACCTCGGCCCGGGCATCGGCGGCGGGGTCGTAGGGGCTGGGGAGCGGCGTCGCCAGCTCCGCGAGGCTGGCGATGGAGACCTTGGGAGCGGGGGCGGCCAGGGCCCCGGCGGCGCTCAGCGCCAGGACGAGGCCGGCGAGGAGCGCTCGGCGCATCGTCAGGCGCCCTTGGCCGGGGCCGCGGTGTTGGTCGGGGCGGCCGCGTTGGTCGGAGCCGCCGAATTGGCGGGCGCGGCGGCGTTGGTCGGGGCGGCGGGCGCGCCGGGCTTGGCTCCGGCCGCGGGGGCGGCCGCCTTGGGATTGGGCGGTGGAATCGGCAGGCTCGAGCCCAGGGTGTGCAGATAGGCGATGAGGTTGATCCGGTCCTGCTGGTTCTTCATGCCGATGAAGGTCATCTTGGTGCCGTCGATGTATTTCTGCGGCCCGGCGATGAACTCATAGATATGCTCGTAGTCCCAGATCGGCTGCTTGGCGCCGAAGGCGACCATGGCCGGGGAATAGGCGAAGCCCGGATGGGTTCCGGGCTTGCGGCCCACGACGCCATAGAGCCCCGGCCCGATGTTGTTGGTCCCGGCCGCATCGAAGACGTGGCACGACTTGCAGACCGCGGTCTTCGCCTCGCCGGCGCCGGCGTCGGCGGTCTTGAGCACGGTTCCCCAGTCCGGCGGAACCTCGGCCGTCTCGCCGCCGGCCTCGGCGGCCACCGCGATGGCGTAGCCCGGCTTGGCCGGCGGGGCCTTCTCGAACAGCATCGGGGTGACGACGCCGAGAACCGCCAGGGTGAAGGCGGTGGTCAGCGCCGCGCCGAGGATCATGTTGCGGTTGAGAGCGCTCATGGGTCGCCTTGAGTTGTGGCCTTCGCGGCGGAGGCGACCGGCGGCCCCGAACCCCCCGCATCAGTTGCGTCGGCGTGTCTTACACGCTACCGCGGCGAGCGCAAACGCCCTTGGCCGAGGGCCAATTCAGGGCCCCGGAGCGCCTCCTCGAGAGCATGAACCCGATCGTCATCATCCCCGCCCGCATGGCCGCCCGCCGCCTGCCCGGCAAGCCCCTGGCGGACATCGGCGGCGAAGCGATGATCGTCCGGGTGCTGCGCGCGGCGCAAGACGCCGGCATGGGTCCGGTGGCGGTGGCGGCTGGCGACGCGGCGATCGCCGAGGCGGTGGCCGCCGCCGGCGGCCGGGCGGTGCTCACCGATCCGGACCTGCTTTCGGGCTCCGATCGCGTCGTCGCGGCCCTGGCCGACCTCGATCCGGAGGGCGCCCATGACGTGGTGGTCAATCTGCAGGGCGACATGCCGTTCATCGACCCCGCGCACCTGCGCGCCGCGATCGAGCTGCTCGGCCGCGAGGGGAGCTGCGACATCGCCACGCTCGTCGCCCCCGAGGCCTCGCCGGCCGATCGCGCCAATCCCGACGTGGTCAAGGCGATCGTCGCCCTCAGCCCCGGCGCGACGAGCGGCCGGACGCTCTACTTCACCCGCGGGGTCCTCCACGGCGAGGGCCAAGTCTTGCGCCACATAGGCCTTTACGTCTTCCGCCGCCACGCCCTGAACCGCTTCCACGCCGCCCCGCCTTCGCCGCTGGAACAGCGCGAGGGGCTGGAGCAGCTGCGGGCCCTGGAGATGGGCCTTTCCATCCATGCGGCGATCGTCCCCGCCGCGCCCGTCTCGGTGGACACCCCCGCCGACCTCGCGGCGGCGCGGGCCCTGATCGGGCGCCGCCCATGATCCACCGTCCGCGCATCGCCTTCCAGGGCGAACCAGGCGCCAACAGCGACGAGGCCTGCCGGGTCCATTTCCCGGACCACGAGCCGGTCGCCTGCGCCGCCTTCGAAGATGCTTTCGAGGCGGTCCGTGGCGGCGACTGCGCCCTGGCCATGATCCCGGTGGAGAACTCCATCGCCGGGCGGGTGGCCGACGTCCACCATCTCCTGCCCTCCTCGGGCCTGAGGATCATCGGCGAGCGCTTCAAGCCGATCCACTTCCAGCTGATGGCCAACCGCGGAACGCGCCTCGAAGACGTCGCCACGGTGGCCTCGATGCCCATCGCGCTCGGCCAATGCCGGCGGACCCTGCGCCGCCTGGGGTTGAGGACCGAGCCGAGCGGGGACACCGCGGGGGCGGCCAAGGCGCTCTCCGAGCATCCCGATCCCCATCGCGCCGCCATCGCCCCGGCGCTCGCCGCCGAGCTCTATGGCCTCGAGATCCTGCTTACCGACATCGAGGACGAGGCCCACAATACGACCCGCTTCCTCATCATGGCCGCCGAGGGCGCCGAGCCGCCGGCCGGGGGGCCGTGCGTGACCAGCTTCGCCTTCCGGGTGCGCAACATCCCGGCCGCCCTCTACAAGGCCCTCGGCGGCTTCGCGACCAACGGGGTCAACATGACCAAGCTGGAAAGCTACATGGAGAACGGGGCCTTCACGGCCACCTTCTTCTACGCCGAGGTCGATGGCCGCCCCGGGGAAGCCGCCCTCGGCCGGGCGCTGGAGGAGCTGTCGTTCTTCAGCGACCACTTCGAGGTGCTCGGCGTCTACCCCGCCGACCCGTTCCGGCGGAGAGGGTAGGGGGAGAGACGGCGCCCAACCCCCAACCCCCAGCCCCTACCGTCATGGCCGACACTTACGGTCCGCCATGACGGTGGGGGCGGGGGGGAAGTGGGAGAGAGGAGAGCGCTCCAAAAAAAAGCCGCGGACCCTTTTGAGGCCCGCGGCGGCTCTGCAGCCCGAGTGATTCTTGATCAGCCTCAGCCGAGGTTCTCGGCGATCAGACCGATCTTGTAGTATCCGTCCAGCTGGAGCTGGTTGATCACGTCCATGAAAACCCGGTAGCGCACGTGGCGATCGGCGCGGATGAAGATCCGCTCGTTGGTGGGGTTGGCGACGCCGAGCGAAGCGGCGAGGTCGCCGCCGAGCCCAGCCATGGAGGACGGCCGGATCTCGCTCTTGCCGTACGAGACGAAGATCTGGCCGGTGTCCTGGATGGAGATGAACGTCGGCGGCTTGTCGTGCTCGTTAGGCGGCGGGGCCTTGGCCGGCGGCAGATCGATGCGGATCGACACCGTCGCCAAAGGCGCGACCACCATGAAGATGATCAGCAGAACCAGCATCACATCCACGAAGGGCGTGACGTTCATGTCGCTGTTCTGACCCAGGTCGAACCTGTTGCCACGCTCGCCGGCAAGTCTTGCAGCCATGGATAACTCCTCGGCGCCGGCGTCTTAGCCGGGCCTTTGCGCCGACACCCATCGCCCGGATGGCAGGTCTTGTAAAGACGGGTTATGGCCGGACGATGGAACTCACCCTCGAGGCCTTCGTCACCGATATCGTCTTCGATCGCGGCCTGGCCGCCTTCGCGCTCGGCGACGGCCAAGTGCGCTGGGAGGACGGGGGCGGGATCATCGCCCATGACGGGGCCATCCTCACCGCCGCCGCCCATCCTTCCGGCGAGGGGCTGATCACCGGCGGCGACGACGGCCGGCTCGTCTGGGCGCGGCGGGACGGCGTGGAGGTCATCGCCGACCTGCCCGGACGGTGGATCGACGCCGTGGCGGTCTCGCCGGGGAGTTCGCTGATCGCGTTCGCCGCCGGCCGCGAGGTCCAGGTGCGCGACGCCGCCGACCGGGCCTTCGTGCGCAGCTTCGCCCACGAGCGCAGCGTCGCCGGCCTCGCCCTGGACGCGAAGGGACGGCGCCTGGCCGCCGCGACCTATGGCGGCGTCGCCCTGTGGTGGGCGAGGATCGCAGAGCAGAAACCGGCGATGATGCGCTGGGCCGGCTCGCACGTGGCCGCCGCCTTCAGCCCCGACGGTAAGTTCATCGTCTCCTCGATGCAGGAAAACGCCCTGCATGGCTGGCGCCTGGCCGACGGTCGCGACATGCGCATGGGCGGCTATCCGGCCAAGGTGAAGTCCCTGGTCTTCCTAGCCGACGGGGCGTGGCTGGCGACCAGCGGCGCCCCGGGCGTGGTGCTGTGGCCGTTCTCCGGCGCGTCAGGGCCGATGGGCAAGCAGGCCGGCGAGGTCGGCTTCCACGAGGGGACCCTGGTGGCGCGCGCGGCCGGGGAGGGTGAATTGATGGCCGCCGGCCTCGACGACGGGCGGGTGTGGGCCTGCGAACTGAACAGCCGGGAACTCAGCCCGCTCAAGGCCGAGCCCGGCGCGCCGATCTCCGCCCTGGCGGTCGGCGGCGGCAAGATCGCCTGGGGCGACGAAGCCGGCGGGGCGGGCGTGGTGAATTTCAACTCGTGAATCCGCAGATGACGCAGATTTGCGCAAATGAAGAACAATCGGCCCCTGCGGGGCGGGGCGCCGGCGAATTCGGGAGGCGTGCCGCGGAGCGGCGAATCCTTTCATCTGCGCCCATCTGCGTCATCTGCGGATTCAAAGCCGCGCATCTGCGCCCAGACCTCGAAGGGGTCGCGCCTCGTGCGCCAGGCGTTGATCGGGGCGGTCTCGTCGCGATAGCCGAGAGCCATCCCTGAGAAGACCATGTGGTCGTCGGGGAGGCCGACGTAGGCGGCCACGGTCTTCGGGTAGCGGGCCCAGAACTCCTGGGCGCAGGTGTCCAGGCCGCGCTCCACCGCCAGGAGCATCACGCTCTGCATGAACATCCCCACGTCGGCCCACTGCGGCGGTCCGAGCTTGCGGTCGAGGCAGAAGAAGAGGCCCACCGGCGCCCCGAAGAACTCGAGGTTGCGAGCCAGCTGGCGCAGCCGCGCCGGCCTGTCTTCCCTGGGAATGGCGATGGAGGCGTAGAGATCCTCGCCGCACTGGAAGCGGCGGGTGCGGAACGGGTCCCACAGCTCCGGCGGATAGACCTCGTATTCCGGCGCCTCCATGGGCGTGGCGGCGACGAGGGCCTTGAACTCGGCGAGGACCTCGCCCGCCAGGGCGTAGACCCGCCAGGGCTGCAGATTGCCGCCTGAAGGGGCGCCGTGCGCCAGCTCCAGGATCTCGCGGACAATGGCGCCCGCCACCGGCCGGTCCTGGAAGGCCCGCACCGACATCCGCCGCCCGACCGCCTCGCTCACCTCCATGCCGCTCGCCTCCTCATGGGCTTGACGCGGACCGCCCCGCCGCTCCAACCCATGGCGAAGATTCGGTGAAGAGGCGATGGGCAAACTTCCACGAGCGCCAGATCGGGTCGGCCGCGCCCGCCGTCGCGGCGGTTTCTGGGGCTTCGTGCGCGGCCTGCTCGTCTTCATGGTCAGCGCCGTGGTCGTCGTCCCGCCCCTGTGGGTTCTGGCCTACCGCTATGTCCCTCCGCCGATGACCTTCCTGATGCTCGAGCGGGTCATTGAGGGCTATGGCGTCGATCACCGCTGGCGGCCGATTTCGCGCATCGCCCCGGCCATGACCCACGCGGCCATCGCCGCCGAGGACGCCCAGTTCTGCCGCCACCACGGCTTCGACTTGGCGGCCATCGACAAGGCCCTGCGCCACGACGAGCGGCGACGCGCCCGCCTGCGCGGCGGCTCGACGATCAGCCAGCAGACGGCCAAGAACGTTTTCCTGTGGCCCGGCCGCTCGTGGCTGCGCAAAGGCGTGGAGGCGTGGTTCACGGTGCTGATCGAGTCCTTCTGGGGCAAGCGGCGGATCATGGAGGTCTATCTCAACACCGTGGAGATGGGCCCGGGCGTGTATGGGGTCGAGGCGGCCGCCCGCCGCAACTTCGGGGTCACCGCCGCCGAGCTGACCCCCGGGGAGGCCTCGCGCCTGGCCGCCGTCCTGCCCAGCCCCCTGAAGTGGAGCGCCCTGGACCCCGGGCCCTATGTGCTCAGGCGCAGCGGCCGCATCGATGCCAGCCAAGGGACCGTCCGCGCCGACGGCCTGGCCGACTGCGTGTTGCGGACCCGTTAGAGCCGGAGGGAATGGACGCGGACCGGCCGACCCCCCCTCTTCCCCGCGAAGGCGGGGATCCGGTGGTGTCCAGCTTGACGCACTTCCGAGGGGGTTGGCGGCCTCGGCCAAGCACAAAAAGCCTGGGTCCCCGCTTTCGCGGGGAAGAGCGGAGGGGGGGATGGGTCAGGGCTCAGGCGAGGCCGATTTCTTTCAGGCGGCGGGCGAGGAAGGCCTCGGCGGTGATGGGGGCCGGATAGCGGTTCGGGCGGCCTTCCCGCACGCATTCGGGAAGGGTCTCGATCAGGAAACCGGACCGGAGATGGAGGAAGAAGGGCATGGAATAGCGCGCCACGCCGGCCCGTTTGGCGCCCGGGTTGACTACCCGGTGGGTGGTGGAGGGGAGGACATCGTTGGTGAGCCGGGCCAGCATGTCGCCGATGTTGACCACGAGGGCGCCGGGCGGCGGGTCGATCGGAAGCCAGCCGCCGTGACGTTCCAGGATCTGAAGGCCGGCCTCCTCGGCGCCCAGGAGCAGGGTGATGGCGTTGATGTCCTCGTGCGGGGCGGCGCGCACGGCGGCCCCGGTGAAATCGCTAGGCGGATAGTGGAGCAGGCGCAGGACGCTGCTTCCGCCCTCGGCCGCCGACACCAGGACGCCCTCGGCCACGCCGAGGTAGACCTCGATGGCCGCCATGAGGATCAGGGCGACGTATTCCATCGCTCCGAACAGGATCGAGGCGAAGGTCTCGAACTGGGGGACCTCGGACGGCCAGACATTGTCTGGCAAGGACCCGCCGGAGGGCTCTCCCGGCCGGCCGACGTGCCAGAATTCCTTGAGATCCGGGTGGGCCTCCCCCTTGGCTGTTTCGACGGCGAACGGGGTATAACCGCGCTGCCCCGCGCCGCCCGGGACATGGTAGCGCGCCTTGACCTCGGCCGGCAGGGCGAAGAGAGCCTTGGCCCTGGCCAGCATCGAAAGGGCGATGGCGTCGCTGACGGGATGGCCGGCGACGACCGCGAAGCCGTGGCGCGCGAAGCTGGCCCCGAGCGCCGCCGCGAAGTCCGCGAAATCGCGCTCGGCGAGACTGAATTGAACCGGTTCGATCGCCCTGGCGCCCATCGGCGCAGAACAAGCCTTTGTCGCGGTTGAAATCAATCGGGCATCAGGCCTATGGCTGGCCCCCTTTCACGACAACAAGGAGCATCCGGCTCGAGATGGCGCGGAAAACCTATGACGCGGCGGCGCAGGCCCTGGACGGGCTGCTGTTCGATGGCATGACCATCATGGCCGGCGGCTTCGGGCTGTGCGGGATCCCCGAGAACCTGATCGCCGCCCTGCGCGCCGCCGGCACCCGCGATCTCACCGTGATCTCCAACAACTGCGGCATCGACGGCTTTGGCCTGGGCGTCCTCCTGGCCGGGGGACAGATCCGCAAGATGGTCAGCTCCTACGTCGGCGAGAACAAGCTGTTCGCCGAGCTCTACCTCAGCGGCAAGCTGGAGCTGGAATTCAACCCGCAGGGGACGCTCGCCGAACGCATCCGGGCCGGCGGGGCGGGGATCCCGGCCTTCTACACCCGGACCGGCGTCGGCACCCCGGTGGCCGAGGGCAAGGAGACCCGCGAATTCGACGGCGAGACCTATCTGATGGAGAGGGCGCTGACCGCCGATCTTTCCATCGTCAAGGCATGGAAAGGCGACGGCGAAGGCAACCTCGTCTATCGCAAGACGGCGCGGAACTTCAATCCGATGATGGCCACCGCCGGCAAGGCGACGGTGGCCGAGGTCGAGCACCTGGTCGGCGTCGGCGCGCTGGAAGCGGACGGAATTCACACCCCGGGGATCTTCGTCGACCGCATCGTCCAGGGCGCGGCCTACGAGCGGCGGATCGAACAGTTGACCACCCGCGCCCGGGTCGCCGCCTGATGGCCTGGACCCGCGAAGAGATGGCCGTCCGCGCCGCCGCCGAGCTGCGGGACGGCTTCTACGTCAACCTCGGCATCGGCATTCCCACGCTCGTGGCCAATCACATTCCGCCGGGGGTGTCGGTGACCTTGCAGAGCGAGAACGGCATGCTGGGCATGGGGCCGTTTCCCTTCGAGGGCGAGGCCGACGCCGACCTGATCAACGCCGGCAAGCAGACCATCACCGAGCTGCCCACCTCGTCCTATTTCTCCAGCGCCGACAGCTTCGCGATGATCCGCGGCGGCCACATCGCCCTCTCGATCCTGGGCGGCATGCAGGTCTCGCAGGACGGCGACCTCGCCAACTGGATGGTGCCCGGCAAGATGGTCAAGGGTATGGGCGGGGCCATGGACCTCGTCGCCGGGGTGCGCCGGGTGGTGGTGGTGATGGACCATGTCGAGAAGACCGGGGCCCCCAAGCTGCTGGCCCGCTGCACCCTGCCGCTCACCGGGGTGAAGGTGGTCGACCTCCTGATCACCGACCTCGCGGTCTTCGAGATCGACCGCAGCGCCGGCGGCGTCACCCTGACCGAGCTGGCGCCGGGCGTGAGCGTGGAGGAAGTGAAGGCGAAGACAGAGGCGGAATTGAAGGTCCGCGTCTAAAGCAGCAGACGCACGGACCTGATCGCGCATGATCGGCCAGGATGTTTATCGTCAACGCCCCACCCCCCGCTCTTCCCCGCGAAAGCGGGGACCCAGGCTTTTTTGAGATGGCCTCTTACGTCTACATCCTGGCCAGCCGGCGCAACGGCACGCTCTATACCGGCTATACCGACGACCTCTATCGGCGAATGACCGAGCACCGCGCCCATACGCTGAGCCGGTTCACCGCCAAGTACGGCGTGATCCGGCTGGTCTTCCAGGAGGCGCACGAGACACGCGAGGCCGCCTGGACGCGCGAATGGCGGATCAAGAAATGGCGACGGGCGTGGAAGATCGAACTGACCGAGCGGTTCAATCCGGGCTGACGCGATCTATTCGTGGAGATGCAGTAACGAAAAACGCCTGGGTCCCCGCCTTCGCGGGGAAGAGCGGGGGGTGGGGGTGGGGTGGAGAGGTGTTCACGGCGCGGACTTGGAGGGAGCCGCTTTGCGTGAACCGCCATTGCCGTTTAGCCTTGAAATCATGACAAGGACGGTTCCCGCCGAGTGGTCGGCGCACAAGGCGATGTGGCTCGGTTTCCCGAGCCACGCGGAGCTGTGGGAGGAGAACCTCGCGCCGGCCCAGGCGGAGGTCGTGGCCGTGGCCAAGGCCCTGGCGGGGCTCGGCGGCGAGCAGGTCAGGCTGATGGTCGACGGCGCGGCGGCGCAAAGCGCGGCGGCGCGGCTGATCGACGGCTTTCCCAACATCGACATCGTGCTCGGGCGGTTCGGCGACATCTGGCTGCGCGACACCGGCCCGATCTTCCTCAGCGAAGGCGAGGCGGCGGCGTTCAAGTTCAACGGCTGGGGCGGCAAGTACATCCTGGAGGGCGACGAGGCGGTGGCCGGCCAGATCGCCGACGGGGCGAGCCTGACGGCCCACGAGTTCATCCTCGAGGGCGGGGCGCTGGACCACGACGGCCGCGGCACGGCGCTCACCACCCGGGCGTGCCTCACCAATCCCAATCGCAACCGAGGCTGGCGCGAGGACGACGCCGAGCAGGCCCTGGGCCAGGCCCTCGGCGTGCGCAAGGTGCTGTGGCTCGATCACGGCCTGATGAACGATCACACCGACGGCCACGTGGACAACCTGGCCCGCTTCGTCGCCCCGGGGATCGTCGCCTGCCCGGCCGCCTATGGCCAGGACGATCCAAACGCCGCGGTCTACGACGCCGCCGCCCGCGCGCTGGGCGGCTTCACCGACGCCGACGGCGCCGCCCTGGAGGTGGTCCGCATCCCCTCGCCCGGGCGCATCATGAGCGCCCAGCACCGGGTGGTCCCGGCCTCGCACATGAACTTCATCATCGCCAACGAGGCGGTGATCGCGCCGATCTACGACGCCCGGGCCGGCGCCTGGGCGGTGGAGGCCCTGGAGGTGCTGTTCCCGCGCCACAAGGTGGTCGGCCTGCCCAGCCGCGCCCTGATCACCGGCGGCGGCTCGTTCCACTGCATCAGCGTCCACGTTCCGGCCTGATGGCCCGCACCTTGACCCTGGCGGTCGTCCAGGCGGCGTTCGGCGACGACCTCATCGCCAACCTCGCCGCGGCGGAGGACATGGTCCGGGAGGCGGCCGGCGCCGGGGCTCAGGTGATCCTCCTGCCGGAACTCTTCCAGGGCCCCTATTTCTGCGTCCGCCAGGAGGAAAGCTGGTTCGCCCGGGCCCATCCGTGGCGGGAACACCCCTGCGTCACCGCCCTGGCTCCCCTGGCCGGGGAGCTGGGCGTCGTCCTGCCGATCTCGATCTTCGAGCGCGAGGGGCCGCACTACTTCAACTCCCTGGTAATGGCCGACGCCGACGGGGCGCTCCTCGGCCTCTACCGCAAGAGCCATATCCCCGACGGGCCGGGCTCCCAGGAGAAGTACTATTTCCGCCCCGGAGACACCGGCTTTCGGGTCTGGGACACCCGTTTTGGACGCCTCGGAGTCGGCATCTGCTGGGACCAGTGGTATCCGGAAGCGGCCAGGGCCATGGCCCTGATGGGCGCCGAGGCGCTGCTCTATCCCACCGCCATCGGCAGCGAGCCGCATGACCCGAGCCTCGACACCGCCCGCCCATGGCGCCGGGCGATGCAGGGGCACGCGGTCGCCAATGTCATGCCGGTGGCCGGGGCCAACCGCACCGGCTTCGAGCCATGGCCGGACTATCCGGGGGGCGGCCAGACCTTCTACGGCTCGGGCTTCATCAGCGATCATCGCGGCGACCTCGTCGCCGACCTCGGCCGCGAGGCGACCGGCATCGCCCTGGCCAGCTTCGATCTCGATTTCCTCGCGCGTCACCGGGCCGCCTGGGGCTTCTTCCGCGACCGGCGGCCGGACCTCTACGGCGCCCTCGCCGCCCCGCGCCCGGCGTGATCGAAACCGAGCGCCTGATCCTGCGCCGCTGGCGCGAGGCCGATATCGTCCCTTACGCGGCGATGATGGCCGATCCGGCCGTCGCCGACTGGCTGGGCGGGGTGCAGACGGCCGAAAAGGCCAAGGCGAGCCTGGCCCGCCGCGAAGCGGTGTTCGAGGCGTTCGGCCTTGGCATGTGGGCGGTGGAGCGGCGCCGCGACGCAGTGTTCCTGGGCGCGGTGGGCCTCGATCCGGTCGAGGACGACATGCCCTTCGCACCGGGCGTGGAGGCGGCCTGGCGCATGGCCCGTCACGCCTGGGGGGCCGGCTACGCCACGGAGGCCGCCCGGGCCGCGATCAACGATGGCTTCGCGCGTTGCGGCCTCGCCGAAATTCTCGCCGTCACCGCCCGAACCAACCTCAGATCCCAGGCCCTGATGCGCCGCCTGGGCTTCACGCCGCAGCCGTGGCGCGACTTCGACCACGTGAGGCTGGCGCCCGACGACCCCCTGCGCCCGCATGTGGTCTATGCGTTGTTGGATAGAAACTGACACTTGGCGCCCGCGGCCGACCGTCCATCCGGCGCGTGGGAGGGTGCCGGGGCTATGCCCATTCGCAGACCTTCGGAATGTCTCAGATTGAGGCGAAAGGATACCTGCTTCCGTACTGGCTCGCGCATGGGTAGCTGGCGGACGCGCCGCCACCACACGCGGCTAGCGCGGGAAAATGCACTCATTGCTTCGGATCCTGTTCCGCCGCCTTTGCGCTCCAGTAGGCGGCCCTTGTGTCGTCTTTCGGCACTCCGTCGCCTTTCTCGTAAAGGATCGCCAGGCACCGTTCGGCGGCTGGTAATCGCTGGTCGGCTGCTTTTTGGCACCAGAGGGCGGTGAGCTTGTGATCCGCGGGAACTCCGGTCCCGTTATAGTAGTCGGCTGCCAGTGCCTGCTGCGCTAAAGCCATTCCTTGGTCGGCTGATTTTCGGTCCCATGCCACTGACTGCTCGTAGTTCTTCGGGACACCATCGCCTCTAAAGTATAGAGAAGCCAAATTGTGTTGCGCCTCGGCTAATCCTTGATCAGCGGACTTCCGGTACCACAAGGCGGCTTGGCCAAAATCTTGCGAAACGGCGAGACCGGCGGCGTACATCAATGCAAGGTTGAACTGCGCCACCTTGTCTCCTTGTTCGGCGGCCTTGCGGTACCATTCAACTGCCTCGGCGTAACTTTGTTCGACGCCGCGGCCATGTTTATACAAATTGCCGAGATTAGATCGGGCCAATGCTTCTCCCTGGTCGGCGGCTTTGCGATACCACATGGCGGCGTGGCCAAAGTCTTGATCGACGCCGTCTCCGTTGGCGTAGGCGAGGCCCATGCGGTACTGCGCAGGCGCGAATCCGTGTTCGGCAGCCTTCAAGAACAGGGCGATAGCCCTGTGTGGGTCCTTACCGATTCCTTTGCCGTCATCGAGCAGCCTGCCAAGTTCATACTGGGCGTTCGCGTCACCTTGATCGGCGGCTTTCCCGTACCAGACGGCGGCTTGGGCAAAGTCCTGCGCTAGTCCCTGACCGTTCGCATAGGCGACGCCCAGGTTGTACTGAGCCGGCGCAAAATCCTGTTCGGCTGCCTTGCGAGACCACTCGACGAACTGCCGATCGTCCTTCGGCACGCCCTGGCCGAGTGAGTACATCAACCCTAGTTTACCTTGCGCACCCGCAAGACCCTGGTAAGCCGCTAGCCGATACCATGTAACAGCGAGAACATAATCCCGGGAAACGCCCTCACCGCCCTCATAGGAATACCCTAAGTTGTATTGTGCCTGGGCGAACCCCTGGTTAGCCGCCAACCGATAGTATTCCGCCGCCTTAGCGAGATCCTTAGGGACGCCCTCGCCCGCATGGTAAGCCACACCGAGATTATATTGTGCTCGATCTAAACCTTGATTGGCGGCTTTCTGATATAGCCCTATCCCTTGAGCCAAGTCACGTTGCACGCCGTGACCCTGCTCATAGGCGAAGCCAAGATTGAATTCTCCGAGCGCGACACCCTGATCGGCCGCTTTTCGGTACAATTCGATCGCTTTCGCTAAATCGACCGGCAAGCCCTGGCCGTGCTCGTAAAATACGCCGAGGTTCGATTGAGCCAGTCCAAATCCCTGATCGGCAGCTTTCCCGTACCACGCTGCCGCCAAGGCGTAGTCCCGACCGACGCCAGTCCCATTGGTGTAGAGTACGCCCAGGTTGTACTGAGCCTGGGAAAGCCCCTGTTCGGCAGCCTTCCGATACCAGAATGCCGCAAGCGCATAGTCTTGAGCAACTTCAAGGCCGCGATCGTAATAGACGCCGAGGTTATATTGAGCCAATACATTACCGCGTTGGGCTGCCCCCCGCATATTTTCGAGCGCGACTGTTGGGCCAATTCGTCCTTCAGTCGTCGGGCGGACGTCGACATTCGCGGTTGCTGAATGCCAGGGAGAGATCAACGCCAGAATAGCGGCCGAGGCGATCACGGTCCAGCGCTTCACAGCTGCTTCCCAGGATAACAAATAAACGACAGGATAGCCGAACAATTGGGTGAGAGAAGCGGAGTGATCAACGCCCGCATCGGGTCGGCCTCGGTCATTCGCTCGTGGTCGGGAAGCGGCCTGATTCGGCATCCGCATCTGTTCCACGCGAACGCGTCAGGCTCTCAGCGCCGCCGCCGCGCGGGCCAGCTGAGTGATGGCGACGAGATCGCGTTCGCCCTTGCCGACCAGCCAGCTGCCGCCGACGCAGAGCACCGAGGGCATGGCCAGCCAGTCGCCCGCCGAGGCGGCGGTGATCCCGCCGGTGGGGCAGAAGCGGACCTGATGGAACGGGGCGGCCAGGCTGGCGAGGGCGGCCCGCCCGCCCGCCGCCTCGGCCGGGAAGAACTTGAAATGGGTGAGTCCCAGATCGAGGCCGCGCATGATGTCGCCGGCATTGGCGACGCCGGGCAGGAAGGGGATGTCGGCTTCGCCGGCGGCCCGGGCCAGGGGCTCGGTGAGGCCCGGGCTGACGATGAACCGGGCCCCGGCCGCGAGACTCGCGGAAAGGTCGTCCGGGTTCAGCACCGTGCCGGCCCCGACCACGGCCCCTTCGACCCTGGCCATCTCGCCGATGGCTTCGAGGGCGACGGGGGTGCGCAGGGTGACTTCCAGGACCTTCAGGCCGCCGGCGACCAGGGCGCGGGCGATCGGCTCGGCCGAGGCGACATTGTCGATGGTCAGCACCGGGATCACCGGGGAAAGGCGCATGATGTCGCGCGTGTTCATGGGCTCCACGTCCTCATCTCAGGCGCCGCCGCCGCATCGCGAATCTCTTCCCCCCGCATCGGGGGGAAGTCCGCCCGAAGGGCGGGACGGGGGGACGGAGGCGCAGGCCTCGAGTCTCCGATCCCCCATCCCCCGCTGCGCGGGGACTTCCCCTTGTGAAGGGGGAAGAGAGGGTCTGGGCAGCCAACGTCTAGAGTCCCGCCGCGGTCAGCATGGCCGACGCGCCCTGTTCGGCGCTGTCGACGCCGGCGCGCATCAGGTTGAAGAGTTCGCGGCCGTAGCCGTGATGAGCGGGCGGCGGGTCGGCCGGGGTCCGCGCCGCCCACTCGGCCTCGGAAACGAGGGCGGCGAGCTCGCCCCGGCGGGCGCAGAGGCGCACGAGATCGCCGTCGCGCAGGCGAGCGATCGGGCCGCCGTGGCTGGCCTCGGGGGTGACATGGATGGCGGCCGGGACCTTGCCGGAGGCGCCGCTCATCCGCCCGTCGGTGACCAGCAGGACCGAAAAGCCCTTGTCCTGCAGGACGCCGAGCGCCGGGGTCAGCTTGTGAAGCTCCGGCATGCCGTTGGCGTGGGGACCCTGGAAGCGGACCACGACGGCGACGTCGCGGTTCAGTTCGCCGGCGTGGAAGGCGGCGACGACTTCGTTCTGGTCGGCGAACACCCGGGCCGGGGCCTCCAGGGTCCAGCGGGACTCCTCGACGGCGCTGGTCTTGAAGGTGGCGCGGCCGAGATTGCCCTGAACCAGGCGCATGCCGCCCTCGGGCCGGAAGGGATCGCCGGCCGGGCGGAGCATCGACCGGTCGCCGGGCTCGGCCGGCGCCGCGCTCCACGCCAGGGTCTCGCCGTCGAGGCGGGGGCGGGCGCCGTAGGCGGCCAGGCCGCCCTCGGCGATGGTGAGGATGTCGCCATGCAGCAGGCCGGCGTCCAGCAGGGTGGCGATGACGAAGGCGGTCCCGCCGGCGGCCTCGAACTGGTTCACGTCGCCGGGGCCATTGGGATAGATCCGGGCGATGAGCGGGGCGGCGGCCGAGAGGGCGTCGAGGTCTTCCCAATCGAGGACGATGCCGGCCGCCCGGGCGATGGCCGGCAGGTGGATGGCGTGGTTGGTCGAGCCGCCGGTGGCCAGGAGGGCGACGACGGCGTTGACGATCGCCTTCTCGTCGACGCAGCGGCCGAGCGGGCGGTAGTCCGGGCCGTCCCAGCCGATCGCGGCGGCGCGACGGACGGCGGCGCGGGTCAGGGCCTGGCGCAGCTTCGTGCCCGGATTGACGAAAGCGGCGCCGGGGATGTGCAGGCCCATGGCCTCCATCATCACCTGGTTGGAGTTGGCGGTGCCGTAGAAGGTGCAGGTGCCGGCCCCGTGATAGCTGGCCGCCTCGGCCTCCAGCAGCTCATCGCGCCCGGCCTTGCCCTCGGCGTAGAGCTGGCGGACCCGCTGCTTCTCGCGGTTGGCGAGGCCCGAGGGCATGGGGCCGGCCGGGACCAGCACCGTGGGCAGGTGGCCGAAACGCAGGGCCCCGATCAGGAGCCCGGGGACGATCTTGTCGCAAATGCCGAGCAGCAGGGCGCCCTCGAACATGCCGTGGGTCAGGGCGACGGCGGTGGAAAGGGCGATCGCATCGCGGCTGAAGAGGGACAGCTCCATGCTGCTCTGGCCCTGGGTGACCCCGTCGCACATGGCCGGGACGCCGCCGGCCACCTGGGCGGTGACGCCGGCCTCGCGGGCGAAGAGCTTGATCTGCTCGGGATAGCGGCCGTAGGGCTGATGGGCGCTCAGCATGTCGTTGTAGGCGGTGACGATGGCGATGTTCATCGCCGCGCCGGCCCGGATGGCCGCCTTGTCCTCGCCGGAGGCGGCGAAGGCGTGGGCGAGGTTGCCGCACGAGAGGGCCGGCCGCGCGCC
>DASZKO010000128.1:0-3140 GCA_035605655.1 Caulobacteraceae bacterium | reverse complement strand
CAAGATGTTCGAGGATCGCCTGGCCCTCCTGGAGGGCGCCCAGGCGTGCAGGGCCACCGCGTCGGGCATGGCGGCCGTGCACCTCGCCCTCATGGGTCTGGTGAAGGCCGGCGATCACGTAGTCAGCGGGCGGGCCCTCTTTGGCTCGTGCCGGTGGATCCTCAAGACCTGGGCGCCCCGCTTCGGGGTCGAGACGTCCCTGGTCGACGGGCGCGACATCGCCCAATGGCGCGCCGCGGTGCGGCCCAACACCCGCGTCTTCTTCCTGGAAAGCCCGGCCAACCCCCTCCTCGAACTCGTCGACATCGCCGCCGTCTGCGCCCTGGCGAAAGAGATCGGGGCCAAGGTGATCGTCGACAATGTCTTCGCCACGGCGATCTTCCAGGCTCCCCTGAAGCTCGGGGCCGACCTCGTGGTCTATTCGGCCACCAAGCACATCGACGGCCAGGGCCGGGTGCTGGGCGGGGCGATCCTCGGGGACGCCGCCCTCCTCGACGAGGCCTACAAGGACCCCATGCGCCACACCGGTCCGGCGCTTTCGCCGTTCAACGCCTGGCTGCTGCTCAAGGGCCTGGAGACCCTCGATCTGCGCGTGCGGGCCCAGAGCGCCACCGCCGCCGTCCTCGCCGACCAGCTCGCCGACCACCGCAAGGTGCGCGGCGTGCTCTATCCCGGCCGCGCCGACCACCCGCAGCACGCGCTGGCCGCCCGCCAGATGAGCGGCGGCGGCTCGCTCCTCGCCTTCGACCTCGGCAGCCAGGCGGCGGCCTTCGCCTTCCTCGACGCCCTCGAGATCATCGACATCTCCAACAACCTCGGAGACGCCAAGTCCATGGCCACCCATCCCACCACCACCACCCACCGCTCGATGAGCGAGGACGAGCGCGGCGAGATCGGCCTCACTCCCGGCTGGGTGCGCCTGTCGGCCGGCCTCGAAGCGCCCGCCGATCTTGCCCGCGACCTCGCCCGGGCCCTGGAGGCGGCGTGATGCGTGGGCCCCTGCTTCTCGCCCTGGCCGTGGCCATCGCGACGCCGGCCTCGGCGGTTATCCGTCAGTACTCGTACGATCCGGCCGACGCCGACACCCGCGCCGCCGCCGGCTCGCTGACCTTTATGATCAATCAGCGCATGTTCAGTGTCCGGATCCTGAAGATGCGGGCCACCGAGGCCCAGGCGACGGCCGACCTCAGGCCGGCCGATCCGTCCGTACTCGGCCGATCCATTGCGCGGGGGAATGAGCGCGACGTCTACGAGGTCCTGCCCGGTAACGAAGGGGCGGCCCTGATCGCCGCTTTCTGCCCCGGCTCGCGGCGGGCATGGATGGCCTTCAGCCCGGTCAAGCTCTACCAGGACCTTTCGGTGGTGGTGGTCGGCGACGATCCCAAGGGCGGTCCGCCGCGCCGCTGCCGCTCGCTGGCCTTCAACTTCCGCGGCGAGTGGCGCCCCCCGCCCGGCGCCCCCCCGCCGCTCGGCGAAGTGGCCCCGCCGAAATTCCCGAACTAGGCTTCGCGCCGGCCACCCCTACCTCCGCTCTCCCCCGCAGAAGCGGGGGCCCAGTGGTGTCCAGCTTGACCCTCTTGCGGCGGGATTGGCGGACGCACGCAAACGCAAAAGAGCCTGGGTCCCCGCTTCCGCGGGGAAGAGCGGAAAATCTAGTGGATGCGGGCCTAGCCTTCCTCGAGCAGGCGCTCCGCGATCGCCGCCCGCTTGGCGCCGTCGACCCCGAGGGCTTTTTCCAGATAGGCGTCGACGCCGCCGTACCGATCCGTCATGGCCGCGAGCGCCGTCTCCAGATAAGCCGCTTCGACGCCCATGCCGACCCGCACTGCCGCGGCCGGCGGCACGCGCCCGGCGATCTCGGCGATGTAGTCGATCATCTGCGGCAGGCGCCGCGCGAGGCGCGCCTCGTCGTTGGTGAGGAGGTAGTCGGCGATCATGTCGTCCGGGTGGACGCCGGCCAGGTGATGGGTCAGGGCCGCGAGGATGCCGGTGCGGTCCTTGCCGGCCGCGCAGTGGATGAGCACCGGCCCCCGGGCGCTCGCCAGGACATCGAAATAGCGGGCGTAGAGATCGACCATCCGCGGATTGAACGGCGCCTCGGCGTAGTAGCGAAACATGTAGTCGCGGAACGAAGCCTCGCTGAGGTCGGAACGGCTGACGTGGGCGACCCAGGAGTCCTCCTCGCCCTCCCCGATGTCGTTGTCGATCACGTGGCTGGCGAACTGCGGGTGGCGGCGGGAGGGATCGCGAGCCCGCTCCTGGGTGCGGCGCAGGTCGACCACCACGGCGATCCCCAGCGCGGCGATGGCGGCGAGGTCTTCGTCCGTGGCCCGGCCGTGCGAGGCCGACCGATAGAGGCGCCGCGATTTGAGCCGGCGCCCCCCGGCGGCCGGATAGCCGCCGAAATCCCGGAAGTTCTCAACGCCCTCGAGACTCAGTCGCCGATCCATGGCCGCGTAGTTAGCGAGCCCGGGCGACAATTGCGAGACTGCCGGCCCTCCCTCCCCTCCTCATGGGGAGGGAGGATCGCGCACAGCGCGAGACGGGTGGGGTCCGCGCCGCCACCCCATCCATCGCGGCTTCGCCGCGCCACCTTCCCCATCAAGGGGAGGAGGGGGATCTAGTGGGTGGCTTCCCGCCGGCGCTCCATCATCTTGTCGAACTCGGTCCACACCCCGGTTTCGCCGTGCCAGGCGCCTTGGGTGGCGGCCTTGGAATATTCGGTGGACCGGGCTTCGAAGAAGTTGGCGTGCTCGACCCCGGAAATCAGGCTCTGCAGCCAGGGGATGGGGTTTTCGGTGACCCCGTAGACGGCCGGCAGGGCGAGCTGGCGCAGCCGCCAGTCGGCTATGAAGCGGATGTAGGCCTTGATGTCGGCCGGGGTCATGCCCTGGACCTCGCCGGCGTCGAAGGCCAGGTCGATGAACCGGTCCTCGAGGCTCACCACCGTCTTGCAGCAGTCGACGATATCGTCGGCCACGGACTTGGTCACCGCGGCCGTCTCGGCGTTGAAGGCGTGGTAGAGCTTGACGATCCCCTCGCAGTGCAGGCTCTCGTCGCGCACGCTCCACGAGACGATCTGGCCCATGCCCTTCATCTTGTTGAAGCGCGGGAAGTTCATCAGCATGGCGAAGCTGGCG
>DASZKO010000095.1:0-26269 GCA_035605655.1 Caulobacteraceae bacterium | reverse complement strand
AGGTAGCACTCGGGGTGGTTGGCGGCGATCGACTTGGCGATGTTCTGCATCATGATCGTCTTGCCGACCCGCGGCGGGGCGACGATCAGGCAGCGCTGGCCCTTGCCGAGCGGGGACACGATGTCGATCACCCGGCCGGTGCGGTCCTTCAGGGTCGGATCGTCGATCTCCATGGTCAGCCGCTCCTCGGGATAGAGCGGGGTCAGATTGTCGAAGTGGACCTTGTGGCGGACGTTGTCGGGGTTCTCGAAATTGATCTGGTCCACCTTGACCAGGGCGAAATAGCGCTCGCCCTCGCGGGGCGCGCGGATGCCGCCATCGACCGTGTCGCCGGTGCGCAGGCCGAAACGGCGAATCTGCGAGGGGCTGACATAGATGTCGTCGGGGCCGGGCAGGTAGTTGGCCTCGGGACTGCGCATGAAGCCGAAGCCGTCCTGCAGCACCTCCAGGGTGCCAGAAGCGAAGACCTCGACGCCTTCCTCGGCCAGGGTCTTGAGGATCGCGAACATCATGTCCTGCTTGCGCATGGCGTTCGCGTTTTCGATGTCGAACTGTTCGGCGAAAGCCAGCAGGTCGGCGGGGGATTTCTCCTTCAGCTCCTGCAGGCTCATCCGCGAGAGGCCGAGCTCGGCGATGGCCTTGCTGGCGTCGGTGGGCTCGGCATCGGGCCCCGCGCCCAGCTCGACGGGTTCGTCGGCGATGTCCGCGGGGGGCATATCGATGATATCGGTCATGTGGTTGTATTCACTCGTGGGTCTTTGAAAGAGGAAGTGGCGATTGGGCTGGAGATGGACTCCGGGCGGTTCGCTCTAAAAGGGCTCCGGCCTAGGTAACGGGCGCGAAGGCGAATGGATCACGGGGTCGGTTCGCGGACTTCGCCCTCATGGGGCTTCAAGCGGCGCGATCCTGAAGAGAGGCGGGGGAAGCTCGCCCCAGGAAGAGGCCGGGCGCGCTTCGGGCCGGAACAAATCCCAAGCTGGGCCCGCCGTCAAGGCATTTGAGGACGGTCAGAACTTGGTGGTGGCGGCCAGGACGACGACGATGGCGGCCAGGAAGGGCAGTTCGTTGGTCATTTTCCAGAACCGCTCGCTGCGCGTGCTGCGCCGCGCGGCGATCGCCCGTCGCTCTTTGACGAGGAAGTGGTGCCACCCGATCAGGAATGCAACCCCGGCCAGCTTGGTGAGCATCCAGGCCGTCAAAAGGAACCTCAGGCCCCAGCGCAGCTGATCGGCGTCGTACCAGACCAGCGTCCCGCCGAGGACCAGCACCGCGATCATCGCCGGGCGCATGATCATCTTGTGGAGCCTGGCTTCCATGACCTTAAAGGTCTCGTCCATCTGCGAACCAGGCGCGGCGCGGGTATGGTAGGCGAACAGCCTGGGCAGGTAGAGCAGCCCCGCCATCCACGCGATCACCGCCAGGATGTGCAGGCCGATGAGGAGGTTGTGGATCACGCCGGGATCTCCCTGCCGCACCTCGAAAAGCGCGCCGGACATGGCCTCCCGTCCGGACCAAGGCCCGGGCGAGCGAGCGCTCGCTCCACCGCCGAAGCCAAGGCCTCGATGAAGCCGGCCGCGACGCCCAGGGCCGGAACGCGAAGATAGCATGGCGCGCCTGCCTGCCGGGCCAGACGGGCGTAATCACGGTCGAGCTCGACGAGGGTCTCGACGTGCTCGGAGACGAACGACACCGGATCGATCAGCACGCCCACGTCCTCGCGCGCGGCGGCTGCGATGGCCTCCGGCGTCGAGGGGCCCAGCCATTTCATCGGCCCGACCCGGCTCTGGTAGCACACCTGCCAGTCCCAATCCGGTCCGAGGCGGGCAGCGATCGCCGCACTCGTCACCTCGACTTGCCAGGCGTAGGGATCGCCGCGGTTCGCGGTCGCCACGGGCAAACCATGGGCCGAGAACAGCACGCGCACCTTGGGCCGGCCGGCTTCCTCCCAGGTTTCGCGGATGGCGTGGGCGTGGGCCTCGGCCAGACCCGCCGCATCGTACCAGCAGCACAGACCATGAACGGCGCCCGGCCCCTCGTAGGCCGCCTTCCAGGCCCTCAGCGACGACGCCGTCGTGGTGGTCGAGTACTGCGGATAAAGCGGAGCCAGCACCACCTCGTCGGGGATGAAGGCGGCGACTTCGGCGGCCGTCGACGCGCTCCGCGGAGCCCAGTAGCGCATGGCGATGAAGACTTTCACCCGCCCCGGCCCGAGGCGCTCGGAGAGAGCGGCTTCCAGCGCCCGCGCCTGGGCGGTGGTTCCCGCCAGCAGAGGCGAGCCGCCTCCCATCACCGCGTAGTTTGCTCTCGCCCGTCGCCCACGCGCGCCGGCGATGAGGGCGGCGAGGGGAACTCGCACCGCGCCGGGCTGGTCGATGATCGCCCGGTCCGAGAAGAGGTTGAACAGGAAAGGCGTGACGTCGGCCGGACCGTCCGGACCGCCGAGGTTGAACAGAACCACCGCGATCCGGCGCTCGCTCATCCTTTCGTGACCCGCTCCACCACCCAGGCGATGTGGTCGATCGGCGTGTCGGGAAGGACGCCGTGGCCGAGGTTGAAGATATAGGGGCCGCCGCGCCACTGCTCGAGCAATTGATCCACGCGCCGTTCCAGCGCCGATCCGCCGGCCCGCAGCAGCAGGGGGTCGAGAGCGCCCTGGATCGCCACGCGCCGCTGAAGTCGCCGGCCCAGCGCCGCCGGGGCCTGGACATCGAGCCCGACACCCTCGACGCCGGCGCGCTCGGCGTAGGGTTCGACGAGAGCGCCCGCCCCGCGCGGGAAGCCGATCACCGGCACGCGGACTCCCTCGGCGCGCAGATGGTCGACGATCCGCCGGTGGGGACGGATTACGAGTCGTTCGAAAACATCCTCCGGCAGCAGCTCGGCCCACGACTCGAAGATCTGCAGCACCTGGGCTCCGGCTCTCGCCTGCATGGCCAGATACCGGGCGGTCACCTCGGCGAGCAGGTCGACCAGCCCCTGCACCTTCTCGGGCTCGGCGAACGCCAGGCTCCTGGCTGCCTCGCGCTCTCCGCCTCGGCCCTGAATCATGTAGGTCGCCACGGTCCACGGTCCGCCGGCGAACCCTATAAGAGCCCGTTCAGGCTCGAGCGCCGCCCGCACCCGCGCCAGCGTCTGGCCCACCGGCTCGAGCCTCTCGACCGCGGCTTCGGTCTCGCCGGCCAGGGCCGCCAGTTCCGGAAGCGGCCCAAGATGGGGTCCCTCGCCGGCTTCGAACCATACCTCCTGGCCGAGCGCATGAGGCAGCAACAGGATATCGGCGAAGACAATCGCCGCATCGAAAGCGAAGCGCCGCACAGGCTGGAGGGTCGCCTCCGCGGCCTTTTCCGGGTCGAGGCAAAAGGCGATGAAGTCCGACGTGCTCGCTCGCAAGGCGTGGTATTCCGGCAGGGTCCGGCCCGCTTGGCGCATGAACCAGATCGGCGGCGGATGGCCGGTCTGGCCTGCTAGGACCTTTACGAGCTTGGGTATGGGGGTCGTCATGGCCGGTGACTTAGAGCCCGCCCTGCTCGCCGCCTCAAGCCCTCGACCCACCGATCACTCCCCTACTGTTATTCATACAGAGTCTAAGATCTTGATGAGTCGAAGCAGTAGGGCGGGGGATGACGGGGAACGCGGTCGCTCCCGGCCGCCCCTCCCGCAACTTTCCACAGAAATTTCCCTCTTCCAGTGGAACCAAAACTGATCTGTCGACAGACCGGCAAGCCCTTGATCGCAAACCCTCTCCCGGACTGGCGGTCCGGGTATGTTCTCGAGTGCCCGGGGCGGGCGGCGCCAAGCGGTGGATGTTCCTCCGCGCGGCCGGTGATTCAGCGCCGAGCTGTGTGTAAAGCAGGGACGGCGCGACCGCTTTTCCCCAGCCTGGCGGATCCCGGGTCGCTGCGGTCGCAACGGCGCCGGATGCTTTCACCGCCGCGGTGGATTGGCTAAGACTCTGCTCAACCATGCGCCCACAGAAATATTTCCCGCCGGCCCGCCGATGACCCCGCCCACGCGCCTGGCGACCTATTTCCACGTCCACCTGGTCTCCGATTCCACCGGCGAGACGCTGAACGCGATGGCCAGGGCCGTGTGCGCCCGCTTCAACAACGTGCTTCCCATCGAGCACATCTACGCCCTCGTCCGTTCCCACAAGCAGCTCGAGCGAGCCCTGGGCGAAATCGCCGAAGCGCCGGGCATGGTGCTTCACACCATCGTCGACCAGTCCCTGCGCGGCGTGCTCGAAAAGGGCTGCCAGAAGCACGACATGCCGTGCATCGGGGCGCTCGATCCGCTTGTGACCATCCTGTCGCGCTATCTGGGCGCGCCGCTGTCGACCCGGGTCGGCGCGCAGTACGCCCTCGACACCGATTACTTCAACCGCATGGACGCGCTCAATTATGCGCTGGGCCACGACGACGGCCAGGGCGGCCCCGACCTCGCCCGCGCCGACGTGGTGCTGGTAGGCGTATCGCGAACATCCAAGACGCCAACTTGCATCTATTTGGCCCATCGCGGGGTGAGGGCCGCCAACGTGCCGCTGGTCCCTTCGACCCCGCTGCCGACCTCCCTCGCCGCTCTCGAGGGGGTGCCTGTCGTGGGCCTCACCGTCGCCCCCGACCGCCTGATCCAGCTACGCCGCAATCGGTTGCGCGGGGTCGGGGAAATGCGCGAGAGCAGCTACATCGACAGCGACATGGTGCGGGCCGAGACGGTCGCCGCCCGCAGGCTTTTCGAGCGTCAGGGTTGGCCGGTGATCGACGTCACTCGTCGCTCCGTGGAGGAGACCGCGGCGGCGGTGATCAATATCATTTCCGGCGGCCGCGGCCAGATCGAGGTGTTGGGTTGATCATTCTGGCTTCGGCCAGCGCCGTCCGCGCCAGGTTGCTCCGCGACGCGGGGGTGTCTTGCACCGTCGCCACGCCAGATGTCGACGAGGTGGCCCTCAAGGCCGAGTTGCTCGCCGCCGGCGCCGGCCCGCGCGAGATCGCCGCCCGCCTCTCCGAGGCCAAGGCCTTGTCCCTGGCGGCCGCGCCGGACGATTTCGTGATCGGCGCCGACCAGACTCTGGATCTCGACGGGGGGCTGGTCGACAAGGCGGCCGACCTCGCGGAGATTCGGGCCCGTCTTCTGAATTTGCGGGGTCGGGCCCACACTCTCCACGCCGCCACCGCGCTGGCTCGCGGCGGGACGATCCTCTGGCGCGGCATGGCCAGCCCACAGCTGCGGATGCGCGCTTTCTCCGATGCATTTCTCGACGACTATCTCGCCGCGGAGGGCGCCGCGGTCCTGAGTTCGGTGGGGTGCTACCGTCTCGAGGGCATGGGCGTGCAGCTTTTCGAGGCTATCGATGGGGACTACTTCGCCGTCCTCGGCCTTCCCCTCGTTTCCCTTTTGGCCGCCCTACGGCAGGCCGGCGGCCTCTCCTCATGAGCGGAACGGTCACCGCGGCCACGCTGGTCGCCGGTGTCGCCGGAGATCCCGTCGGCCATTCGCTCAGCCCCTTGATCCACAACGCCTGGATCGCCGCCGCGAAGCTCGATGCGGTCTACATCGCCGTCAGGCCGGGGACCGCCGGGTTCGCCGCCCTCGCGAGCGCCTTGCGCGGCGGTGTCTTCCGCGGCCTCAACGTCACCGCGCCGTTCAAGGCCGAGGCCCTGGCGGCGGCCGACCGGGCGAGCGGACGGGCCCGGCGATCCGGCGCCGCCAACCTCCTGCTGTTCGATCGCGGCGGGGAAATCATCGCCGACAACACCGACGGTGAGGGGCTCCTCGCCGCCTTGGCGCAAGGGGCGCCGGGCTTCGATCCCGCGGCCGGCCCAGCCGTGATCCTCGGGGCCGGCGGCGCGGCTCGCGGGGCCGCCGCGGCTTTGCTCCATGCGGGCGCTCCTGAAATTCAGCTGGTCAATCGGTCGCTGGAGCGGGCCCGCGCCTTGGCCCAGGACCTGGGGCCAACCGTGACATCCCTCTCGCCGGACGCGGCGCCCAGCGCGATCGCCCGGGCGAAAGTGATCATCAACGCCACGCCTGCGGCGCCGGACATTCCGTTGGACGCGGCGGGCCCCGGCGCCGTTGTCATGGACATGGTCTACCGCCCGCTCGTCACGTCCTTCCTCGCCCGCGCCAACGCGCTGGGCCTGGTCACGGTGGATGGCCTGGCCATGCTGATCGGGCAGGCCAAGCCGAGCTTCACCGCTCTGTTTGAGACTCCGGTTCCCGAAATCGACGTGCGGGGCGTGGCCCTGGCGGCCCTGTCGGAGGGGTCATGATCGTCATCGGCCTCACCGGATCGGCAGGCATGGGCAAGTCGACCACCGCGGCCATGTTCGCCGAGGCCGGGGCGCCGGTCTATGACGCCGACGCCGAGGTGCATCGCCTTTATGCCGCCGGCGGCGCGGCGGTCGGCCCTGTGGAGGCGGCCTTTCCCGGCGTGACCGTGGACGGGGCCATCGACCGCGGACGCCTGGGCGAGCGGGTCCTGGGCGATCCGGCCGCCCTGGCCCGCCTCAACGCCATCGTGTGGCCCCTGATGGGCGCCGCCCGCCAGGCCTTTTTCGACAAAGCGCGGGCGACCGGGGCGGTGATCGTGGTGCTCGATGTCCCTCTGCTTCTGGAAACCGGCGGCGAGAAAGTTGTGGACAAAGTCGTTGTGGTTAGCGCGCCGGCCGACGTTCAGCGCCAGCGCGTTCTCGCCCGCCGGGGCATGACCGAGGGCAAGTTCGCCGCCCTTCTGGCCGCCCAGATGAGCGACGCCGACAAGCGCGCAAAGGCCGACTTCATTGTCGATACGGGGGCCGGGTTCGACCACGCCCGCGAACAGGTTCAGGCCATCCTCGCCGCCTTGCGCGAGGACGCCGAACCAGGGCATTGAGGGCGCACCGTGGCGCGCGAAATCGTTCTCGACACCGAAACCACCGGCCTTAGTCCGCTCGACGGGCACCGAGTGATCGAGATCGCCTGCGTGGAGATCGACGACTTCACCCCCACGGGCCGCCACTTCCACCGCTACATCCATCCCGAACGCGCGATCGATCCCGACGCCGAGCGGGTGCACGGCATCTCCCTCGAGTTTCTGCACGGCAAGCCGAGGTTTGCCGAACCCGATGTCGGTGAGGCCCTGGCGCAGTTCGTGGGCGATGCGCGTCTCGTGGCCCACAACGCCGGCTTCGACCGCGACTTCGTCAACCACGAGTTGACCCTTGCCGGTCTGTCGACCTTCCCGGCCCACCGCTGGGTCGACACCCTGCCGCTGGCCCAAAAACGCTTCCCAGGGATGCACAACTCCCTCGACGCCTTGTGCAAGCGCTTCAAGATTTCCCTGGCCGAGCGCGAGAAGCATGGCGCTCTGGTCGACGCCAAACTGCTGGCCCATGTCTATTTCGAACTGCGCGGCGGGCGGGAGGCCCATCTGGACCTGTCGGGCGCTGAAGCTGCGGCCGCGGCCGGCCCGCGCACTCCTTACGGCCCACGCCCCCGTCCGCTCGCGCCCCGCATTACGCCCGCTGAATTGGCTGCCCACGAAGCCTTCATCGCCCAGCTGAACAATCCGATCTGGGCCCGGGCCTAGGCGACTCCTCGGCGAGGCCGGGAACGCAACGCCGATCTTGCCCGTTGGACCCAATATCGTAGTCTTCCGGAAGGCCATGGTTCATGGATCGCCAGGACCTTGGCGTAATTGGGGGCGGGGTGGGGGGCGGCGGTCAACTCAAGGATATCGCGGCCTGCGCGATCTTCATGCTCGATCCCGAGGGCAAGGTGGCCACGTGGAATGCCGGCGCCCGCCGCTTCGGCGGCTACGAGGCTTCAGAGGTCATCGGCCAAAGCCATGCCCGCTTCTTCACGCCCGAGGACCAAGCCGCCGGCGTGCCCGCCGCGGCCCGGCGCGCCGCCCTCGCCGAGGGCCGCTACGAGGGCGAGGGCTGGCGCGTACGCAAGGATGGAAGCCGGTACTGGGCCCATGCGGTCATCGAGCCGGTTCACACCCCATCGGGCACCCTGATCGGCTTCGCCATCGTGACCCGCGACCTATCGCAGCGCCGGGCCGCCGCGGAGACTCTGCGGCGCACCGAGGAGCAATTCCGCCTGCTTGTCCAAGGAGTCACCGACTACGCCATCTACATGATTGATCCCGCCGGCCGGGTGACCAACTGGAACGCCGGCGCCGAGCGTATCAAAGGCTATCGGGCCGAGGAGATCATCGGCGACAACTTCTCGCGCTTCTACACTGCGGAGGACCGCGCCGCGGGCGCGCCCGAGGTGGCCCTGCGGACGGCCCGCTGCGAGGGCCGGTTCGAGAAGGAAGGCTGGCGTGTGCGCAAGGACGGCACCCGCTTCTGGGCCCACGTGGTCATCGATCCGATCCGCGACGATGACGGCGAACTCATCGGTTTCGCCAAGATTACGCAGGATATAACCGAGCGCAAGGACGCGCAGGAGGCCCTCGAGCAAACCCGCCTGGCCCTGTTCCAGTCCCAGAAACTCGACGCCATCGGGCAGCTCACCGGGGGGGTAGCCCACGATTTCAACAACCTGCTCATGGCGATCATCGGCTCGTTGGAGCTCGCTCGCAAACGCCTCCCCGACGACCCACGCATCACGCCCCTCCTCGACAACGCCATGCTGGGGGCCGAACGCGGCGCCGCGCTCACCCAGCGGATGCTGGCTTTCGCCCGCAAGCAGGCGCTGGAACTGCGGGCGGTGGATGTCGGCGCTCTCGTCATCGGCCTCACCGGCCTCATCGAGCGATCGCTGGGGCCTTCGTACCGTTTCGAGACCCACCTTCCACGCGACCTTCCCCCGGCGCTGGCCGACGCCAACCAACTGGAGACGGCGATCGTCAATCTCGCTCTCAATGCCCGCGACGCCATGCCGGAGGGCGGGGTCATCGTCATAGAGGCGCGCCGCGAGGCCGCGGGTCCGGACCGCGCCGCCAGCCCCGGCGGCTTTGTCCGCATCCAGGTGAAGGACACCGGCGAAGGCATGGACGAGGCGACGCTCGCTCGCGCCACCGAGCCATTTTTCACCACCAAGGGGATCGGCAAAGGCACCGGGCTCGGCCTTTCCATGGCCCACGGCATCGCCGAACAATCGGGCGGCCGGCTGATCATCCACAGCCGACCGGGCGAGGGCACGATCGTCGAAATCTGGCTGCCTCAGGCGCGCGAGGACAAGGCGCCGGGGGCGGTCAGTAAAGTCGCCAGCGCGGACCCCACCGGCCAACCGCTGACCGTCCTGGCCGTCGACGACGACAGCCTGGTGCTGATCAACGCCGCCTTCATGCTCGAAGACCTCGGCCATCGCGTCCTGACCGCCATCTCGGCGTCCGAGGCCCTGGGCATCCTCGATCGTGAGTCGGTGGATCTCGTGGTCACCGACTTCGCCATGCCCAAGGTCAACGGCTTGCAGCTCGTCGAAAAGATCGCGCAGAAGCATCCAGGCCTGCCGGTGATCCTGGCTACCGGCTTCGCCGAATTGCCCGCCGGCGTCAGCGCCGCGGCCATCCGCCTTTCCAAGCCCTATCTGCAATCGGATCTCGCCGCCGCGATCTCCCTGGCCCAGTTCAGCGTTCGATAGCGCCGCGCCTTCGGGGCCGGACCGGCCCGGCGCAATGCCGCTCGATCATCTACGTCGCGAGCCGTATTCCAGGTCGCCGGGGGCGTTGTCGGCGTGTGGGCCGCGCACGCCATGTTCGCCGAGCCGATCTGGCAGGTGTCGGCAAAGCTGCGCGAGGCCCCGCCCAGGCCTTCGCCGAATTCACCGCCACTTTCGGCCTGATCGCGGCGATCCTGGGCTCGATCCGTGTCCGGCCGGAGGCGACGCCGATGATCGTCGGCCTTTACGTCACCGCCGCCTATTGTGGTGTTCGCCTGGCTCTTCGAGACTCCGGCGGAGCGCTGAATAACTCCGGGCTCGGCCCGAATGGGCTGAGTTCGGCCCGAATGGGCCCGGGATCGGCCCGAATGGGCTTGCGCTACTCCGCCGCCATGCCCTTGTCGGCCAATTCCTTCAGGGCTGACGAGGTTTTGGCCAGTTCGGCCAAGCCCATGCCGCGCAAAACGTTCGGAGCCTTGGTGAACTGGATATTGTCGTAGCCGACGATTTCGATCCGGTTGCCCCACGGGTCGCGGAAATCGAGGAATCGGCCGGGCAGCGCCGCGACGCCGGCCGCCGCCATGGCCGCGCGCACCGCCTCCTTGTCGCTGACCACCAGGCCGAAATGGCGGCCGTCGTCGGCGCCCTGCGTGCGACCCTTCTGCAGGGCGATGAACTGATCGCCCAGATCGATGAAGGCCATCTCGGCGCTCTTGCCGCGGAGCTCGAAATCGAACAGGGCGCCGTAGAAAGCCAGGGCCTCGTCGATGTCGCCAACCTCCAAGGCCACATGGTTGAAGCCTACCGCTCGCGCCTTCTTCTGCTCGGCCATGACCCTCTCCTTCCTGCCTGTCGCTCTCAACGAAGGTGGTGACCGCCGGCGACAGTCGCAATAAATGGTCCCGGATGTCCGAGATCGTGCACCGCGGCGTGAGCCCTGATGATCCGCTAAACCGTGGAATCATCGCGCGTTTCCGCCCGCCAACGCCCACCCTCGCCCAGTTGGCCCGGATCGACGCAGGCCAACTTCGCGCCTCCCCGCCGCTCAGCCAGCCCCTCGAGGCCGCTCCCGATCCGTGGTGGGGACTGAGCACCCACCCGGACCTCGTCGAGCAGCTCTGGCGGCTCGACAGGAGCTTGCCGCGATCCTGCCGCTGGCTGCTGTGGGGCTACCCCGCCCTGGTCCGTCCGGAAACGGGGGTCGTGTTCGCGCTGGCCTTCGGGACCGTCGGGATCGTCGTGCGGCTGCCGCCGGGCTTTCGCGAGTCGGCCTCGGCGTTCCGCCCGACCAACCCCGGCCAGGTTTGGGACATCTCGCCAGCCGGCCCCGAATGGCGCTTCCTGCCGCGCGGAAACGAAGAGCCGGCGTGCGCCGCCGCCTACGCCTTCGCCACCGCTTCTCTCACAGCGCCGCCACGGCCTGGATCTCTATGAGGATCTCCGGGGTCAGGAGGGCCTTCACGCGCACGGCGGTCGAGGGCGGAGTGATGCCCGGGAGGATTTCGTTGCGGGCGGCGGTAACCTCCAGAGCGTCGTCCATGAAGCTCGCGCCGCTATCGACCAGGTACCAGGTCAGGGAGACGAGGTTCTCGGCCCGCCCACCGCCCGCCTCGACGACTGCCGCGAGGTTGGCGAAGGCCTGCCGCGCCTGCGCTCCCAGGCCGCCAGCGACGATCTGGTGATCGGGGCCCATGCCGACCTGGCCGCCGACGTGGAGAAAGCCGCCGGACCTCGCCGCCTCGGTCAGGCCGAACGGCTCCAGGAGCGGCTTCATCGTCTCCCGCGTGACATAGTCGACCTTGCCCATGGAAGCTTTCCTTCAGCTGTTGCGGTGGCGGGATACCTCTCCGGCCGCCCGGATTCCGGAGAGCAGGGCCCCCTCGATGCACCCGGCCCATTCGGTGGAGGTTTCCGTGCCAGCCCAGTGGATGCGCCCGACCGGCTCGCGCAGGGCCGGCCCGAAACGGGTCATCACACCTGGCCCCATGCTCCCGACATAGCCGTGGGTCCACGACTCCAGCGTCCAGTCGTTGTCCTCGTAGCCGATGGGCTCGCCGGCCCTGGGACCGAACATCCGCGCCAGGGCGGCGATCACCGCCTCGCGGCGCGCCGCCTTGCCGGCCGCGCTCATCTCGAGCGCCCGCGCCCCTTCGATGAAGGCCAGGAGCACGGCCGGGCCGCCGTCGCGGGCGTCGTCCATGACGATCCCCAGAAGGTCGTCGGCGGTGGCGCCCTGGCCGGAGAGGCCGTCGGCGCGCCAGAACGGCTCGGCGTAGGCCACGGCGATCTTGATGATCGCCCCCATCGGCATCCGCTGCTGCAGCCCGTCGCGGGCCGCCGGCAGGTGGGGCTCGAACTGGATGCGCTGGGTCGGGCCCGGCGGCGCGGCGATGATGGCGAAGCGGCCGGTGAATTCGCCCTTGTCGCTGATGACGGTGACGCCGTCGGCGTCCTGGGCGATGCGCCGCACCGGCGCGTTCAACACCACCGCCCCACCCAACTCCTCGGCCAGGCGGGCGGCGATCTGATGCATGCCGCCGACGAACTTGTCCTGCAGCATGCCACCCTTGATCCCCATCAGGTGCTCCAGCCCGCCGTTGCCGCGCAGGGCGTCGAGGAACCAAAGGTAGGAGACCTGGCCGGCTTCCACCGCCCATGTCCCACGCGCGACCAGGCGGGCGAAGGCCCGGGCCGAGGCGGTGCGCAGACGGCGCATGATCCACGTCTCCAGGGTCATGGCGTCCCATTCGGCTGCTTTGGGCGCGGTCCAGGGCGCCTCGGCCGGCACGGTTTTCATGTCCCGCCGCCACAGCCTTTGCAGCCAGGCCAGCTCGATGAGCGCGAGCGGTGGGATGGCTGGCACGTCGGCGCGCGATCTCACCATCTTGCCGGTGAGCTGGAGCATCACCTTGCCCTCATCGAACTGGGGATAGGTGGCGACGCCTAGGCGGGCGGCTTCGGCCAGCAGGGCGTGGTGGGCCGCCCCGACCCACTGGCCGCCGACATCGGCCACCGCCCCGGCCACCTGCGTGCGTTTGAGCCGCCCGCCGATCCGCCCGTCCGCTTCCAGGACGATCACCCCGCAGCCGAGATCGGCGAGATCGCGGGCCGCCTTCAGCCCCGCCATGCCGGCCCCGACCACGATCACTTCGGCCGCGTGCTCCACGGGCCCAATAGACCCTGTTCCACCGGCGGAGGAAGGGCCTCAGGGCTGGAGGGAGAGGGCGGCGGGCTGTTCCTCGAGGTTACGCTCGATCTCGCGCCGGTGAGTGGCGCCCTGGGCCAGGGCCTTTTCGAATTTCTCCATGTATTGCGGTCGCCGCTTGGGCGGCAGCATCGGCTCGTCGGCGTCGACCACCGCATCGACGAGCGCCGGCCCGTCCCAGGCCAGGGCCGCGTCCAGGGCCGCGCCGCAGTCGGCCGGATCCTCGATCCGCCAACTCCTCACCCCCAGGCCTTCGGCCACCTTGGCGAAATCCACAGGCTGCAGGTCGCATTCGAAATCGGGGTTTCCGAGGAACATCATCTGCTCCCAGCGGATCTGGCCCAGCGCGCTGTTGTTGATCACCACGACCTTGACCGGCAGGTGGTAGCGCGCGCAGGTCGCCAGTTCGGCCAGGCTCATGGAGAGGCCGCCATCGCCCACCACGGCCACGACCTGGCGCCCCGGGAAGGCGAGCGCCGCCGCGATCGCGTAGGGAAGCCCGCCGCCCATCGAGGCCAGCGTTCCGGACACTCCGAAGGCCTGGCCCGCGCGGATTTGGATGTACTGGGCGGTGAGGCCGGTGTTGTGGCCGCAATCGGCGGCGATCACCGCGTCCGCGGCCAACCGATCATCGAGGTCGCGGACCACGCGCTGCGGCTTCATCGGCAGCCCGGGCTCGTCGGCTCCGGTTCGCAGGGCCGCGAGCCACTCGCCTTTCCAGGCCTGGACCTGCTCGAGGAAAGAACGATCCGCCTTGCGCGCGACCGCCCGCTGCAAGGCGCTCAGGCAGAGCGCGGCATCGCCCACCACGGCGGCGTCGGCCGGATAACGCAGCCCGATTCGGGCCGGGTCGATGTCGATCTGGACCACCTTGGCCTGCCCGGGCTTGGGATAGTACTCGATGTATGGAAAGCCGGAGCCGACGATCAGCAAGGTGTCGCAGGCATCCAGACCCTGCTGCGACGGCCGGGACCCCAGATAGCCCACTCCACCGGTGACCAGGGGATGATCGTCGGGGGCGACGTCCTTGCCGAGCAGGGCCTTGGCGATCGGCGCGCCCAGATGGTCGGCGAGGGCGAGGAGCTCGGGTCGGGCGCCGGCCGCGCCCTGGCCGGCCAGGATCATGATGCGCTGGCCGGCCGCCAGGATCTCGCCGGCCGCCGCCGCGGCGTCGGGGGCCGGCGGCAAGGGGCTCTCGGAATAGGCCTCGCTCGGGCCGACCTTGTTGCGCGGCGAGGGTTTGTCGGCCTCCAGCGTCTGCTCCTGGACATCGACCGGAATGGCCAGGTGGGCGACCCCCCTGCGGGCCAGGGCGGTGCGGCAGGCCAGGGCGACCGCGGTCTCCACCTGGGCGGCCCCCAGTATGGCCGTGGAATGCTCCGCTGCGTCGGCGAACAGCCGCACATGGTCGATGTCCTGCTGGGTGCTGGTCTGGACGAGGTCGTGATACGGCAGGCCGGTGATCGCCAGGACCGGGGCGCGGTCGAACTTGGCGTCGTAGAGGCCATTGAGCAGGTGGACGCCGCCCGGCCCCGTGGTCGCCAGACAGCAGCCGATCCTGCCGGTCCACTTGGCCCAGGCGCAGGCCATGAAGGCGGCGCTCTCCTCGTGACGGACCTGGATGAAGCGGATGCGGTCCTGGCGGGTGCGCAGGGCCTCCATCACGCCGTTGATGCCGTCGCCGGGCAGGCCGAAGACGATCTCCACGCCCCAGTTGATCAGGCCCTCGACCAGGAGGTCGGATGCGGTGTCGCCCATGGCTCGTCTCCGGTGGATCGTGTTTCCAACCATCCCGGGAGAATTGAGTTCCGGCCTGGCGAATTCGACCGCAAGAGACGGAGTTCGCGCCCCGGCAGGGCGGACTAGACCTGAACTAGAGACCGGATCAGGAGTTCGAAATGCTGCCCAAGACCCCCCTCGACGAGGCCCGCTGGAAGGCGGTTTCTCGCCGCGATCCTGGAGCCGACGGCGACTTCGTGTTCTGCGTCAAAACGACCGGCGTCTATTGCCGGCCCTCTTGCACCTCGAGGCCGGCCCGGCGCGAGAACGTCGTCTTCCACGTCGGCGCCGCCGAGGCAGAGGCGGTCGGCTTCCGGGCATGCAAGCGCTGCCGGCCGAACGAGGAAGCCCCGGCACTGCGCCGGGCGACCGTGATCGCCGCCGCCTGCCGGACGATCGAGGCGGCGGAAACCCCGCCCAGCCTCGCCGAGCTGGCCCGAGGGGCGGAGCTCAGCCCGCATCATTTCCATCGGCTATTCAAGGCGGTGACGGGGGTGACGCCGAAGGGCTATGCGGACGCCCATCGGGCGCGGCGGGTGCGCGAGGGCCTGGCCGCCGGGGCCAGCGTCACCGAGGCGATCTATGAGGCCGGGTTCAACTCCGGCGGCCGCTTCTACGCCCGTTCCGGCGAGGTCCTCGGCATGACCCCGACCCGCTATCGGCGCGGCGGCGAGCGGGCGCTCATCCGCTTCGCCGTCGGCCAGTGCGCGCTGGGAGCCATCCTCGTCGCCGCCACCGACGCCGGGGTGTGCGCCATCCTCTTGGGCGATGATCCCGACGCCCTGACCCGCGACCTGCAGGACCGCTTCCCGCGCGCCGAACTCATCGGCGCCGACGCCGCCTTCGAAGACACCGTGGCCAAGGTGGTCGGCCTGGTCGACGAGCCCCGCCGCGGCCTCGACCTGCCCCTCGACATCCGCGGCGCCGCCTTCCAGCAACGGGTGTGGGCGGCTCTGCGCCAGATCCGGCCGGGGGAGACGGCCAGCTATGGCGAGATCGCGCGGCGGATCGGCGCGCCGCGCGCCGCGCGGGCGGTGGCCCAGGCCTGCGCTGCCAATCCCCTGGCGATCGCCATTCCCTGCCATCGGGTCGTGCGCCAGGACGGGTCGAGTGGCGGCTACGCCTGGGGCGTGGAGCGCAAGCAGGCCCTGCTGACCGCCGAGGGGGCGCCATGATGGCCTATTCGATCACCGGCCTGCCGGTCGCGCCGTTCCGCCCCCTTTTCGGCCTCCCCGACGCCGAACTGGCCGCCCGCCACATCGTCCGCGTCTTCGCCGATGCGCCGGCGAGCTATCCGTGCCGGGTCCTCCTCGAGGACGCCAAGCCCGGCGAGAGCCTGCTGCTGCTCAATCACGAGTATCAGACGGCGAGATCGCCCTACCGTGGCCGCCACGCGATCTTCGTCAACGAGGCGGCGCTGGTGGCGGCCCGCTTCGAAGACGAGGTCCCGGCCATCCTATCCGGCCGCAAGGCGATCTCCCTGCGCGCCTTCGACGGCGAAGGGATGATGATCGACGCCGACCTCGTTCCCGGTCCGGCGGTCGAGGCGACGATCCTGCGCCTTTTCGGCAATCCGGCCACCGCATATGTCCACGCCCACAACCCGGCCCGCGGCTGCTTCGCCGCCCGCATCGATCGGAACTAGGGCAAGAGATGAACGCGGACGGATCTCTCAAAATCCGCTCTTCCCCGCGAAAGCGGGGACCCAGGCGTTTTCGTCTGCATGTCCGCGAACAGATCGCGCCAAGCGGGATTGAACCGCTCGATCAGTTTGATCTTCCGCGCCTCGCCGCGACTTCTTGAGCCGCCGCTCCCGCGTCCAGGCGGCTTCGCGTGTCTCATGGACATCCGTAAGGACCAGCCGGGACACGCTACTTGGCAGTGAACCGGCTGAGCGCATGGGCTCGGCGTTCGGACATTCGCCGATAGAGGTCGTCGGTATAGCCGGTATAGAGCGTGCCGTTGAGCTGGCCGGCCAGGATGTAGACGTGAAAGCCACCTCTAAAAAAACCTGGGTCCCCGCTTTCGCGGGGAAGAGCGGAAGGGCTGGGCCATTGCGAAACACGGCCTGGCTGATCAGAGGCGATTCAGCCCGGGCGACCGGCGCTCTAGAGCGACCTATCCCGCCTTGCGTCGCCGCGAACGGGGGGCGGCTTTTTGACGCTCGGAACCCTTGGCCTTGCCAGCCAGGCTGGCGCGCAGGGCGGCCATCAGGTCGACGACGTTGGTGTCCTCGGGCTCGGAGGCGGCGACCGGCTTGTGGCCCTTCTGCTTGGCGGCGATCAGGTCCCGGAGCGCCTCCTCGTAGCGGTCGACGAACTGGTGCGGGTCGAAGGGCCCCTGCTGCTGGTCGATGATCTTCTCGGCGATCGCGATCATCGCCGCTTCGGGCTTGGCCTCGCTGATCCCGGCGAAGATCTCCTTCGAATCGCGGACCTCGTCTTCGCTGCGGATTGAGCAGGCGAGAATGCCCTTGCCGTGCGGCTCCAGCGCCAGCAGGCGCTCGCGGGTCGAGAGCACCACCCGGCCGAGGGCGATCTGACCTGAGCGTTTCATCGCCTCGCGGATAACCCCGAAGGCTTCCTGGGCCAGCTTTCCGTCGGGGGCGAGATAATAGGGGTGGTCCCAGTAGACGCGGTCGATCTCGCCCTCGGGCACGAACCGCTCGATGTCGATGGTCTTGGTGCTCTCCAGCTTGACCGCATCGATCTCCTCGTCGGTGAGCAGGATGTAGCGGCCCTTCTCGACCTCGTAGCCCTTGGCCAGCTTGGAGCGCTCGATCGGCCCGGTGTCCGGATCGGTGGTGATCATCCGGATGCGGTTGTTGGTCTTGGGATTGATGAGGTTGAAGTGGACATCGCCGCTGGCGTTGGTCGCGGTGTAGAGGGCCACCGGGCAGGTGACCAGCGAGAGCTTCAGATGCCCCTGCCAGGTCGGACGATAAGCCATGTGAGTCTCCAGCGGTTTCGCCGCCCGACTCAACGGGCGCCGGGCGGATTCGTTCGTTTGCGCGGATGGCGCCGATCGCTCGCTGCTCCCTGATGCCCCGGCAGGAGAGCGGTTTGGGCTGGCGCGGAACCTCACGGCTGAACGGACCGTTGGCCGGCCATGGCCAGGGATACGGAGCAGGGGTGGCCGCGGCGGCGGCGATGGGGAGCGATCCTTCGGGCCACGTTCACCGCCTTCATGGCCGACCAGATCCCGATGATCGCCGCCGGGATCACCTTCTACACCCTGCTGGCTCTCTTTCCGGGCTTGGCCGCCGCGGTCTCCCTCTACGGCCTGGTGGCCGACGTGAAGTCCGCCGAGCAACATATCGCGATCCTTTCCCACATCCTCCCGGGCGGGGCGATCGAGGTCATCGGTGATCAGATGAAGCTCCTCGCCAGCGGCCACGCCGGCGGCCTCTCCCTGGCCTTCGCCGTGAGCCTCGTCACGTCGATCTGGAGCGCCAACGGGGCGATGAGCGCGGTGATGACCGGCCTCGACTTCGCCTATGAGGTCAAGGAGCGCCGCGGCTTCGTCCGCCGGACGTTGATTTCGCTGGGCTTCACGGCCGGCTTCCTGGTGTTCGGGATCGCGCTGATGACCATCCTCGGGGCCGGCCCGACGGTGGCCGCCCTGATGGGCAAGCCGGCCGCCCTCGTCTTCGATCTCGTCAGCTGGTCGGGCCTGCTGTTCGCCCTGCTGCTGGGCCTGGCCGCGCTCTACCGGTTCGGGCCGAACCGCGGGCACGGGCGCTGGCGATGGATCACCTGGGGGAGCGGCGGGGCGGTGGCCCTGTGGCTCCTCATGAGCGTCCTCTTCACCCTCTACGTCGGCAATTTCGGCCACTTCAATAAGACCTACGGCTCCCTGGGCGCGGTGATCGGCTTCATGGTCTGGCTCTATCTCTCGGCCATGGTTGTCCTGGCCGGCGGCGAACTGAATGCCGAGCTGGAGAAGCAATCCGGATCGATCTGATCGCGGCAGCCGTTAATTCTCGTCACCCATCGGAGCCCGTCATGGCCACCGCCAAGCTCGCGCCCTATCGACGGAAGAGGGATTTCTCGGTCACCGCCGAGCCATCGGGCGAGGACGCCCGGGTCCAGGCGTCGAACCGCCGCCGTTTTGTCATCCAGAAGCACGCCGCCAGCCGCCTGCATTTCGATCTGCGTCTCGAACACGACGGGGTCTTCAAGTCGTGGGCGGTGACCAAGGGGCCGTCGCTCGATCCGCGCGACCGGCGGCTCGCCGTGGAGGTCGAGGACCATCCCCTCGACTACGGGGATTTCGAGGGAACCATCCCCAAGGGCCAGTACGGCGGCGGAACGGTGCAGCTGTGGGACCGCGGATATTGGGCGCCGGAGCCGGGCTCCGAGAACGTCGACAAAGCCCTCAAGGGCGGCGAGTTGAAATTCGTCATGGAGGGAGAGCGGCTGCACGGCGGCTGGGTGCTCGTCCGCCTGCGCGGCGACGAGAGGTCCAAGCGCGACAACTGGCTCCTGATCAAGCATCGCGACGACGGGGCGGTGGAGGCCAACGGCGGCGCCCTGGCGGCCGAGGACCGCTCGGTGGCCTCGGGCCGCACCATGGCCAAGATCGCCGCCGGGGCCGGCAAGGGCGCCGCCCCGTTCATGACCGCCAAGAGCACGGCCGCCGACGCCGTCTGGCAGAGCCACCGCAACGCCGGCTCGACGGCCGCCGCCTCGCCAGATCCCGCCCACCGGCCGGCCGCCGGGCCGAGGGCTCTTTCGGCGATGCCGGCTTTCATCGAGCCCCAGCTGTGCAGGCTGGAACCTAAGCCCCCGGCCGGGGGCGACTGGGGCCATGAGATCAAGTTCGACGGCTACCGGATGCAGCTGCGCGTCGTGGGCGGCAAGGCGGCGCTGCTCACCCGCAAGGGCCTCGACTGGTCCGACAAGTTTACGGCCATCGTCGCCGCCGGCGCCAGGCTCGGCGACGGCGTCCTCGACGGCGAGGTGGTCGCGCTCGACCACACCGGGGCTCCCGATTTCGCCGCCCTCCAGGCGGCCATCGCCGAACGGAAGACGGACGACCTGATCTTCTTCGTTTTCGATCTCCTCGTGGAAGGGCGTCAGGACCTGCGGCCCCTGCCCCTTGCCGACCGCAAGGATCGCCTCGCCAAATTCGTCGCCAAGGCGGGGACCAGTATCCGCTTCGTCGAGCACTTCGTCGCCGCCGGCGATGCGGTGCTCCGATCGGCGTGCCGGATGCACCTGGAAGGGGTGGTCTCCAAGCGCCTCGACGCGCCCTACCGCTCCGGGCGCGGCGATGACTGGGTGAAGGCCAAGTGCCGTCAGGGCCACGAGGTGGTGATCGGCGGCTGGACGACCACGGGAGCCAACTTCCGCTCCCTCGTGGCCGGGGTCTACAAGGACGGGGCTCTCGTCCATGTCGGCCGCATCGGCACCGGGTTCGGCAGGGCCAAGCTCGACACGCTCCTGCCCCGCCTGCGCGCCCTGGAGACCGACAAGAGTCCCTTCACCGGCCCCGGCGCGCCGCGCGGCGGGTCGGCCGTCCACTGGGTCGAACCGAAGCTGGTGGCCGAGATCGAATATGCCGGCTTCACCGCCGACGGGGCCATCCGTCAGGCGGCGTTCAAGGGCCTGCGCGCCGACAAGCCGGCAAAGGAGGTCGAGGCCGAGACGCCCGCCCCGGTGAAATCCGCCGAGCTCAGCGAACCGGCCCCCGCCGCCGCGCAGCGCGTCCCGGCGACTTCGGCGGTTGTGATGGGCCTCACCATCTCCCACGCCGACAAGGCCCTATGGCCCGACGGCGGCGATGGCGCGCCGGTCAGCAAGCTCGATCTCGCCCGCTACTACGAGGCGGTGGGCGGGTGGCTGCTCCCCCATATCGAGGGCCGGCCATGTTCGATCATCCGCATGCCCGATGGCGTTTCCGGGGAGCGCTTCTTCCAGCGCCACGCCGCCCGCGGCTCGTCGTCACTCTTCACCGAGGTCAAGGTGTTCGGCGACCACAAGCCCTATCTGCAGATCGACCGCGTGGAGGCCCTGATCGCCGCCGCCCAGATCGGGGCGGTGGAGCTGCACCCGTGGAACTGCCAGCCGTTCAAGCCCGAGGAGCCCGGCCGCCTGGTCTTCGACCTCGATCCGGCTCCGGATGTCGATTTCGCCGATGTCGTCGCCGCCGCCCGGGAGGTCAAGGAACGGCTGGAGGGGGTGGGCCTCGTCGCCTTCGCCAAGACCACCGGCGGCAAGGGCCTGCACGTGGTGACGCCGCTCATCGCCGCCGGCCTAGATTGGCCCACCGCCAAGGGTTTCGCCCGCGGTCTCTGCGAGGCCATGGCCGCCGATTCCCCCGACCTCTACCTCATCAACATGGCCAAGAAGCAGCGCGGCGGGCGAATTTTCCTCGACTACCTGCGCAACGACCGCATGGCGACCGCCGTCGCGCCCCTCTCGCCGCGCGGCCGCCCCGGGGCACCCATCTCCATGCCGCTCTCCTGGAGCCAGGTGAAGAAGGGACTCGACCCGGCCAGGTACACGGTCCGCACCGCCCCGGCCCTGGTGAAGAAACTCACCGCCTGGTCCGACTACTTCACGGCGGAGCGACCGCTAGCCGAGGCGATCAGGCGCCTCTCCGGAGGGGAGAGGTCGAGACAGCGTCGGCCGTCCCGGTGATGGCGCGCCGCGCCTGCTCAACCTAATAGCTCAGCTTCGGGCGCCAGTCCGGAGATCTGCCCTCGGGAGTCAGGTCGAGCACGTTCCACAGCGGGATGAGCTCGGGAGCGTCGCGCGGATCCTGGCCGGGATCGGCGAGCTCGTCGGTAATCTCGCCGCCCCAGAAGTGGCGGATCGTCCCGTCACGGCGGGTAAAGACATTGAGCGCCGCGATATCCGAGCCGTCCGGCGTGAGGCCGAAATAGTCCCGCGAATAGGCCTGGTCGAGGTCGCTGTAGAGGCGCAGGGACTGCCAGCCCCGCTCGCGCTTGAAGGCGACGAGCCGTTCGATCGGCGAGCGCGCCACTACCGCCAGGGAGAGGCCCTGGGCGAGGTCGCGGGCATTACCGTCCAGGGCCCCCAGCAGGGCGGTGCACATCGGGCAAGCCCGCTCGCGCTGCGGACCGTACATGAAGGTGTAGACCGTCAGGGTGTCCTCGTCCCCGAACAGGCCGGCCAGGTCGGTCGGTCCCGCCTCGCCCTCGAACCGGTAGTCGCCCTTCACCTCGCCGCCGGGCGGCAGGGCCCGGCGCTGGGCGGCGACCCGCTCGATGTGGCGGCGCAGCTCGATCTCCTCGGCCAGCAGGGCGGTGCGCGCGGCGCGATACTCGGCGCTCTCGTTGGGAAACCGCACCGGCCCGCGGCGGGCCAGTTCGGCGGCGGGGACGAGGGTGTTTTCCGGCTTGTCCATGAGGGTCTCCTTTTTTTGGGTCCGAGAAGCCTCCGCCTTTCAGAGCGCCAGGGTGAAGCCGCCGTTGACCGGATAGACCTGGCCGGTGATCCAGCTGGAGGCGTCGGAGGCCAGGAACAGCGCCATGTTGGCCACGTCGTCCGGCCGCCCGGGCCGGCGGATGATGTACTTCTCCATCTGCCGCTTCAGCCGCTCCGGATCGCCCTGCAGGGTGCGGGTCACCGCCGGGGTGTCGGTGAGCGCGATGGCGATGCAGTTGGCGGTGATCTGAAAGCGCCCGAGTGTGCGGGCCACGCTGCGCATGAAGCCGGCCGCCCCGGCCTTGGCCGCCGCATAAGGCTCCAGCCCCGCGTCGCCCCACCGTCCGGCGTCGGAGATGATGGTGATGATCCGGCCCGGCGCCTGGCGGGCGATCATTCCGGGGATCACCGCGGCGGTGCAGTTCATCACCCCGTAGAGATTGACCCCGATGAAGCTGTTCCATACCGCCGGCTCGGTCTCCCAGAAAGGCTTCCCGAGCTCAGCCGACGGATTGGCGCCGGCGTTGCCGGCGTTGTTGACCAGCACCCCGATGGGCCCCAGTTCGCCCGCCGCCGTCTCGACCATGGTCTTGACGGCGGCGTGGTCGGAAACATCGCCCTGCAGGGCGAGCGCCTTGCCGCCGGCCGCCCGCACCTCCTGCGCCACCGCCTCGGCCCGCTCCAGCACATAGTCGTTGACCACGACGCCGCCGGCGTTGTGGGCGGCCAGGTGCAGGGCGATCTGCCGCCCCACCCCCTGCCCGGCCCCCGTCACCAGCGCCACCCGCCCGCCCAGATCGAGAATGTCGCTCATCGCCCGTGCTCCGATTGTCGTTCCTGACCTTCCCTTTATGGGGAGGGTGGACCGCGCGCCAGCGCGGGACGAGCGGGGGAGAGCACCTCTGGCGCAACTATCGGGCTGCTCGCCTTTCGGGTAGAGCCGTCGCTCGGAGGGTCCAAGTTGGGCGCAGGTTTCCTCGCGAGCTTCAGTCCGGCGCGGCGCACCTCCGTGGCGCTGCTCATCGGGTTCGGCCTGCTGATCCTGGCCGGCGTCGCCACCCTCATCCTCGCCGACCAGGCCGCCAACGCCGAGCGCTGGGTTGCCCACACCCGTGAGGTCCAGGCCGTCAACCAGCACCTGTTCACCAAGGTCGAGGACGCCACCCTCGCCGAGCGCGGCTTTTTGATCACCAGAGATGACCGGTATCTGCGCCTCTTCCTCGCCGCCGCCGCCGGCGCCCCGCCCCTCGAAGCGCGGCTGGCGAGCCTCACCACCGACAACCCGGACGCCCGGACGCGCGTCGCCGCCGTGCGCCGCGCCGCCGAAGCCCAGATCGTCGAGCTCGGCCGGGTCATCGGCCTTCTCCGCGGCGGCCGGCCGGCAGAGGCCGTCGCCGCGGTGCGCGGTCACCTGCTGGTCAATCGCCTCGAGACCGTCCGCGCCGCCTCGGACGCCGTCGACGCCGGCGAAGCGAGGCTCCTCGTCACCCGCCAAGCGGCGCTCGCTTTGCGCCGCGCCCTCCTCCTGGCCGCGGTCGTCGTCGCCCTCGCCGCGTCCATGGCCGTGGCTCTCGTGGTGGTCGCCGTCTCCCGCCGCCATGTCGCCGAGCTGGACGCGGGCCGTGCCGAACTCGCCGCCGAGATGGCCCGGCGCGAAGCCACCGAGAGCCAGCTGCGCCAATCCCAGAAGATGGATGCCCTGGGCCAGCTCACCGGCGGCATCGCCCACGACTTCAACAATGTCCTGGCCATCGTTATCGGCAATCTCGACATGCTCGGCCGGCGGCTGGGCGACGAGGCGGCCCCCCGCCGCCTCCTCGAGCGGGCCCTGGACGGGGCGCAGCGCGCCGCCCGTCTGACCCAGAGCCTGCTGGCCTTCTCCCGCCAGCAGCCGCTCTCGCCGCGCTCGCTCGACGTCAACCGCACGGTGGCCGAGATGTCCGAGCTCCTCCGCGGGGCCCTGGGTGAGCACGTCGTCATCGAGACGGTCCTGGCCGGCGGCCTGTGGCCGGCTCTGATCGACGCCGCCCAGCTGGAGAGCGCCATCCTCAACCTCGCGCTGAACGCCCGCGACGCCATGGTGGGTGGCGGCAAGCTCACCATCGAGACCGCCAACGCCTACCTGGACGACGCCTACGCGGCCGCCGAGGCCTCCGTGACTCCCGGGCAATACGTCCTCCTGGCGCTCACCGACACCGGCGCGGGCATGACCTCCGACCTGATCGCCCGGGTCTTCGATCCCTTCGTCACCACCAAGCCGCCCGGCCAGGGCACCGGCCTCGGCCTCAGCCAGGTCCACGGCTTCGTCAAGCAGTCCGGCGGCCACGTGAAGCTCTACAGCGAGGTCGGCGCGGGGACGACGGTGAAGCTCTACCTGCCGCGCAGCCGCGTCGCCATCGAGGAGCCCGCCGCGCCGCTCCAGCCGCAGCCGGTCAGGGACACAGCCGGAACCACCGTGCTGGTCGTCGAGGATGACGCCGGGGTCCGCGAGTTCGCCGCCGGCGCCCTGAAGGAGCTCGGCTACCGCGTCCACCAGGCGGACGGCGGCCGCGCGGCCCTGGCCGCTCTCGAGAACCACGTCGAGATCGCCCTCCTGCTCACCGACGTGGTCATGCCGGGTCTCAACGGCCGCTCCCTGGCCGAGCAGGCCCTGGCCCGGAAGCCAGGTCTGAAAGTTCTCTTCATGACCGGCTACACGCGCAACGCCATCGTCCACAACGGCGTCCTGGATCCCGACGCCCTCCTGGTCACCAAGCCCTTCACCCTCCAGACCCTCGCCGCCAAAATCCGCCAGGCCCTGGAGGGGTAGGGCCGCCCGCCCTCAGCTCAGCGCCACGTGGCTGGGCGCGGCGAAGAGGCGCGCCGGTCCTGGGCCGGTCGCTTCCGGCGCTGTCGAGTGGGGCGCCGGGGCGGTCTCGCCCATGCCGGCGGCGGCCTGGGCGAGGAGAGGCGCGGGCTTCGGCGCGATGGCCGCGGTTCCGTTGCTGACGTCGATGGTCACCGTGGTCGGGGCGCTCTGGGTGACCCCGTCGGAGGCGATGTAGCTGAAGGTGTCGACCCCGGTGAAGCCGCCGAACCCGCTGTTGAGGATGTAGGTGAACGAGCCGTCGGCATTGAGGGTCACCGTGCCATATTCCGGCCCGCCGCCAGGGGCGAGCGCCGCGGTCAGCGTGAAGCCGTTGGGGTCGGTGTCATTGGCCAGCACCCCGTGGGCCGCGTCGACGGTGAGGGTCTGGTTGGCGACGGCGTCGTAGGTGTCGGACCGGGCGACCGGCGGCGAGGCGGTGACGGTGAGCGTGACCAAGGTCGGCGCGCCGGCCGAGAGGGAGTCGCTGGCGATGTAGTCGAAGCTGTCGGTCCCGGCGAACCCGGCGTTGGGGGTATAGGTGAACGAGCCGTCCTTGTTGAGCGTCAGGGTCCCGTGCTTGGGGCCGAGGCCTGGGGCCACGCTCGCCGTCAGGGCAAGGCCGTTGGCGTCGGTGTCGTTGGCCAGCACCCCGCCCGCGGCGGTGACGGTGAAAGCGTGCCCGGCCGGATCGGTATAGCTGTCGGCCACGCTCGTCGGCGGGCTGGCGGTGACCGTCAGGGTGACCGTGGTCGGGGCTGACGAGGCCAGGCTGTCGGAGGCGATGTAGGTGAAGGCGTCCTTGCCGGCGAAACCCAGGGTGGGTGTGTAGGTGAATGAGCCGTTGGCGTTCAGGGTCAGGGTCCCGTGGGCCGGTCCGGTTACGACGGCGGCGGTGAGGGCAAGGCCGTTGGGATCGGCGTCATTGGCCAGAACGCCGTTTGCGGCGGTGACCGTGAGGGCGTGGCCGGCGGCGTCCTTGTAGGCGTCTGCCGCGCCGGTGGGCGGGCTCGCCGCGACGTTGAGGGTCACGGTGACGGGCGGCGAGGAGGCCAGGCTGTCCGAGGCGGCGTAGGTGAAGGCATCCTTGCCGGCGAACCCAAGGGTGGGGGTGTAGGTGAACGAGCCGTCGGCATTGAGCGTCAGGGTCCCGTGGGCCGGTCCGGTAACGACGGCGGCGGTGAGGCCAAGGCCGTTGGGATCGGTGTCGTTCGCCAGGACCCCGTTGGCGGCGGTGACCGTGAGGGCGTGGCCGGCGGCGTCCTTGTAGGCGTCGGCCGCGCCGGTCGGCGGGCTGGCCGCCACGGTGATCGTGACCGTCGTCGGGGCGGACGAAGCCAGGCTGTCGGAGGCGACGTAGGTGAACGTATCCTTGCCGGCGAACCCCAGGGCCGGGGTGTAGGTGAAGGAGCCGTTGGCGTTCAGGGTCAGGGTCCCGTGGGCCGGTCCGGTCACCAC
>DASZKO010000084.1:0-149713 GCA_035605655.1 Caulobacteraceae bacterium | reverse complement strand
ATCGAAAACACCTTCGGGCGCATCAAAGACTGGCGGCGCATCCACACCCGCTATGACCGATGCGCCCACACCTTCATGTCAGCCATCTGCATCGCCGCCACCGTGATATTCTGGCTGTGATCAATGAGTCCTGAGCCTAGGTCCGGGTCGATTCTCCGAGATTGGTCCAGCCCCGACCCGTCCTGGCCGACACCCGTCGGTCGGCCATGACGGTGGTGTTTGGGGGATAGCTCGTCAGCAGCCGTTGGCGAGTACGTCTCGGCGGGGGGCGGCGAGGAGGAAGACTGCGTAGGGCTTGCCGGCTTCACCGGGATCGCCGCGAGAGATCACGCCCAGCGGCGTCACCGTCGCGAAACAGCGGCCGAGGGAGGCGGCGCTCATCCGGCGGGTGAGGTCGACGGCGAGGCCGGGCCGGCGAAGATCGGGCGCCGCCGGGACGGCGAGGCCGTTCCACCGGTCGCGCTCGGCCAGTTGGACGACCGGGGCGCGCAGAGCGCTCTGGTCGGCGAGCTGGGCCGCCAGGCCGTAGCTGGCGGTCCCCACCCAGGCCGCCCCGGCGGCGCGGCGAAGGGCTTCGAGGCGGGCGGTGAAAGGTCCCCAGCCCCGCACCGGCAAGGCGAGGTCGTAGGGCCCCAGCACGCCTCCCGGCGTCGCCAGCAGGCCGAGGGCCACGGCGCCCAGGGCGAATCCCAGCCACGGCGCGGCATGGGCCAATCCTCGCCAGGGCGCCCGACCCTCCAGCCGCGCCGCCCCCTCCGCCGCGCACACCGCCAGCAGCGGGTAGAGCGGGGCCGGCCAGTGGGCCTGGACCCGGTCGTGGAGGCTGTGGACGACCAGATAGGCCGCGAACGGCGCGGCCAGGGCGAAGAAGGCCGTCAGGTCGGCGCCCGGTCGGTCCGGCCTTCGCCGCACCATGATCGCGGCCGCGGCGAAGAGGGCGATCAGCGGGTTGAGCAGCAGGGCCTGACCGGCGATCAGCTCGGCGAGATAGAGCGGCGCGAAGCGGTGGGCGGCCACCCGCCCGAACTGCTTGTCGAAGGTGAGCCAGTGATGGTCGGCGTTCCAGGCGAGGTTGGCGGAGACGATCGCCGCGGCGACCGCCGCCGCCAGCCACGGCCCCGCGGTGCGCAGCCGCGCCCGCCCGCCGGGCGAGACCGCCAGCCAGATCAGCATGCCCGGCGCGATGAAGAGGGCGGAGTATTTCGACAGGCAGGCGAGGCCCGCCGCCGCTCCGGCCCCGGCCCACCAGGCCAGCTCGTCGCCTCGCGAGGCTCTGAGGGCGCACCATAGGGTCGCGGCCCAGAAGAGGCTGGCCGGCGCGTCGGGCACGGCCAGGAAGCCGCCGGCGAGGACCAGCAGCATGGCGTTGAACCACACCCCGGCCCGCCCGGCCGCCCGCCGATCGGCGCCCGCCAACCGGGCCAGGTCGAAAACGATGAGGCTGGTGACAGCCCCGGCCAGGATGGGCAGGAGACGTGCGCCGAGCGGCGTGTCGCCGGCCATTTGGCGGCCCAGCCAGATCCACCAGGCGATCATCGGGGGGTGGTCGTAGTAGCCGAACGCCGGGGCCATTGACCACAGGCGGTAATAAGCCTCGTCCTCCGTGAGCGGGGTCAGCGACCCGACGACGAGCCGCACGGCGAGCGTGGCGGCGATGACCGCGATCAGGGCCGGCGGCGGGCCGCGCGCCTCACCAGACGGCAAGGGAGGTGCTCACATAGTTCCACACCGCCCCGAACACCGCGCCGAGGACGCCGGCCGCCCACCACAGGTGGAGGTGGCGCTGGGCGAGATCGGCGACGGCGACGTTGGCGATCAGCCCCACCCCGCAGAGGACGCAGAAGCGCAGGTAGCCGACGAGCAGGCGGACGCCCCTCAAACGCCGGTCGCGATAGGTGGTCTCGTTGTTGATCAGGTAGTTGGAAGTCATGGCGGTGACGGCGGCGACGGTCTGGGCCGCGGCGAAGAAAAGACCCAGGCCAAGACCCACGCGAAGAACGCTCAAGTGCACCACCACCCCGCTCGCGCCCACGGCGAAGAAGAGCAGGGCCCTGGGCGGAATGAGATTGCCGCTCAGCCGCGAGACGATGAGGCCGAGGTAGTCGCTCACCGCCATGGCGTCGAGCTTACTCTGACCGGCCTGGCGCGGCGAAAAAGCATATGGCATTTCGAGGATTCTCACGCCCGGCGGGCGCGATGCGATGAGGTCGAAGAGGATCTTGAATCCCTGATTTGACAGGCGCGGGGCGGCCGCCTCGAAGACCTCGCGGCGGACCATGAAGAAGCCGCTGACCGGATCGGCCACCGGCGCTTGCAGAGCCCGCCGGGCGAGCCAGGCCGCGGCGCGGCTGCCGACTCCGCGCAAGGCCGAGAAGCCGGCCGCCGCGCTCCCCTCTCCGACATAGCGGCTGCCGATGACGAGGTCGGCGCGGCTCTCGCGAAAAGCCGCCAGCATGTGCGGCAATACGGCCGGGTCGTGTTGCAGATCGGCGTCCATGACCGCCAGGAAAGGGGCGGCGCTGGCCATCGCCCCCTCGATCACCGCCCCCGCCAGGCCGCGTCGCTTCAGACGCTTCAGGCAGGAGATCCTGCCATCGGCCTGCGCCAGGGCCTTGGCCGCGGCGGCCGTTCCGTCCGGAGAATCGTCATCGACGATGATCAGCTGCCAGCGCACTCCGCCCAGGGCGTCGGCGATCCGCCTGGCCAGCTCGGCGAGATTGGGCGCCTCGTTGAACGCCGGAACGATGATGCTGAGTTCAAAGCCCGGCGGGGCGTCCGCGGATGGCGAGGCTTGGATGGGATCTCACTCCGGACGAGGGAAGGCGCGGATGTATCGGCTTTGCCGGCCTTGCTCTAGTCTTTGCCGAGATGGACACCCCAGACGAGATCGTCGTCGACGCGCGCGGCCACCGCTGCCCGGTCCCCACCCTGCGCCTGCGCCGGGCGGCCGCCGAGGCGCCGGCCGGATCGGTTCTCACGCTTATCGCCGATGATCCGATGGCGCGCATCGATGCGCCGCACTTCGCCGGCGAAGCGGGTCTGGAGGTGCTGAGCGTGGCGGACGAAGGGGGCGCCGTCTTCGTGCGGGTGCGAAAGCCGTTTTAGGAGGAGGAGTACGGCGCGCCGTGGGGGTGCGGCGCGCCGCCAGGAAAACTCCTGATCGACCACCGCCGCAACGAGGGACGGGAGAGCGCGAACGGCGACCGACGATCAGCACCCTAAGATTCGCGGGCTGAACCCCGCATGAACGGTGCGTTCAAAGCGCGCCGTCCCGTTCGAGAGCGGCGATTTCGCTTCCGGAGAACCCCCAGTCGGCGAGCGCCTCGCCATTGTGCGCTCCGATAGCCGGTGGCGGACCGGCGATGGCCCCGGGAGTGGCCGAGAACCGGGGAGCCGGGGCCGGCTGAGTGACCCCGGCGACCTCCACGAAGGTCTGGCGGGCGAGGTTGTGGCGGTGCTTGGGCGCCTCGTCCAGGCTGAGCACCGGGGCGAAGCACACGTCCGTGTTGTCCATGATCTCGCACCATTCGTCGCGTGTCTTGCGCTCGATCACGGCGGCCAGGCGTTCGCGCAGCCTCGGCCACGCCTTACGGTCCATCTGCGACTTGAAGTCAGGATCGTCGATGCCTGTTTTCTCGAGCAAAAGTGCGTAGAACTGTGGCTCGATCGAGCCGATCGCGATCCACTCGCCATCCCCGCAGCGGTAGGTGTCGTAGAAGTGGGCGCCGCCGTCGAGAATGTTGTTGCGCCGGCCGCCGCCCCAGACGCCAGCCGCCTTCATACCATAGAACATGGCCATCAGGGAGGCGGCCCCGTCGGTCATGGCGCAGTCGATCACCTGACCTTCGCCGCTGGCGCGGGCATGGACGACTCCGGCCAGCAGGCCGAACGCGAGATAGAGCGCCCCGCCCCCGAAATCGCCAACCAGATTGAGCGGCGGGATCGGCTTGTCGGCCGTGCCGATGGCGCCCAGGGCGCCGGAAATGGCGATGTAGTTCATGTCGTGGCCGGCCGCCTTGGCGAGGGGCCCGGTCTGGCCCCAGCCGGTCATCCGGCCGTAGACCAGCTTGGGATTGCGGGCCAAGGCGACGTCGGGCCCCAGACCAAGGCGCTCCATCACGCCCGGTCGGAAGCCTTCGAAGGCCGCGTCCGCCCGCTCCATCAGCTTCAGGCAGGCCTCCACGGCGGCCGGCGATTTCAGGTCCAGGGCCACCGAGCGGCGGCCGCGGGCGGTGACGTCGGTGGGGGCGCCGCGGCCACCCCCCTTGCGGTCGATGCGGACGACGTCGGCGCCTAGATCTGAAAGCAGCATGCCGCAGAACGGCCCGGGCCCGATGCCGGCGAACTCCACCACCTTGAGGTCGGACAGCGGCCCCTGGCCCATGGCTCGTCTCCCTAAGCTCTATACGAGCAACTTGGACGCCTGCCGCATGGTCAGGCAAGGATAGCCTTCACCGGCGCCGGCCGCGCCGCTAGGATCGGGCGCAATTCACGGAGGGCGTGGACATGGGACCTGGAAGCTACGGTCACGGCCAGGTCACCGGCATCGTCATTACCCTCGTGGTTGTGATCGCCGTGGTCCTGCTTCGCAACAGCCGACCCAGGCGCCTGCGTCTGGAAGCCATGTGGATACGGCCGCTGATCTTCGTGGTCCTGATCGCGGTCAGCGCCTTCGCGGCCCCTCCGCCGCTGACGCCGGTGAGCATCGCCACCGTGGCCCTGGCCCTGATCGTCGGCGCGGCGCTCGGCTGGCAGCGCGGCCGGTTCATGCGCATCGACGTGCATCCGGAAACCCACGACATCACCTCGCAGGCTTCGCCGATCGGCATGCTGTTCATCCTGGCGGTGGTCGCCGCACGCATGGGCTTGCGCGGCATGGCCTACGAAAGCCGCGGCCTCGCCGGCCTTTCCACCGCGATGATCGCCTCGGGCCTCATTCTCCTCGTGGGGGCGATGATGATTACCCAGAGCGTCGAGATGTGGCTGAGGGCGCGCAAGATGCTGGCCGAGGCCCAGGCCGCCAAGGCTCCCCTCGCCTCCCCTGGGGCCAATCCCCCGATCGTCAGCTAAGCCGCACGCGCCAGGGCGGCGATCTCGCCCAGCAGGCGTTCGGCGGCGGCCAGACGAGCCTTGGGGGTGGCCCATTCGCCCTTGACCGACAGCTTCTGATCGGGGCGCAGGCGCCAGGCCTGGGGGTGTTTCTGGATATGGGCCACCAGGCCGGCCGGGTTGGCGAACCGGTCGCCGCGGAAGGCGATCACCGCACCCTTGGGGCCGACGTCGATCTTGGCGACATTGGCTTCGCGGCACAGGCCCTTGATGGCCACCACCTTGAGGAGCTGGTCGGCCTCCGGCGGCAGAGGGCCGAAGCGGTCGATGAGCTCGGCGGCCAGGGCTTCGCGGTCGTCGGCCCGCTCCGCGTCGGAAAGGCGGCGGTAGACGGCGAGCCGCACGTTGAGATCAGGCACATATGCCTCCGGGATGAGCACCGCCGCCCCGGTGTTGATCTGCGGTGACCAGCCGCGGTCGAGGGAAATCGCCTCGCGAGCGCCGGCCGCCTTGAGCTCGGCCACCGCGTCCTCGAGCATCTGCTGATAGAGCTCGACGCCGATCTCGCGGATGTGTCCCGACTGCTCTTCGCCCAGGAGATTGCCGCCGCCGCGGATGTCGAGGTCGTGGCTGGCCAGTTGAAACCCCGCCCCCAGGCTGTCCAGAGATTGCAGCACGTGCAGACGCCGTTCCGCCGCTGGCGTTATCGGCCGCTCGAAGGGGGTGGTCAGATAGGCGTAGGCCCGCGCCTTGGCCCGCCCCACCCGACCGCGCAGCTGATAGAGCTGGCCCAGGCCGAACATGTCGGCGCGGTGAACGACGAGGGTGTTGGCGGTGGGGATGTCGAGCCCGGATTCGACGATGCTGGTCGACAGCAGGACATCGTATCGACCCTCGTAGAAGGCGGCCATGACGTCTTCCAGGCGCGTCGGTGGGAGCTTGCCGTGGCCCACCACGAACTTCACCTCCGGCACCTGGTCGCGAAGGAAGCGCTCGAGTTCGGGCAGGTCGCGGACGCGCGGGGCGACGTAGTAGACTTGGCCGCCGCGGAACTTCTCCCTCAGCAGGGCTTCGCGGATCGAGACCGGGTCCCAGGGGGTAACGAAGGTGCGCACGGCCAGGCGATCCACCGGCGGAGTGGCGATGATCGACATCTCGCGGATGCCGGAAAGGGCCATCTGCAGGGTGCGCGGAATAGGAGTCGCGGTGAGGGTCAGCACGTGGACCTCGGCGCGCAGCGCCTTGAGCGCCTCCTTGTGCTTGACCCCGAAGTGCTGCTCCTCGTCGACGACCACGAGGCCCAGATCCTTGAACCTGGTCTGGGCGGCGAGCACCGCGTGAGTGCCGATGACGATCTCCGCCTCCCCCTTTTCCAGCGCCTCGCGGGCCGCCGTCGCCTCGGTCGCCTCGACCATCCGCGAGAGGCGCACGATGCGCACGGGCCAGCCCTGGAAGCGCTCGGTGAAGGTAGTGAAATGCTGGCGGGCCAATAGGGTGGTGGGACAGATGACCGCCACCTGGCGGCCGCTCATGGCCATGACGAAGGCGGCGCGCAGGGCGACTTCGGTCTTGCCGAAGCCGACGTCGCCGCAGATCAGCCGGTCCATGGGCTTGCCGGCCGCCAGATCGGTCAGAACATCGCTGATGGCGTTCAACTGGTCTTCGGTTTCCTCGTAGGGAAAGCGGGCGCAGAACTCCTCGAAGAGGCCGTGCGGAGCGGAGGCGACCTCCGTGTGGTGTGTGGCGCGGGCGGCGGCGATGGCGATCAGGCCCTCGGCCATCTCGCGCAGCCGCTCCTTGGCCCTGGCCTTGCGGGCTTGCCACGCCGCCCCGCCCAGCCGATCGACCTGCACGCCCTCGCTCTCGGCGCCGTAGCGGGTGAGGAGGTCGATGTTCTCCACCGGCAGGTAGAGCTTGGCAGCATCGGCATAGTGCAGTTCGAGGCAGTCGTGGGGCGCGCCCATGACATCGAGAGTGCGCAGTCCCTCGTAGCGGCCGATGCCATGGTCGACGTGGACTACGAGATCGCCTTGGCCGAGAGCCGTGGCCTCGGCCAGGAAATTGGCCGCGCGCCGGCGCCGTCTCGGCCGCGCCAGCCGGTCCCCGAGGATATCGGTCTCGGAGATGATCGCCAGGGACTCCGTCTCGAAGCCGGCGTCGAGAGGCAACGCGGCCCGTTGCAGTTTCCTCGGGTCGGTTGCCTTCGCAGCCTGCCAATAGGGGGCGAGGGGAATGTCGGTCAGACCATGATCGGCCAGCATGGCCGCCAGGCGCTCGGAGGAACCTTCCGACCAGGAGGCGAAGATCACCCGTTTACCGGCGCCATTGAGGCTTCGGGCGTGGGCAGCCGCGGCCTCGAAGAGGTTGACGCTGTCGCGGGCTCGTTCGGCGGCGAAGGCGCGGCCGCGCCTGGCGCCGAGATCGACGATCCCCTCCCCGCCGTCGCGGTGGAACGGACTGAACTGGCGACGCGGATGGGCCGCGAGCCGCTCGTTCCATTCCAGGGCGTCGAGGTAGAGGCTCGAGGGCGGCAAGGCGCGGTAGTGGACGTTACGCTCGGCTTCGGAGCGGGCCTGGAAGGCGTCGGCGATCATCGCCGTGCGCTCGTCGCGGGCCTCCCCGGCGAGGTGATCGAGGGCGACGAGCGCGCCTGCAGGGAGGTAGTCGAACAGCGTTTCCAGGCCCTCGTGGAAAAGGGGCAGCCAGTGCTCCATTCCGGCTCGCCGACCGCCGGCGCTGACCGTCTCGTAGAGGGGATCCTCGCCCGGAGCGCCGAAGGCGGCGAGATAGCCGGTGCGAAAACGAGCGATGGCGGCGGCATCGAGGAGAACTTCGCTGACCGGCAACAGGTCGACCGATTTGAGCTGGCGCGTCGACCGCTGGGTTTCAGGGTCGAAGGCGCGGATCGATTCGAGGGAGTCGCCGAAGAGGTCGAGGCGCACCGGCTCCGCCGCGCCGGGCGGAAAGACGTCGATCACCCCGCCGCGCACCGCGAACTCGCCGCGCTCGGAAACCGTCGAGGCGCGCTGATAGCCGTTGATCGCGAAATAGCGCTCGAGGTCGGCGATGTCGACGATCCCTCCCACTGTCGCTGAATAGTCTGCCCCGTTCACCGCCGAGCGGGGCGGAACCCGCTGCATCAGAGCCGCCGCGGTGGTGACCAGCAGCGCCGGTCCGGTTGTCTCGAGTCCTCGGACGAGACGGGTGAGAACGGCCATCCGCTGAGCCGCCGCGCCGGCCGAGGGGCCGACGCGGTCGAAGGGCAGGCAATCCCAGGCCGGGAATTCGAGGACCGCCATTTCGGGCGCGAAAAAGGACAGGGCGTCAAGGAAGGCCTGGGCGCGCGAGCCGTCCCGAGCGACAAAGACGGCAAGGCCGCGGCGGGAGCGGACGATATCGCCCATGACCAGGGCGTCGAAGCCCTCCGGCGCGCCATCGAGGTCCAGGGCGCCAGGCGCGCCGGCCACGCCCCTGAAGTCGGCGGCGGCGGACACCTAGAGCCGAGGGGCCGGGCCGGCTTGGGCGGCGGCCCGTAGCTGCGCCATGAGCTCGTCGTCAAATTCGGCCGGAACGGACGCGGACCCCACGATCCAGGCGTAGACGTCGTGGTCGTTCTGCTCGAGGAGCCGTTCGAAACTGGCGAGTTCGGCCGGACTCATCACGGCCGCCCTGGAGTCGGCGAAGGGGCCCAGGATCAGGTCGGCCTCGCGAAACCCGCGTCGCCAGGCTCTCACCCGGACCCGCCGGATGCGTGGATCATCCATCGGCGATGTCGCGGAAATAGGGCTCCACGGGCCCCTGCAGCTTGATGGTCATCGGCTTGCCGCGGCGATCGGTGGTTGTTCCCACGGCCAGGCGGACCCAGCCCTCGCTGACGCAGTACTCCTCGACATTGGTCTTCTCGACACCCTTGAAGCGCACCCCCACGCCCCGTTCGAGGAGGGCCGCATCGTGGAACCGGGAATCGGGATCGGCCGCCAGGCGATCGGGCGGGATGTCAGTCATCTTGGAATTCTCTTCGGCGAGGAGATAGCGGGCGCTCCATAGCCTTCCCGGATGGCTTTGACGATGGCCTGGTCAGCGGGACTTGCCGCTATAGTCACGCCATGCGTCCGGAGAGTCTCTTTCCCCTGTTCGCGCCGGTGGCCAGCCTCAAAGGGGTAGGGCCCCGCGTCGCCCCCCTCCTCGAACGGCTGGCTGGGCCCCTGGTGCGCGATCTTCTGTTCCTTCCCCCGCACGCCCTGATCCGCCGCCGCCCGGCCAAGGCGGCGAGCGCCGTGGAGGGCGAGTCCCAGACCCTGCGGTTGACGATCGCCAGCCACGAGAGGTCGGGGCGGGCCACCGCGCCATGGAAGATCCGCGCCTTCGACGACACCGGCTTCATGACACTGGTGTTTTTCAAGGGATACGGACCGCACCTCGAACGCGCCCATCCGGTCGGCGCGGCGCGGGTGGTGAGCGGCAAAGTCGAGCGCGACAGCTTCAGCGGCGGGCTGCAGATCATCCATCCCGACTACATGCTCGCCCCCGAACGGGCCGTCGAGATCCCGGAGGTGGAAGCGGTCTATCCGGCCACCGCGGGGCTCGCCTCGCGGGCGGTACGCCGCTTCGCTCTCGAGGCGGTGGAGCGGGCGCCGGTTCTGGCTGAATGGGCCGACACGGCCCTGGTGGCGCGCGAGGCATGGCCGACATGGCGCGAGGCAGTGGGAACCCTCCACGCCCCGGCCAACGAAGCCGATCTCTCGCCCCAGGCCCCGGCCCGCCGTCGCCTGGCCTATGACGAACTGCTCGCCCATCAGCTGGCCCTGGCCCAACGCAAGAAGAAGAGCCGCGCCGAGCCGGCGCCGGCGATCGCCGCCTCTCAGCTGGCGGCGCGGGCGGAGACGGCCCTCCCCTTCGCTCTCACCGGCGCACAGCAGAGATGCCTGAGTGAGATTCGCGCCGATCTCGCCTCGGGCTGGCGGATGACGCGTCTCATTCAGGGCGATGTGGGGGCTGGAAAGACGGTGGTGGCCATGCTGACCATGCTCGACGCCGCCGCCACCGGCCTGCAATCGGTGTTGATGGCCCCGACCGAGATCCTCGCTCGCCAGCACTTCGACACCCTGGCCGGGCCGGCCGCGTCGCAGGGCGTGCTGCCAGTGCTGCTCACCGGCCGCGACAAGGGCGCCGCACGGCTCGCCAAGCTGGCCCAGTTGAGCGATGGCCGGGCGGCGATGGCCGTGGGCACCCACGCCCTTTTCCAGGACGACGTCGCCTTCGCCGCCCTGGCGTTCAGCGTCATCGACGAGCAGCACCGGTTCGGGGTTTCCGAACGGGCCCGGCTGCAGGCCAAGGGAACCGGCGTGCATCTGCTGGCGATGTCGGCGACGCCGATTCCGCGCACCTTGGAGCTGACCGTGTTCGGCGATCTCGACATCTCCCGACTGGACGAGAAGCCGCCGGGACGCACGCCGGTGGCGACCCGCGCCGCGCCCATGCCGAGGCTGGCCGAGGTGACGGCCCGGCTCACGGCGGCGGTGGCAGCGGGCGCCCAGGCCTTCTGGATCTGTCCGCTGATCGCCGAGTCCGAGGCCCTGGACCTGGCCGCCGCCGAAGCCCGCGCCGCTACCCTGAAAAGGCTGCTCGGTGACGCCGTCGGGCTGGTCCATGGCCGCCTGCCGAACGCGGAGAAGGACAAGGTCATGGCCGGCTTCGCAGAGGGCCGGCTCAAGGTGCTGGTGGCCACCACGGTGGTCGAGGTCGGGGTCGACGTGCCGGCCGCGAGCATCATGGTCATCGAGCAGGCCGAGCGCTTTGGTCTGGCCCAACTTCACCAGTTGCGCGGCCGGGTCGGGCGTGGCGGCGGCGAGGCCAGCTGTGTCCTTCTCTACGATCCGCCGTTATCCGACATCGCATCGCGGCGGCTGGACATCCTGCGTCGGACCGACGACGGGTTCGTTATCGCCGAGAAGGATCTGGAGCTGCGCGGCGGCGGCGACCCCCTGGGCCTGGCCCAGAGCGGCTTTCCCGCCTATCGCCTGGCGGATCCCGTCGCCCATCGGGACCTGATCCGGGTGGCCGCCGACGACGCTCGGCTGGCGTTGTCACGGGGCTTGGCCGGCCCGCGCGCCAAGGCCCTGGAGACTCTGCAGGAGCTGTTCGACTGGCGCGCCGTCTCCGGCCTCAGTCAGGCCGGGTGAGCCGCCACGCCGTCGCCCGGATGAGCGAGTCCGCCTCCAGGTCGGCCCAGAACAGGTTGTAGTCGGGAACCCGTAGCCGTTTGGCGAACGAGCCGTGAGGCAAGAGCGTGTCGCTCCGCGGCCGGCTGACCCGCAGGATCCCACCGACACACTGGGCGCCTACCTGGCGGACCAGGAATCCGGGCCTTGCGGTCCACTCCAGGCCCGTCGCGTTGGCGGCCCCTAGGTTGAGCCTGGGGGCCGCGGGATCGTCGCCCTCCGCGCCCAGCAAGGGATTGACGCACAGCAACGGCGCGCCGGCGAGGTTTACCAGATGGCCGCCAGACCCCCACACCTTGCTGCGGGTGAGGATGCTGATCACCCGCGGGAAATCGCCCTGGCGGGCCGAGATCCAGGCGACGACGCAGCCCGACTCGTTGCGCCGATGGCAAGCCGGAATGGGCGCGTCATCGGCATAGGCCCCTGCGGCGACATCGGTCTCGATCAGATAAGCGGCGACGAGGCGGTGGCGCAGGGCCGGATCGGGAGCGATCCGCTCGCTCAGCAGGCGGGCCGCGAGTTGGCCGCCTTGCTCCACTCCCGCCAGAATGAAGGGCCGATCGCGCCCGAGGTGGGCCAGGTAGTAGTCGAAGGCGGCGCGCACATCGTCGTAGGCGAATTCCCGCGCCTCGATGGCGTCATCGAAGACGGTGAGGGAGGTGTAGAGACTGGCCTGGCGGTAGCGCGGGGCGAAAATCCGTCCGACGCGAGCGAAGGGCGCGGCGTAATTCGGGGCCACGACCCGGGCGTAGAGAGCGGCCGCCCCTCGATCGCCGATCGGCCCGTTCCAGTTGTGGCCGCCGTCGAAGGTCGTGGGGTGGACAAAGAAGACGTCGACAGGGGCGCTTTCGCCGTGGGTGGGCAGTTGGTCCCAAGCGCCGGCCTTGGCGTAGTCGGGCGCCGGCGGAGGCTTGTAGACGGTGTAGGGGACCTGGGGGTCGAGGAAGGCTTCGAGGATATCGTCGCGCCAGATCAGTAAGGCGGCGATGATCAGCGCCGCCAGGGCCGCCGCGACCAGCGCCAACCAGAACCGCAATCGCCGCCGGGCCATGTCAACGTGGATACAAAAGCCGTGCGCTCAGCGATAGGGGTCGGGCGCGGCAAGAAAGCTCTCGACATAGTCGGCGACGCCCTCCTCGAGGGAGGCGAACGGCTCGACATAGCCGGCGGCGCGGAGGCGCTCCATCCGCGCCTGGGTGAAATACTGATAGCGGCCACGCAGGTTGGCCGGCATTTCCACGTAGTCGATGGACGATGTTCGTCCGGCCGCCTTGAACAGCGCCCGGGCGAGGTCCTCGAAGGTCCGCGCCGCTCCCGAGCCCAGGTTGAAGACGCCGTTGACCTCGCCCGCACGCAGCAGCCACGCCACGGCCCGGGCGACGTCGCGGACATAGATGAAATCGCGCTTCTGGCCGCCGTCGGGAACGCCCGGCTTGTAGGACCGGAACAGCTTCACCGGCGCTCCAGAGGCGACGTCGGGCCACATTTGGGCGATCACCGATGCCATGGCGCCCTTGTGGGCTTCGTTGGGCCCGTAGACATTGAAGAACTTCAGTCCGGTCCATTGCCGCGGAGCGCGGCCGCGCGCTGCCTCGCGGGCGGCATGGAGGTCGAACAGGGCCTTGGACCACCCGTAGGCGTTGAGGGGGCGCAGGGCGGCCAACGAGGCCAGGTCGTCTTCATCGTCGAAGCCTGCTGAGCCATCCCCGTAAGTCGCGCCGGACGAGGCCCAGATCAGCCGCCGTCCCTTGGCTGCGCACCAGGCGAACAGATCGCGAGACAAGGCGAAGTTGGTGGACATGATCAGGTCGGCGTCGGCTTCGGTGGTCGAGGAGACCGCGCCCATGTGAATGATGGTCGCCACGTCGGCGCCGCGCCCGGCGAGCCAGGCGAACAGGTCGTCGGGCGGGATAAAATCGACGATGGGGTGCTTGGCGAGGTTACGCCACTTGCCGAGCGCCGCGGCGCGCAAGTGATCGCATACGACGATGTCGAGGTCCGGGTCGGCGGCCAACTCGGCCACGATGTTCGAGCCGATGAACCCGGCCCCACCGGTGACCAGGATCAGGCGAGGACTCACCGGCGGGCGGCCTTGGCCAGGGTGGCGGTCGTCGAGTGGCCGTCGACGAAGGCAGCGATGCGGACTTCCCCGCCCCAACCTTTGACCAGATCGGCGCCGACAATGTCCTCGATGGCGTAGTCACCGCCCTTGACCAGCAGATCCGGCCGGGCGGCGGCGATCAGCTCGGCGGGGGTGTCTTCGTCGAAGGCGGTGACCAGGTCGACGCAGGCCAGACCCGCGAGCACGAGGGCGCGAGCTTCGAGGGAATTGACCGGCCGGCCCTCGCCCTTGGCGCGCCGCACCGAGGCGTCCGAATTCAGTCCCACCACCAGACGGTCGCACCACGACTTCGCCTGGGCCAGATAGGCGATGTGGCCCGGGTGGAGAATGTCGAAACAACCGTTGGTGAAGCCGACCTTCAGGCCGCGTTCGCGCCAGCGGCCGATCGCCCGCTCCATGCCCTCGACGGTGACGATCTTGGCCTCGGTGGGGGCGCGATGGGCGGCCAGCTCGGCCTCCATGAGCTCGTCCGGCGATACCGTCGCCACGCCGGCTTTCTCGACCGCCACGCTCGACGCCAGGAGAGCGAGCTCGACGGCTTCGCCGAGGTCAGCGCCGGAGGCCAGGGCGAGACCGAGGGCCGCCAGGGCGGTATCGCCGGCCCCGGCGGTGTCGAACACCTCGGGCGGCGGGCGCCGAAAGTGGCGCGTCGCATGGCCGCGCACGGCCAGGCTCATTCCCTTGGCCGCGCGGGTGACCAGAATGGCCCGGCAGTGGCAGACGTCGAGGGCCTTGGCCAGAGCCGCTTCGATTTCCGCATCCGTGACCGTGGGCAGGTCGGTGGCGAAAGCCAGTTCGGCGGCGTTGGGCTTGACGACATCGGCCGCCCCGTAGCGGCCGAACCCGCGGGCTTTGGAATCGACGATCAGTGGCGCCCCGTTAGCCTTGGCCGCCGCAAGGCAAGCCGTGATCACCCTGTCGCTGACCACTCCCTTTCCATAGTCGGAAAGGAGGATGGCGCCGGCGCCCTTGGCCAACCGCGAGACCGCCGCGCAGACAGCCCGATCCACCGCGGCCGGCAGCGGGGCGAGACCCTCATGATCGACCCGCAGCAGCTGTTGCCCGGCGGAGGCGAACCGCACCTTGGTCGTGGTCGGCCGTCCGGCTTCGACGATAAGCTCCCCGGTCAGACCCTTTTGGCCGATCATCAGGGCGCGGGCTTCCTCGGCCGCCAGGTCCTCGCCGACGATGCCGATCAAGGCCGCCTCGCCGCCTAGGGCGGCGACATTGCGGGCGACATTGCCCGCCGCGCCCAGCATCATGGCTTCCCTGGCCCGAACCAGGATCGGCACCGGAGCCTCGGCCGAAACCCGGCTCACCTCGCCATAGACGAAGCGGTCGACCATCACATCGCCGACCGCCACCACTCGCGTCCCGCTCATGGCGGTCAGCAGTTTCTGAAGGGAGATCATGTCCATGGGTCAGATCTCTCGCGACCTCTAAGCGGCGTGGGCGCGGCGCTTAGCGAGGGCGTCGTATTCAAGGAGTTCAGCCACGAGGGCCTCGAACTCACCCAAGGGAACCATGTTGGGCCCATCGGACGGCGCGTTGTCCGGATCGGGATGGGTCTCCATGAACACCGCCGCCACGCCGACCGCCACCGCCGCCCGGGCCAGGACGGGAACATATTCCCGCTGGCCTCCGGAACGGTCGCCCTGCCCGCCCGGCTGGGCGACCGAGTGAGTGGCGTCGAAGACCACGGGGCAACCGATCTGCGCCAGGACAGGCAAGGCGCGCATGTCGGAAATGAGGGTGTTGTAGCCGAACGAGACGCCGCGCTCGCAGGCCATGACGTTCGGATTGCCCGCCGAGGTGGCCTTTTCGATGACGTTCTTCATCTCCCAGGGGGCGAGGAACTGGCCTTTCTTGATGTTGAGCGGGCGCCCGGTCCTGGCGGCGGCGACGATGAGGTCGGTCTGGCGACTCAGGAACGCCGGGATCTGCAGGACGTCCACAGCCTCGGCCACCTCGGCGCACTGATCCGCCTCATGGACGTCGGTCAGGACCGGCAGGTCCAGGCTCTCCCGTATCTCGGCGAAGATCGGGGCGGCTTGGTCAAGTCCGATGCCGCGCGCGCCCCGGCCCGAGGTGCGGTTGGCCTTGTCGAAGGAGGTTTTGTAGATGAGCCCGATCCCGAGCCGCGCGGCGATTTCCTTGAGCGCGGCGGCGGTCTCCAGAGCGTGGGCGCGGCTTTCGAGCTGGCAGGGCCCGGCGATCACCACCAGGCGCTCGGCGTTACCGATGCGCACCGATGCGCCGCTTGGGCGGTTGATCTCGACGACGGCGTTCGGCTGCATCTTTCCTGGAAGCTTCCATGAGTTCCGGTGAGGGCGATTAGCCCAGAACGCCGCGCAAGGCGAGCGCGTGACTTGACGCGCCGGCTGCGATGCCCACGATGGCGAAGGTGAAGGACGCGCCTTGGTCGCAACCGCTCGGGAGACCCGCCATGGCCACGCCCGTCGTGTCGGTGGACGATCCGGAGCTGCGCCGCGCGCCGGCCGCCTTCCGCACCGCCGTCGAGATCGCCCGCCGCAATTGGATAGCCGGATCGCTGACTTTCGTCTTTCCTTCAGGATGGGAACTGCGGATCGACGGCCGAACGCCAGGACCCGAGGGCGTGCTGATCGTGCGCGACTTCCGCTTCGTCTCGCGGGTGCTCGCTTCGGCCGATATCGGCCTGGGCGAAGGATTTATGGCCGGCGAATGGGAAACGCCGGATCTCCGCGCCCTGCTCGAGGCGTTGACCGCCAACTTCGATCAACTCGAACGGCTCGTGCGGGGCAATTTGTTCATGCGCGCCTTCAACGCCCTGGCCCATGTGCTCAACCGCAACAGCCGCCGTGGCGCGCGCCGCAACATCCATGCCCATTATGACCTCGGCAACGCCTTCTATGCCCGCTGGCTTGACCCGGGCATGACCTATTCGGCGGCCAGGTTCGAGCGCCCCGACCAACCGCTCGAGAGGGCGCAAAGGCACAAGTACGCCACCCTGGCCCATCAGATCGGCCTTGCTCCCGGGCGTCATGTGCTCGAGATCGGATGCGGCTGGGGCGGCTTCGCCGAATTCGCCGCCGGCGAGATGGGCGCCAAGGTCACCGGCATCACCAACTCTCGCGCCCAGCATGAATTCGCCCGCCGGCGGATGTTCGAGAAGGGACTGGCCGAGCTGGCCGACATCCGCCTGATGGACTACCGCGATGTCGAAGGAACGTTCGACAACGTCGCCTCCATCGAGATGTTCGAGGCGGTGGGCGAGGCCTATTGGCCCGCCTACTTCGCCAAGGTCCGCGATGTGCTCTCGCCCGGTGGTCGGGCCGGGCTGCAGATCATCACCATCCGAGACGAGCTGTTTCGCGGCTACCGCACCCGGTCCGACTTTCTGCGCAAATACATTTTCCCTGGCGGCATGCTGCCCAGCGAGGGGCGCCTGCGCGAGGAGATTGCGCGAGCCGGCCTGGAGTGGAGGTCGATCGCCCGGTTCGGTCAGAACTACGCCGACACCCTGGCTCAATGGACGACCTCGTTCGAGAGCGCCTGGGAGGAAATCCGCGGCCTGGGGTTCGACGAGCGTTTTCGCCGTCTATGGCGATTTTACCTCGGTTATTGCGAAGCCGGTTTCCGCACGGCGCGCACCGACGTCGTCCAGCTCAGCCTGGTGCGGGCCTGATCACGCCGCCCAGCTCTCGCACGACCGAGTAGAAGAGGCTTGCGCGGCGGGGGGGCGATCGGCGAATTTGGAGCCATGAGCAAGGCCCAGATCCGCGACGGCGTGGTCGACGCCATCGGCGAAACGCCGCTCATCCGATTGAGAGCGGCCAGCGAGGCGACCGGCTGCGAGATTCTCGGCAAGGCCGAATTCGCCAATCCCGGCCAGTCGGTCAAAGACCGGGCCGCCCTCTATATCGTCCGCGACGCGGAACGGCGTGGAACCCTGCGTCCCGGCGGCCGGATCGTCGAAGGCACCGCGGGCAATACCGGCATCGGCCTGGCCATGGTCGCCAAGGCGCTCGGCTACCGCGCCACGATCGTCATTCCCAGAACCCAGAGCCAGGAAAAGAAGGACGCCATCCGCCTGATGGGCGGCGAGCTCATCGAGGTCGACGCCGTTCCCTATGCGAACCCCGACAACTACGTGCGATATTCGGGTCGGCTGGCGGAGGAGCTGAACGCCAAGGAGCCAGCCGGGGCGATCTGGGCCAACCAGTTCGACAACACGGCCAACCGCACCGCCCACGTCGAAACCACTGGGCCGGAGATCTGGCGCCAGACCGCGGGCAGGGTCGACGGCTTCATCTGCTCGGTGGGATCGGGGGGCACCTTGGCGGGAGTCGCCATGGCCCTTCGCGAGCGCCGCTCCGACATCGCCATCGGCTTGGCCGACCCTCACGGCGCGGCGCTCTACGCCTGGTACACGCGCGGTGAACTGAAGGCCGAGGGCGGTTCGATCAGCGAGGGGATCGGCCAGGGGAGGATAACCGCCAACCTCGAGGGCTTGAAGGTCGACCACGCCTACCGGATTTCCGACACCGAGATGCTGGAGGTGATCTTCGACCTCGCCCAGAACGAAGGCCTGGTCATGGGCGGCTCGACAGGGATCAACGTCGCCGGGGCGATCCGCCTGGCCCGCGATCTGGGCCCCGGCCACACGATCGTGACCATCCTTTGCGATCAGGGCGCGCGCTACCAAAGCAAGATCTTCAATCCGGCGTTTCTTCAGGAGCGCGGCCTGCCCACGCCGCCGTGGCTATGAGGGGGCCCCTCGTCACCACCGAATGGCTGGCGACACGGCTGGGCGAGCCGAATGTGAAAGTGCTCGACGCGACCTGGTTCATGCCGGACGCGGGGCGTGACGCCAGAGCGGAGTACGGCCAGCGCCATATCCCCGGCGCCGTCTTCTTCGATATCGACGAGATCAGCGATCACTCCAGCGGTCTGCCCCACATGCTCGGCGCTCCGGCCGACTTCGCGGTCGCCGCCCGGCGCATGGGAATCAGTCGCGATTCCCAACTGATCGTCTATGACGCTCAGGGAATCGTCTCCGCTCCCCGCGCCTGGTGGAATTTCCGAGCCATGGGCCACGAGGCGAGCTTCGTCCTCGATGGCGGCCTGCCCAAGTGGCAGGCCGAGGGTCGGCCGATGGAAATCGGGTGGTCGACGCCGGAGCACGGCGATTTCAAGTCCCGGCCCGATCCTTCCCTGGTGCGCGACCTCGAAGCGGTGCGTGAGGCTCTGGCTGACGGTGCGACCCAGGTGGTCGACGCTCGGCCTGCGGGGAGGTTCACAGGAGCCAGTCCCGAGCCCCGGGCTGGCCTGCGCTCCGGCCATATGCCGGGGGCGTTGAACCTGCCGTGGGCGACCCTGATGACGGCGAGCGGCGAGTTGGTTTCGCCGGCGGCGCTGCGGACGGCATTCGAGGCGGCCGGCGTGGACCTCGCCCAGCCCATTGTCACCACCTGCGGATCGGGGATCACAGCCTCGCTCCTGGCTCTGGCCCTGGCGCGGTTGGGAAGGGCGGATGTGGCGGTCTACGACGGTTCGTGGAGCGAGTGGGGCGCGCGGAGCGACACCGACGTCGTCGCCGAATGAGTGGAAAGGGCCCTGCGACGCGGGTGATTCATGCCGCTCGCGGGGCCGGGCGCACCGTGGGCCCGGCGGTGGAGAAAGGCTCCACGGTCATCATGCCCACCGCCGAGGCGCTCTACGACGAGCGCCAAGTGACCTACGGTCGAGCCGGTTTGGCGGTTCAGGATACGCTCGTCCGGGCCCTGGCCGAGCTGGAAGGCGCCGAAATGGTGCGCCTCTTCCCTTCCGGCCTCGCCGCCGTCACCGGGGCCATGCTGGCGGTGCTCGAGGCCGGTGACGAGATTCTGGTCACGGACGCCGTCTACAAGCCGACGCGGCGATTCTGCAGCCGGGTGCTCACCCGTCTGGGCGTCGCCACGCGCTATTTCGCTCCGGCCGCAAGTCCGGCCGAAGTCCTCGCCCTCGCCAGCCCCGCGACGCGGATGATCGTTCTGGAGTCCCCCGGTTCCCTCACCTTCGAGATGCAGGACATCGCCGCCATCGCCGCGCTGGCCCGGGAGCGCGGAATCCTCACCCTCATGGACAACACCTGGGCGGCCGGCTTCTGGTTCAAACCTCTCGCGCACGGCGTCGACCTGTCAGTCCAGGCCCTGACCAAGTACGTGGGCGGCCACTCGGATGTCTTCATGGGCTCGGTCGCGACTCGCGATCCCTCGCTCGGAAAGGCGATGGACGAGGCGGTGATTGATTTTGGCTGGTCGGTGGGGCCCGACGACGCCTATCAGATCCTTCGCGGCCTGCGGACCCTTCCAACCCGTCTTGCTCGCCACCACGACAGCGGCCTCGCCGTGGCGAGGTGGCTGGTCGACCAACCGAGGGTGGCCGAGGTGCTCTACCCTTCCCTCCCCGGGGCGCCGGGCTATGATCTGTGGAAGCGCGACTATTCGGGGGCGGCCGGACTCTTTTCGGTCGTGCTCGAGCCCTGTCCGCAGACGGTGGTTCGGGCGTTCCTCGATGCACTTCGTCTGTTCCGTCTGGGCTTTTCCTGGGGCGGGTTCGAAAGCCTCGCTCTCAATGGAGATCCTCAATTCGCCGCGCGCGAGTGGCCGCCCAGCTTGGCTGGGCCGGTGGTCAGATTGTCCATCGGCCTCGAGGATCCCGCCGACCTCATCGACGACCTCGCTGTAGGGCTCGCTGCGCTTTAGACGGCGCCTCGGCTTAGGTGGCGACCCCGGCAGGACTCGAACCTGCAACCGTCCGCTTAGAAGGCGGATGCTCTATCCAGTTGAGCTACGGGGTCCCTTCAGTGGGTCCAGGGTTGTCTGCGCTGGAACGCGAAGTTGTCCGCATAGGCCTTTATGTTTCTTTTTGTCTTAGGCTCCGGAATTACCTCGAACGGGATGCCGTGCCGGCGCGCGTAATCGACGGCCTCCTCCTGGGTGGCGAACCTCAGGCGAACCTGGCCATTCATGTCCGTGGACTGGGTCCACCCGGTCAGGGGATCGGGGATCCGCGCCGAGGCGGGCTCGAAGCTCAACTCCCAAAGATAGGTGTTGGCCCGGCCGGACTGCATGGCGGTCTTGGCGGGACGAAAGATGCGCGCGAGCATGAGTTCCTGTCAGATCTCTTGTGGCGGGCTGGTCGGGGCGGCAGGATTCGAACCTGCGACCCTCTGCTCCCAAAGCAGATGCGCTACCAGGCTGCGCCACGCCCCGTCGACCATCGCAAGGGTCGCGTCTCTTGCCATGGCGCGGATCGCCTCGCAACGCTGCTTTCAAAGCTTGAGCTCAACGATCGCGCCGCCGCATTAGGCGGAAGACCCCCGTGGCCCTGGCGATGACATGATCGCCGACCCGCGCCTCGCCCTGGGAGAAGGCGACCTCGCGGGCAGCTCGATCAAGCCGCGCGCGGCCCAGCACCCAATCGCCTGCCCGGCCCATGGCGAGGAAGTCGATCGACAGATGGATGGTGACCGGAGTCGCGCCCGTGCCTGCCGCCACGGCCCCGGCCAAAAGTCCATCGAGGAAGGCGGAGACCATGCCGCCATGGACGATACCCACCCCGTTGCAGTGCCGATCGAGGGCATAGAAGGCCTGCTCGACCCCATCAGCGTATGGCCGCCGGTAATGGGGGCCGTTGTGGCTGGAAAAGGCCCCGCGGCCCGATTGGAGGACGAAACCTGGCGGCGGTGGCGGGACTTCGGACCTGCTCACTTGTGAAAAATGCGCTCGCGAACCTTGTCGCCGGGCGCCGCGCCGATCGCCGTAGCCCGACTCCCGGCGATCTCGAGGACGCCCAGGACAGGTCCGCCAGAGGGGACGGGGGTCTCCGACAAGGGAACAGCGTGAGCGATGGTGAGGATCCGGCCGTCAGAGGTGATGAACAGTATATCCAAGGGGATGAGCGTGTTCTTCATCCAGAACGATACGCCGCCGGGCTGGACTGTCTTGAAATCGAACAGCATGCCGCGATCGGCGGCGAGGCTGCGCCGGAACATCAGCCCCCGCTCGCGAGTCTCGTCATTGTCGGCGATCTCGACCTTGAAGTGATAGACACCGCGGGCGGTGGCGATATCAAGACTTTCGACCTTGAGCGGCCGGGCGGCCGCGCCGCCTCCGAGGGCGAGGCTCGCGACGATCAATGAGGCGAGTTTGAACAGCTTCACGAAGGCGACCGAAGGGCGATGGAAGCCCTAATGCTGGCCCAGTTCGATCTCCGCGACAACCAGTCCCTTGGGACCTTCGGCGAATCGCACCCGCACGCCCTCCCCTGGCTGAAGATCGTCCAGGCCGCCGCGGCGCAAGGTCTCGATATGGACGAAGATATCGCCTGGCTCGGTGTCGCGGACCACAAAGCCATACCCCTTGGTGCGGTTGAACCACTTGACCTTGGCGTCATGTAGCGGACCGCCGGCATCGGAGAGCGGCCGGCGTTCGCGGCGGGGCCCAACCGGCCCAGCGCGGTGGTCGCTGGGGTGCGCCTCACCGTTGAGACGGCGCGGACGCTCCTCGCGCGGACCGGCGGTGCTCTCGTCGACACTGACAAGTTCGGCGACCTGCCAGCCCTTGGCCCGCTTGACGGCGCCACAGACGATGGCGGCCCCTTCCGGCGCGGACTCGAGACCGGCGTCACGCAAAGAGGTGACGTGAAGGAGGACATCGCGCAGGCCGGTCACGCCCGGATCATCAGGAACGATGAAGCCGTAGCCCTTGCCGACGTCGAACCATTTCACTCGGCCGGTGATGTGCACGATCTCCTCGTGCGTTTCACAGACCTCGGCTTGCAATTCAGACATTCGCCCCTCTGACCGGCTATCCCGCATTTCACGCAAGGGGACGGCGGCGTTTGGCCGGAATGTCGTCTGAATTGCGCGCGCGTCAACGCCAGGAGGGCTCAAATGACCCAAGCGCGCTCATTTGCCGCAACCCTGACTGTACCGCTTTTAAGACGCGGAATTGTCGCGGTTTGGCAGGCCCTAGGGGAGTCGAACCCCTCTTCCCAGATTGAAAATCTGATGTCCTAACCGATAGACGAAGGGCCCACGGGGGCATGAGAGGCTGGGGATATATCGGGCGACTCCAAGGGGCGCAAGGGCGGCTCCGGACCTGCTTCTTGAACCTATTATTCGCGCTCACGACGTCATCTGGCGGGGGTCGGCGGCGTCTTCGATTTCGAACTGGACGCCGGACCGGCCATTCCAGTCGTCCCGTTTCAGCCGGCCGGCGATATGCAGGGCCCCTCCGGCCAGCAGGCGGCGGCCCAACGCGGTGTCCTCGGCCCGCCAGGCGATCGCCTTCAGATCACGTCCGATGACGCAGCGGACGTGACCGCCACGGACGACGCCGGCTCGTTCGACACGGCTCGCCGCCAGAGCCAGGGAAGGTTCGGGATTTCCCGGCCCGTATGGGGCGAGGCTCTGGAACTCGGCCAGCAGATTCGGGGTCGCCGCCTCAGGGGTTATCAGGGCGTCGATATCGAGGGCGTCGTCCGCGATACCGAATTCGCCGGCCAGGCGCTGGTCAAGGAAGACGCGCAGGTCCGGGATCATGGCCGGCCGCAGGGTCAGGCCGGCTGCCATGGCGTGCCCGCCGCCCGACAGCAGCAAGGCCGCCTCATAAGCGTCCTGAATGGCGGCCCCGAGGTTGACGCCAGGCGAGGAGCGGCCAGATCCGCGTCCGATGTTGGCGGCCCGATCGATTCCGATCACCACCACAGGCTTGCGGTAGCGCTCGCGCATGCGCCCGGCGACGATTCCGATGATTCCGGCGTGCCAGTCCTCGCCCGCAACCACGATCGCCGCGCCGGCTGGATCAAAGTTGGCTTCGTGTTCGACAGCATTGATCGCCGCTTCGAGTATTCGCCCTTCGGCTTCCCGGCGCCCGGTATTCAAGGCATCAAGCTCGCGGGCCAGTTCGGCGGCTTCGGCCGGATCGTCGGTGGCGAGAAGACGGGCTCCGAGGTCCGAGCGACCGACCCGGCCGCCGGCGTTGATACGCGGGCCGAGCACCCAGCCGGCGTGGAACGCCGTGGCCCGTTCGCGCTTGGATTGCGCCACATCCATCAAGGCCGCCAAGCCGGGATTGGCCCAGGCCGACATCACCCTGAGCCCCTGAGTGGTGAGGGCGCGATTGAAGCCGACGAGCTGCGTGACGTCGCAGATGGCGCCAAGGGCGGCGAGATCGAGCCAGCGACGAAGGTCGGGTTCGGCGCGGTCGGCGAATAGGCCGCGCCGGCGCGCCTCGCGGTTGAGCGCAGCCAGCAGAATGAATGTGACCCCCGCCGCCGCCAGGGCGCCCTGGCCGGAGGCGCAGTCGGGCCGATTGGGATTGACGATCAGGGCGGTGGAAGGCGCAGGCGCCTCGCGCATCAGGTGATGATCGATCACCACGACGCCGAGACCGATTTCCTCTGCGGCCGCCAGGGCGTCATGCGCCGCCGCCCCACAGTCCACGGTGATGACCAGTTGGACGCCGCCGGCCTTGAGACCGCGGAAGACCGCCGGGCTCGGCCCGTAGCCTTCGGTCAGACGGTCGGGAACGTAGATCGGCAGGTCGACGCCCATATGACGGAACCAACGGACGAGCTGAGCGGCGCTGGTCGCCCCGTCGACGTCGTAGTCGGCGAACACGGTCATCGCTGTGCCGTCAACGAGGGCTTCGATGAGGACCACGGCCGCCGCATCCATGCCCGCGAAACTGGACGGGTCAGGGAACTGGGTCTTCAGACTGGGGCGCAGAAAGGTCTCGACGCTGTCGCCGTCCACGCCGCGCGAGGCCAGGGCCCTGGCCACCGGCTCGGAAAGGTGTTGGCGTATCTGGTGTTCGCGCACCAGGTCCGGATCGGCCGCCCGGGCGCGCCAACGGCGCCCGCTCAGAGAGTGGCTCACACCGAGGAAATCGTCCGGTTCGAGGGTGGCCTGGACGGCCATCAGAAGGGGCGCTTCATCCTTATTTCTCGCACCGTGCGGGTCTGGGAGTTCATCACCAGGGTGTGGGTATGCACCATGCCGCCGCTGATTCGCACCCCGTCCAGCAGTGCCCCGCCAGTCACGCCGGTGGCGACGAAGATGGCGTCGGCCCGGACCAGCTCGTGCAGGTCGTACTTCTTCTGGAAATCCTTGATCCCGTGCTTTTCGGCCCTGGCCCGCTCGTCCGCGTTGCGAAACACCAGCCGACCCTGGAACTGGCCGCCGACGCACTTGAGGGCCGCACAGGCGAGGACCCCTTCGGGCGCCCCGCCCTGGCCGACATACATGTCGACGCCAGTCTCCGGATCAGCGGTGTTCATGACCCCCGCCACGTCGCCATCGGTGATCAGGCACACCCGCGCCCCGGCCTCGCGCAGGGACGCGATGATATCGGCGTGGCGCGGCCGATCGAGCACGCAGATCGAAAGTTCGGCGATATCGACGCCCTTGGCGGCGGCCAGGGCCCTGGCGTTATCGGCAGCGCTGCGGTCGAGGTCGAGCAGGCCCGCGGGATAACCTGGACCGCAGGCGATCTTGTCCATGTAGGTGTCTGGCGCGTTGAGCATGGCCCCGGCGGGCGCCCAGGCCATGACTGCCAGGGCGTTGGCCATGTTCTTGGCGGTCAAGGTGGTGCCTTCGAGGGGATCGAGAGCGATGTCGATTCGCGGACCGCCCCGCCCCACCTTTTCGCCGATGTAGAGCATCGGCGCCTCGTCACGCTCCCCCTCGCCGATGACGATGACGCCGTCGATGGCCAAGCCGTTGAGCGCGGTTCTCATGGCGTCCACCGCCGCCTGATCGGCGGCCTTTTCATCGCCCCGGCCGGCCAGGGACCACGCCGCCACGGCGGCCGCCTCGCAAACTCTGGCCGCCTGCATGCCGAGGTTGCGGTCCAGGACCTGCGAATGCGTATCGGCCTGAGTCTTTTTTCGCTTGTTCATTATGATTTCTTTCATATCCGGGCGATGCGGATCAGGCGCGGCGGCTCGAGGAGGACCGGAAGGGCGGCCATCCGTTTGACGGCTTCGCTTAGCACCGATTCGATGACCGCGTGGGTGGTGAGCACGATCGGCACGCCGCCGGCCCCCTCCACGGGCTTTTGGAGAAAACTGTCGATGGAGACCCCGGCGCCGGCCAGGGTTTCCGAAACCGCGGCGATGACTCCCGGCTCGTCGCGGACCAGGAGGCGCAGGAAGGCGCGCCCGAGGACATGGCCGGTGTCGACCGGCGTAAAGGGCATCAAGCCGGCGGCCGGGGCCTGGAACACCGGCCGAGCCGCGCCGGTGAGAATATCGGCGATATCGGCGGCCACGGCGGCAGCCGTCGGCCCTCCCCCAGCGCCTGGGCCCTGGACGAAGATCCGCCCGATCCGCCGCCCTTCGATGAAGAGGGCGTTCAGCGCGCCGGACGTGCGCGCCAGCGGGTGGTCCAGCGGGACGAGGGCGGGATGGACCCGGACCGAGATATCCGGCCCCGAACGGGCCGCCGTGGCAATCAGCTTGATTCTATAGCCCAGGTCCTTGGCGAGGAGGATGTCGAGGAGTTCGACTCTTTCCAGGCCCTCCACCTCGGCGGCGGCGAAGGTCGGGGCGCAACCGAAAGCCAAAGCAGCGAGGATGGTGATCTTGTGGCCGGCGTCGACGCCACCGACGTCCATGCTCGGATCGGCCTCGGCATAGCCCAGGCGCTGGGCCTCGGCGAGGACGGGGCCGAACTCGCGCTCCGAGGCCTCCATCTCGGTGAGGATATAGTTGCAGGTGCCGTTGAGAATGCCGGCCACCTTGTCGACTTCGTCGCCGACCATGGCCTCGCGCAGCATCTTCACCGCCGGGGCGCCGCCCATGACCGCCGCTTCGAACAATAACGGGGCGCTGTTCGCCTCGGCCAAGACGGCAAGCTCGGCCCCATGCGCTGCGATGAGGGCCTTGTTGGCTGTGACCACCGGCTTGCCGAGCCGGAGGGCGGTTTCCACCGCGGCCCGGGCCGCGCCCCCGGCCCCGCCGATCAGCTCGACGAAGATGTCGTTGTCCGGCGAAGCGGCCAGGGCGATCGGATCGTCGAACCAGGTCAGGCTGGAGATATCGCAGGCGCGAGGACGCCCGCGGGAGCGAGCGCTGACGCCGGTGAGTCTGACCTCACCCCCGCCCGGAGAGAAGTCGGGCCGGTCCGAGAGGAAGTTGACGAGGCTCGTCCCCACTGTGCCGAGGCCGGCCAGACCAATCCGGCCGCTACCGCTATTCATCCCCGCCCTCCCCTTCAGACCGCGTCGGCGGCAGCCGGCGAGCGGCTGAGAATCTGGCTCGAATGATCGAGAAATCGCTTCACGTTGCGCGCCGCCTGGCGGATGCGATGTTCGTTTTCCACCAGGCCGATGCGCACGAAACCCTCGCCGCTTTCGCCGAAGGCGACCCCAGGGGCGACGGCCACTCCGGCCTCCTCGATCAACAGTTTGGCGAACCTCATCGAGCCGGCCTCGCGAAAGGCTGCCGGAAGCGGCGCCCAAGCGAACATCGAAGCCGGTGGCGAGGGTATTTCCCAGCCGGCCCGGGCCATGGCGACGATCAGTACGTCGCGGCGGGACCGGTAGGTGGCGCGGATCTCGCCCACGCAGTCCTGCGGTCCATTGAGGGCAGCCGCGGCGGCGACCTGGATCGGGGTGAAGGCGCCATAGTCGAGATAGGATTTCACCCGCGCCAGGGCGGCGCAGATCCGTGCGTTGCCGACCACCATGCCGACCCGCCAGCCGGCCATGGCGTAGGTCTTGGATAGTGAATTGACCTCCACCGCCACGTCGCGGGCCCCGTTCACCTGCAGGATCGAAGGGGGCGGATTGTCGTCGAAATAGATCTCGGAATAGGCCACGTCGGAGAGCACCAGCATGTCGTGCTTCTTCGCCAGGGCCACGATCTCGCGATAGAATTCGAGGTCGACCCACTGGGCGGTGGGATTGGACGGATAGCTGACCACCACGACGCTCGCCGGCGGGGCCGAATGGCCCACCGCCCGGCTGATCCCCGAAAGATAGGCGTCGGGCGTCAGGGCCGGCACATGGCGAATCACCCCTCCAGCCATGATGAAACCGTAGGCATGGATCGGGTAGGCCGGATTGGGGCAGATGATCACGTCGCCCGGGGCGGTGAGGGCCTGGGCAAGGTTGGCGAACCCTTCCTTGGAGCCCAGGGTAGCGATGACTTCGCTTTCCGGATCCAGCTTCACCCCGAAACGGCGAAGGTAGTATCCGGCCATGGCCCGGCGAAGGCCCAGGATGCCCTTGGAGGCCGAATATCGTCCGGATTTGGGATCGCGCGCCGTCTCGATGAGCTTATCGACGATGTGGCGGGGGGTGGGCATGTCCGGATTGCCCATGCCGAAGTCGATGATGTCGGCGCCCTGCGCGCGCAGTCGGGCCTTGAGGCGGTTGACCTCCTCGAAGACATACGGCGGCAGTCGGCTGATACGGTGGAACTCGGCGGGCATGTCGACGTCAGGGCCACGGCAAGGCGGCGGTTGAAAGGGGCGCATCGATAGACGCCGAGGGCTCGCGCGCCAAGCCGCTTGCTGACCGCGCAGAGCGAACTTTCAAGGTAGCGGCACAATCGACGTCCCAAAGCGGACAACTTTTCGCCGTCGCGAGGTGAGCTCAAAGGTGCGGCCCGACGTCGCGTGGCGAGCCGGTCGTGGTTCCGCTAGATTCGCCCACGCATCGATGGTGGGGAGACGCGCGATGGCCAACGCAAGCTTGGCGGCAGAAGGTCGCGCCGGTTTCAGCTCGTCTGCCCGGCGCGTGGGTCGAGCGGGTATAGTCCAGTCCGCGATCATCTTCGTTATCGCGAGCGTGGCCGCGATTCTCAGCGATTTGACCACCCCGCTCGCGCCAAGCATCGGCTTCGTCGGCGCCATCATGATCGCTGCGATGGCCGTATTTGGCTTCCTCCACCTGCGCTCGAGCGACCGCGGCCATGAGGCGCGGTTCGCCGCCCTGATCTTGCCTGCCGCCCTCTGCGCCTACGCCGTCTTCCAGCAAAACCAGGGCCCTCGCGGCCAACCTCCCGCCGGGGTCATAGCGCAGGCCATACCGGCTTTGGAGGCCGTGCAAGCCAGGACCCTTGCCGCAAGCCCTGCCAGAAAAGCGGCTTTGGCGATCGAGGCCACGCTGAAGGCCCGTGACGCCGCCGCCAAGGTCGCCGCGATCGGCCGGATCGCCGCCGTTCCCGCGGCCGGCCAGCGCGAGTATCTTTATGAAACTGCGGTCAAATTCGGGACTTCGTCGCAGCAGCAGCTCGTCGTCGTGACCCTGCTGCGGCAAACAGCCGGCCGCGCGCTCCCGATCGAGCTGCAGACCGAAGACAACCTGACCATCTACCAGCAATACCTAGAGGGATCCTCTATCCGGTTCGACTCCCTGGCGCCGAGAGTTCGCGCTCGACTAAAGACGAACAAGGAAACAGACGTCCTCGCCGGTGTCCTTTCCGGCTCGACTCTCGCCCTGACAGGCAGAGCCAGCCTGGCGGACGCCAACTTTCCATTGGCCATGACAGCGGCTCTGGGACGGAATCTGACGCTCACAGGCGTCTTTCACTTCGCCCACGGCGTGGACGAGCCGTTCGTCATCCGCCTCACCTGATCGCAGATCGGGGACCCGGACGCCTCTCGCTTCCTTCTCCCTCAACTGACCGCGGCCGCAACTCCGTCCAGACGGGCGAGCGTTTCGGACGACAAGGGTAGGTGCGCGGCGGCGAGGTTCTCGTGCAGGTGATCGAGCGAGGAGGTTCCGGGGATCAGTAGGATGTTCGGCGCGCGGTGAAGCAGCCAGGCGAGAGCTACCTGCATAGCCGTCGCGCCGAGGTCCTTCGCCACCTCGGCGAGGGTCGAGGATTGCAGGGGCGCGAAGCCGCCCAGGGGGAAGAACGGGACGTAGGCGACGGTTTCCCGCGCAAGATCATCGATCAGCGCGTCGTCGTCGCGGTGGGCCAGATTGTAATGGTTCTGGACACAAACAATCGGCGTGATCGCCCTCGCCTGGGCGATCTGCGCGGCCGTGACATTGCTCAGGCCGATGTGGCGGATCAGTCCCCGTTGCTGGAGTTCAGCCAGCGCCGCCACCTGCGCCTCGATTGAACCCTCGCTGGGACCCAGGACGCCGCCGACACGCAGATTGACCACCTCCAGCGTCTCGAGGCCAAGATTGTCGAGGTTGTCTTGTACGGCGCTGACGATGGCCGGAGGGTCATGAGCTGGGATCCAAGAGGCGTCGGCGCCTCGCCTTGCGCCCACCTTGGTGACGATGACGAGGTCATCTGGGTACGGATGAAGCGCCTCGCGGATGATCTGATTGGTGACGTGCGGGCCGTAGAAGTCACTGGTGTCGATGTGATTCACCCCGCGCTCCACGGCCTCGCGAAGTACAGCCAGAGCGTTGGCGCGGTCCTTGGGCGGCCCGAATACACCCGGCCCGGCGAGCTGCATGGCCCCATAACCCATCCGCTTAACCGTCCGGCCGCCCAAGGCGTAAGCGTCGGTCATTGGCAGGTCCTTCGTTTTCCGCCCTCTTGAGGGTCAGTGCGGCTTGTGCGGCGGGGTAGCTTTGGCTTTCGCTTTGGCCACGAACGCCTCGGTGTCGGCTTCGCCTGGCGGAGTCATCGGCGGGGGCGGCGCGGCTTCACGAACGGCGGTGGACTGGAAATCCTCAGTACGGGTGAGGCTCCAGGTCTGCGGCCCCGTCTGGCCCTCGAGCCATGCGCCGGCGAGGCGCGTGTCCACCACCTCGGCGCGGAAGGTCCCGGCGGCCGGAACGTTCGTCGGCGTGGGGGGGATAGCGCAAAACGTCGGGTAGGCCAGAGGACCGCCAAGCTGGAACTCGCGGGCCAGTGCGGGCGGGGGCGGCGGAGCACATGCCGTGGGTGAGGTCGGTTCGGCGGCCATGGCGGCGGTCAACGGCGAAACCACCGCGGCGATTGCAATGTAGCGTCCGAAGTTCTTCATTAGCGGGCCAACCCTTAAGGCAAGCCGCCGGCGAGCGGAAGTGAGGGCGCCGCGGCCGGCCCATTACGAAAAGGACGATGCCTTGAGCGACAGCACTCGCCCCCGGTCCCGGCGGCCCGGCGCCCGCAGGACGACGCGTCGCGCCGCCCCGGCCGAACCCGCGGCCAAGCCGGCTTCCGCCGCTCCGCTCGACCAGCCGGCCGTTGGCTCAACCAGCGCTGCGGCCACATTCGAATTTCTGCCCGCCGGCCAGCGAGAGGCTTTGGAAAAGCTGTCGCTCAACCTCGCCCGAGCGGCCATGACCGCCCAAGGGGCGCTCGCCGAATCGGCCCTGCGCAACGCCGACCGGCCGGCCGCCCTCAGTCCCGATCCATTCCATGTCGGGGTCGCTCTCAACGAGGTCATGGCGGCGCTCGCCTCGCAACCGGACCGCCTGATGCGAGCCCAGGCGCAACTCTACGATCGCTACCTGGAGCTGTGGCGGGCGGCGGCGCGTGGCGCGGCCGGAGAGGCGCCCGCTCCGGTGGCCGTCCCCCGGCCCGGCGACAAGCGCTTCAACGATCCGGACTGGTCGGCCAATCCGGTGTTCGACGTGATCAAGCAGTCCTATCTCATCACGTCGGACTGGCTGAACGACCTGGTGAAGGGGGCGCAGGGCGTGGATCCCCTGGTGCAGCGGCGGGTGAGCTTTTTCACCCAGATGCTGACCGACGCCTTTTCTCCATCCAACTTCCTGCTGTCCAATCCGGCCGCCCTGCGTCAGGCCATGGAGAGCCACGGGGAAAGCCTGCTCAAAGGCATGGAGAATTTCGCCGCCGATCTCGACCGCGGCGGGGGACAGCTGTCGATCAGCCAGACGGATCTCGGCCAGTTCAAGGTCGGGGAGAACGTCGCCACGGCGCCCGGAAAGGTCATTTTTCAGAACGAAATCATTCAGATTCTGCAGTTTTCGCCTTCGACCGAGACGGTGCGCGAGATCCCGCTGCTGATTTTCCCGCCGTGGATCAATAAGTTCTACATCCTCGACCTGCGCGCCGAGAACTCGATGATCCGCTGGCTGGCTGGCCAAGGCTTCACGGTGTTCGTGACCTCATGGGTCAATCCGGACTCGCGTTTGGCGGCCAAGACTTTCGAGGACTATCTCGAGCAAGGGATCTACGCCGCCGTCGAGGCGGTCATCCGCCAGGCCGGGACCAAGACGGTCAACGCCGTCGGCTACTGCATCGGCGGAACCCTTCTCTCCTGCGCCCTCGCCCATATGGCGGCGCGAGGCGACAAGCGAGTCGCTTCGGCGACCTTCTTCGCCGCCCAGCAGGACTTTTCCGAGGCCGGCGACCTGCTCATCTTCGCCAACGAGGACTGGCTGCAGGACCTGGAGAAGCGCATGGACGCCGGCGGGGGCGTGCTGGCCGGCCAGACCATGGCCGACACTTTCAACGCGCTGAGGGCCAACGACCTGATCTGGTCCTTCTTCGTCAGCAACTATCTGATGGGTCGTGAACCCAAGCCATTCGACCTGTTGTTCTGGAATTCCGACCAGACCCGCATGCCCAAGGCGCTTCACCTCTTCTATCTACGCCGGTTCTACCAGGAGAACGCCTTGGCCCGGGGCGAACTCGAACTGGCCGGAGAACGGCTCGCTCTCGGTAGGGTCGAGGTTCCGATCTATGTGCAGTCGTCCAAGGAAGACCACATCGCCCCGGCTCGCTCGGTCTATAAGGGGGCGCGATTGTTCGGCGGCAAAACCGTCTTCACCCTGGCCGGCTCCGGTCACATCGCCGGCGTGATCAACGCCCCGGCGGCTGGAAAATACCAACATTGGACCAACGAGGCCTTGCCTGACACCCTCGACGAGTGGATGGCCGGCGCGGAAGAGCACCCCGGCTCGTGGTGGCCGCACTGGGCCGCGTGGCTCGATGCGCGCTCGGGTGAGCCGATTACGGCGCGCGATCCGGCCAACGGGCCGCTCAAGCCCCTCGAGGACGCGCCGGGGAGCTTCGTTAAGGTTCGGTCCTAGATCACGATGATTTTGGATCGAATCGATCCAAAATCATGAAACGTGATCGATTCCTTACACTTAGAGCGGGATGCGGGCGGAAAACCGCTTCGCACTTTTCCTCAACCCGCTCTAGGCTCTAAGGATCAAGCGGGTGCGAACCGCAGGGCGACCCCATCGTTGCAGTAGCGCAGGCCAGTGGGGCGGGGCCCGTCGTTGAACACATGTCCCTGGTGACCCAGGCAGCGGGCGCAGTGATATTCGGTGCGTTCGGCGATGAGCAGGAAGTCGGACTTGCGGGCCAGGGCCCCGTTGATCGCGTCGTAGAAGCTTGGCCAGCCGGTGTGCGAATCGAATTTCCACTGCGATTTGAAGAGGGGCAGGCCGCACGCGAGGCAGACGAAGGTTCCAGCGCGGTGCTCGCCCAGGAGGGGACTGGTGAACGGCCTTTCGGTGCCATCGCGCCGCAGGATCTCATAGGAGGCCGGCGGCAGCCGCCGCTTCCAATCGGCGTCGGCCAGCTTTCGCCACGGCGAGGTGGCGAAGGGGTCAGCCGCGAGCGCCGGCAGAGGAACGACCGCCAGGGAGGAGAGAAGCAGGGTTCGGCGAGAGAGCTGGCTCATGGACTTTCATTCGCCTCAGGTGGCGAGACGGTTACATCTCTTCCAGACCGGCGGTTTCGGCAACGCCCAGGGCGAGGTTGAGGTTTTGAACCGCGGCTCCCGCGGCGCCCTTGCCGAGATTGTCGAGCACCGCGACGAGCCGCGCCTGGCCCAGCTCCGGCGAGCCGAACACGTGCAGGCGCATTCGATTCGTCCCATTGAGGGCTTCGGGATCGATCTGGCCCCCCTCCCCCATTGGCGCGGCTTCGACGAACATTTCGCCAGCGTAGGCGGCGGCCAAGGCCTCTTGAAAGTCGGCCAAGCGCGGATTTCCAGGCACGGCGTAAAGGGCCACGGGGACCTCCACGATCATGCCACTGTGGAAGCGGCCGACGGACGGAGCGAAAATCGGCGGGTGCGCGAGGCCGGAGTGGAGCCGCATTTCCGGGACATGTTTGTGACCAAGGTTCAAGGCATAGGCGCGGAAGTGCGCTCCGGTGTGGTCGCTCGAGGTCGAATCCTCGAATTCGGCGATCATCGTCCGGCCGCCGCCGGAATAGCCGGAGACCGCGTGGGCGCTGAACGGCCAGTCGGCGGGCACAAGGCCCGCGGCGACCAGCGGTCGGACGAGGCCGATAAAGCCCGTGGCATAGCAGCCGGGATTGGCGATCCGTTTGGCGGAAGCCACGGCCTCGCGCTGGCCGGCGGCCATCTCCGGAAAGCCGTAGGCCCAGTCGGGAGAGACCCGATGGGCGGTGGAGGCGTCGATGACCCGGACCGCCGGGTTCTCGACCAGGCTAACCGCCTGGCGAGCCGCCTCGTCGGGCAGACATAGAATGACCGCGTCCGCCTGGTTGAGGAGGGCGCGACGTGCCCCGGCGTCCTTCCGCCGCGGCGGGTCGATGGACATGATCTCGAGGTCGGATCGAGTGGCCAGCAGCTCGCGAATCCGCAGGCCTGTGGTGCCTGCTTCTCCGTCGATGAACACGCTCGCGACCATCGATCAATCGGCGCTCCCTGCCCGCACGGCAGGGAAAGGCGCGCCTCCTAGCGCTTGGAGAACTGGAAGCTGCGCCGGGCCTTGGCCTTGCCGTACTTCTTGCGCTCCACGACCCGGCTGTCGCGGGTGAGGAAGCCGTGCGGCTTGAGGACCGCCCGCAGGCCCGGCTCGTAGTAGGTCAGGGCTTTCGAGATCCCGTGGCGGACGGCGCCGGCCTGCCCAGACAGGCCTGAGCCTTCGACCGTGGCGACGACGTCGAACTGGCCGAGGCGGTCGGAAACCTGCAGTGGCTGGGCGATCATCATCCGCAAGACCGGCCTGGCGAAATAGGTTTCCTGGTCGCGGCCGTTGATGGTGATTACGCCTCGGCCCGGCTTGATCCATACCCGGGCCACGGCGTTCTTGCGCTTGCCCGTGGCATAGGCGCGCCCGTCCTTGTCGATCTTCGGCTCGGCTGGCGCCGGGGCCGCTTGGCTGGCGAGGCTCTGCAGCGCTTCGAGGCCGTGAGTGTCGGTCATGCTATTGGCTCCGGACGTTCTTGGCGTTCAGGGCGACGAAGTCGATCGTCGTCGGATTTTGTGCCTCGTGGGGATGCTCGCCTGTTTTGTAGATGCGCAGGTGGGTCATCTGCCGTCGGGCGAGCGGACTTTCCTTGGGAAGCATACGCTCGACCGCTTTTTCGAGGATGCGTTCGGGGAAGCGGCCCGAGAGGATGGCGCCTGCCGTGCGCTGCTTGATTCCGCCGGGATGGCCGGTGTGCCAGTGGTAGAGTTTGTCGTCGAGCTTGCGGCCGGTGAACCGGACCTTTTCGGCGTTGATCACCACCACGTGGTCTCCGCAGTCGACATGCGGGCTGTAGTCAGGCCGGTGCTTGCCGCGCAGACGCATGGCGATGAACGAGGCGAGGCGCCCGACGACGGCGTTCTCGGCGTCGATGACGATCCACGGCTTGTCGACGCCCTCGGATGGTAGCTGACGGGTGGTCTTGGTGTTCATCGAAGATGATCCCAGCGAGCGGACGAACGGAGGCGGCGCGAATACCGAAGCAGCGCCAAGGTGTCAACATGGCAGGCTGAAAATCGCCGAAAAAACAAAGAGATTTCGGCGAAGGTATCCAGTTACCTATCAAGCTCGCCGATATTGCCAGGCAAGAACGGTAGCCAAGGCGAGGAGTCCCGCGGCAATCGATTGGTGAAGCAAGGCCAGAGGAAGGGGGACCGTCAGCCAAAGCATCGCGACGCCAATCGTCGCTTGCACCAGAAGAAGAGTGGCGATCGCCAGGGTCAAACCCCTTCGTCGTCCGGACCACCCCGCTACAGCCAGGCCCACTCCGGCCGCGAGCAATCCGTAGGCCCAGATTCGGTGATTGAACTGCACCGCCGCCGCGCCGTGGACGAGCGTGGCCCATAGTCCCCCTTGCCAGAAATCGCCCGGGAACACGCGGCCGGCCATCAGCGGCCAGTCGGCGTCGACGAGGCCGGCGTGGTTCCCTGCCACGAGGGCGCCCATCAGGCACTGGATAAAGACAGCGGCGAGGAACAATCCACTGGCCCACCGCCAGCGGCGGGAGACCGCACCGGATCTGGCCGCCCCCCGCCGGGCCTCCAAGGCTGTCCAGATCACGGCCACGAAGAGCGCCAGGGCCAGGCCAAGATGGGTGGCGAGACGTTCGGGGGCTACCGAGGTGCGGTCTTCCAGCCCGCTCCGAACCATCCACCAGCCAACCACCCCTTGAAGCGCGCCGAGGACGAAGAGCAGCGCGCACCGGCCGATTAGCCGACGCGGCAGGCGCCGCAGAACGAGCAGGGCGACGAAGGGGACGAAAAAGACCAGGCCCAGGAGACGCCCCAACAGCCGGTGCGCCCATTCCCACCAGAAGATAGACTGGAACTGGCCGAGGCTCATTTCGTGATTGAGCAGGCGGTACTGTGGGGTGGCCTGGTAAAGGGCGAATACCCTCTCCCAGGCGCCGTGATTCATCGGCGGAACGATGCCGCTTACCGGCTGCCATTGGGTGATCGAAAGGCCAGAGCCGGTGACCCGGGTCGCCCCGCCGACCACCACCATGGCGAGTATCAGCGCGGCCACCGCGAACAGCCAGATGGCGGCGGCGGGGGATCGCCCGCCAGATCCACCCGCGAAGGCCGAGAACTGTTCGTCAGACACCTTCGCCATGCCAACCTCTCCACCCCTTCGGGTTCCTCCTCCCGATATCGCGGAGGAGAGCGAGTTTGGTCGGAGCGGCGGGATTCGAACCCACGACCCCTTGACCCCCAGTCAAGTGCGCTACCAGGCTGCGCCACGCTCCGATGGCAGGAAGGTTGGCCCTTATATTGACGAGGCCGGGGCCCGGCAATGGCTCACGTCAATGCCGGCCCAAGACCGCGTCGAGCCGCGCCTTGGCCCGCTCGAGTTCGGCCAGGAGGGCTGCGGTTCCAGGCGACGCGCCCTGTGACGGCGGTGCAAGGGCCTCGTCTTTCAGCCCGGTCTCCCGGTAAAGCTTCTGCACCCCTTTGATGGTGTAGCCGTCCTGATGGAGCAGGCGGCGGATTGTCGCCAGCACGGCGACGTCGGCCGGTCGATAGAACCTGCGGCCCCCCGCCCGCTTCATCGGCTTGATGAACGGGAACTTGGTCTCCCAGAAACGCAGCACATGCTGGGCCACGCCCAGCTCATCGGCAGCTTCGGAGATCGTCCGGAACGCCTCTGAGCCTTTGGCCAACAGCCTATCTCGAAAGGGCGCGGTCGATGCGCGCCTTGATCACCTGCGAAGCGCGGAAACCGATCACCCGGCGAGGTTCGATCGCCGCCGGGGCGCCGGTCTTGGGGTTACGGCCCATGCGCTGTCGCTTGGCGCGAACCTGAAAAACGCCGAAACCCGAGAGTTTGACAGACTCACCACGGCCCATGGCCCCCGCCACCAGGTCGAGAGTGCGTTCAACAAGGCCGGCGCAATCCTGCCGCGTCAATCCCACTTCCTCGTGAAGGGCCTCGGTAAGATCCGCCCGGGTGACGGTGCGCTCGCCCATCGTTCTCTCCCTCATCCAGAAAACAGCCTGCACGGGCGCTCTGGCGCGGTCAAGTCGCTCACAACCTGACCACAGCGGCGCCCCAGGTGAGCCCCCCGCCCATGGCCTCGAGGAGTAGCAGCTGACCGGGCTTCACGCGGCCGTCGGCGACCCCTTCCGCCCAGGCGAGGGGAATGGAGGCCGCCGAGGTGTTGGCGTGGCGCTCGACGGTGGAGATCACCCGCGACGGGTCGATCCCCAGGCGCTTGGCGACACCGTCCAGAATCCTCTGGTTGGCCTGGTGGGGGATGAACCAGTCCACATCGGCGAGCCCCACCCCGGCCGCGGCGGTGGCCGCGACCACGGCCTCGGAGATATTCACCACCGCGTGGCGGAACACCTGATTGCCTTGCATCCGCAGCTTGCCGACTTGGCCATTCGTCGAAGGACCGCCATCGACATAGAGCAGGTCCTGCTTGGCGCCGTCGGCCCTGAGGGCCAGACCCAGCACGCCGCGATCGGCGGTGGTCCCGTCCCCTGCATGGGCCTCCAGCACGACGGCCCCCGCTCCATCGCCGAAAAGGACACAGGTGCCGCGATCGGTCCAGTCCATCAGCCGGGTCATGGTGTCGGCCCCGATGACCAGGGCTCGCCGGGCCGTGCCTCTGCCCAGGAGGCCGTCGGCGACCCCCAAAGCATAGACGAAGCCCGAACAGACGGCTTGGACATCAAAGGCGATGCCGACCGGCGCGTCAATTTTGCGTTGGATGATCGTGGCCGTGGCGGGGAAGGTCAGGTCGGGCGTGGTTGTGGCCACAATAATGAGGTCGATATCGCCAGCGCTGCGCTCCGCCGCCGCCAGCGCCGCGCGCGCCGCCTCGGCGCCGAGGTCCGATACGGCCTGGTCTGGAGCGGCGCGGCGGCGCGACCGGATGCCGGTGCGCTCGACGACCCAGGCGTCGGTGGTGTCGACGAATTGAGCCAAGTCGTCGTTGGTGACAATTTCCGGTGGCAGGTAAGCGCCGACGCCGGTCACCACGCTGCGCAGCACGCTGGTCAAACCGAAGCCCCGCCGGTTGCCGTGGTTGGGGTCATCTCGGCGAGATTACGACCGATTTCGCCGGCAAAATCCCCGGCCCCGAGCTCGGCGGCCAGGCGGATGGCGTTGGCGACGCCGCCGGCGTCGGCCCCGCCGTGGCTCTTCACGACGATGCCATTCAGCCCCAGAAATGGACCGCCGTTGATCGAACCGGGGTCCAGGCGCGCAGCCATATCGGCCAAGGCGCGGCGGGCCAGGAAGGCGCCGGCCTTGCCTGAAACGCTGGCGGTGAAGGTCTTGCGCAATTCAGCGCGGAAGAACCTGGCCAGCCCCTCGGCCGTTTTCAGGGCGATATTGCCGGTAAACCCGTCCGTCACGATCACGTCGGCCGCGCCTTTGGCGATATCGTCACCCTCGACAAACCCCAGGTAGTCGAATTCGAAGCGGCCCCGGCTCAGCAGGCGGTCGGCGCCCTTCACCTCTTCGTGGCCTTTGTCGTGCTCGGTTCCGACATTCAACAATCCCACAGTCGGGCGGTTTGAGCGATGAATCGCCCGATGATAAGCGCTGCCCATTACCGCGAATTCGGTCAGACGCCCGGCGTCGCAAACGATGTTGGCCCCGACGTCGAGGACTGAGGTGATTCCACGCAATGTGGGCCAATTGGCGACCAGGGCTGGCCGATCGAGATTGCCGGTCATACGCAGGATGAGGCGGGCAATAGCCATCAAGGCGCCCGTGTTGCCTGCCGAGACGGCCGCCACGGCCTCTCCGGAGCGGACGCTCTCGATGGCGTTCCACATTGAAGAGCCTTTTCCACGGCGCATGGCGTGGGCGGGCTTGGCGTCCATGGAGATAACACTCCCGGCAGGACGAATCTCGCTCACCGCGGCGAAATCAGGGGCGCGACTCACGGCCTCGGTGAGCGCCTGGCGATCGCCGTGCAAAAGGAAGCGAACATCTCCGGCGATCATCCTTCGCGCCTTGGCCGCGCCGGGAATCACCACCGCAGGCCCGTGGTCGCCACCCATGGCGTCGATCGAGATCACCAGCGGATCGGCCAACGCCCTCAGATCCCCATTGCCCCGGTCCCGACCGCGGTGGCGCGACGATACAGCGCGCGGCGGGCGATGCAACGGATGACGCGTGAGGCGTTCACGCTCAAGCTGCCGGCCATGGCGCAACGCCCAGGAGAAGCGCTTGAATACTGCCGTTCGCCAGGTCGCTTTGTCGCTGGGCGAGGTAGGCGGCCAGGGGACGCGGGTCGAACGTCGCCGCGCCGGCCATTACGGTTCGCCCGACCAGTGCGGCAAGTTCGTTTGGGTCGGGCAGGTCTGCGATCGCCGCCCGGTAAGCCGCCGCACGGCCATAGAAGGCGCCTCCGAGGGCTTTCATCCGCCTGCTGACGGTGAGATCGCCGACCCCCATCTCGCGCAACGCGCCGTCGAGATTTCGGCAATAGAGATCAAAGAGCGCCTGGCTGAGGGCGGTCGCCATAGGTCCCTCCCCGCGGAGCCGCTCGAGGATAAGAATGACGTGCAGCGTGAGAAGTTCGAAACGTCCCTCGACAGTGTCCGGCGCCCCCAGCCCTGCGTAGAGATCTGGTGACCTGGATTGGGTCACGGCGGCGTCATAGAGCCTCGCCGCAGCCGTGGGGCGCGGGCGTTTCTTGCCGAAAATCATCCCCCCGCCCCGGTTTCGCCGCGACCTGGGACTAACGGCCCCATTGAACAATGGCTCATGACAATCTAGGTCAGCCGATCCGACCGTAGTCCCAAGCAGCAGAGAATCGTAAGGCCCATGTCGCGCATCCTAGGTGTTCTGGCCGTGAGCGTCAGTCTTCTCGGCACGGCGGCCTGCACACCATCCAACCTCTACCAGGGTTTCCAGGCGATCGACGCCAACCCCAATGAGGTGAAGGTCGGAACGGACAACCGCTCGACGGTCCTGGCCCGGCTCGGCACGCCGACCGCCACCGACACCTTCGACAAAAGTACGTGGTTTTATCTCACCCAGATGTCCAGCAAGACCGCCTTCTACCATCCGCGCGTGATCAGGCGCGACGTGGTGGCCATTTCCTTCGACAAGGACACCCAGGCGGTGACGAAGGTGGATGTTTACGGCCTCAAGGACGGGCGGGTGATCGCCTATAACAATCGGGTGACTCCGACCCGCGGGCGCGAACTCACCGTGCTCGAGCAGCTTTTCGGCAACCTGAGCACAATCGGCACCTTGCCGCCGGACGAGAACTACACACCCGGCACACACCCCGGCGATACCCCTTAATTGATCCGGCGCCTCGCCGGCTCCCTCGCCTTGGGCTTGGCGGGCGAAATGGCTCAAGGCCAGTCGACCGATCGGCGAATTGGGACAGGCCAGGCCCGGTCAAGCTAAGCCACGGGCATGGCTACGCTTTCTAGAGTTCCCTTGCTGGATTGCCACGGAATTCGGCCCTGTCGACCCAGCCGTGATTCATCTTACTTGATGCCGCAACCGTGAGCCGTTTTCGGTGTTTAGGCAGTGTGCTTCAGGGGCGCTGTCCAATGGGGGCGTAAGGGGCCGCGATCCTGGCTACGAGCTTGGCCTTGTAACCAGTGGGTTGTTCGGATGACGGCGGTAAACACAATGCCCCTCGATATTGGTGTGGATTCCGTAGAGGCTGTGAGCGCCTATGGCGCCTCTGGCGCACACAAGCTTCGGTCGTCCCGAGCCAAACCAACCCTGGACTTTATGGTGGCGCTGATAGCTCTTTTCCTGCTCATGCCATTCCTAATTCTTGTGGCGCTCTTGATTTGCTCAGAATCCAGAGGCCCGGTTCTGTTCAGGCAAAAGAGGACCGGCCACAACGGTCGGCCATTTCATATCTATAAGTTCCGAACAATGTGCTGCCTCGAGGACGGCGAAAGTATCACCCAGGCCTCGCGCGATGACGCCCGGATCACCTCGCTTGGGCGGTGGTTGCGCCGAACCAATATAGACGAGCTTCCTCAATTGCTGAACGTGCTGAGAGGCGAGATGTCGCTCGTTGGCCCAAGGCCCCACGCCTTGGCGCACGATCACTATTATTCAGCGACCGTTGATCGTTATGATGAACGTTTCTTGGCCAGGCCAGGCATCACAGGCCTCGCCCAGGTTGCCGGCCTGCGTGGCCCCACCCCCACAGTGGACGATATGGCCGCTCGGGTCTCTCAGGACCTCGAATATATCCGCGACTGGTCGTTGGGACTCGATTTCGAGATCCTGGCGCGGACGTTGATGATGGGTCCATTCGACCCGGCGGCGTTTTGACGCGTCCTGCGATTTCTTAAGGACTCGGCCACCCGCCAGCTATTGCGTGGCAGGCGGGATGGTGCAATCTCGCATCCGGTTGGATGGGCGGAGTGGCCACCTGGGGCGCGGAAGCAAGTTGGGGGCATCGCCTGTCATGTCGGCCAGACAGATCGCCGTAAACGTCACTGAAACCAAGGCCGGACAAACCTTGCCAGAATACCTCGCGCCAAGCACTGAATCCCTACCGACCGGCGCCCCTCCCGAGGATGGCGAGGACAACGCCGCGCGCTGGTCGCCGCGTGCGACCATCGCTCTTTCGGTGGGGGTCGCTCTGCTGTTGTGGGGGCTCATTGCGTGGGGATCCGCCGCCCTGCATTAGGCGAACGCCTCCTCTGATCTTTGCAGTCATCACTGGGCGACCGAGTCCAGCGAATGGAGCGCCGGCGACGAGACTGCGCCGAACGGCTGCGTTCGCATGCGCGATCGCGAAGCGGCCAACCACAGATAATTCGGCAGGCTGTCCTCCACGAACCGAAACCGTGTCTGGCCGCCGCTCTCGCCCTGTTCGGTGAGGACGCCTTCGGCGATCAACAGGCTGACCAGACTTTGGCGCCATTCGGCGCTCTCGATTGTGGAGGCCGCGGATGTGGCAAGGGTAAATTCACCATGATCCGCTTGAGCTTGTTTAGCTAAGACGCCGAGAATCTGGAGGCGGTTTTCGTTCAACAGTCCATCCAGGTCCTTCCTCAGGGGTTGCGGTATTCGGTTCTCGAAGTCGCGGATGGTTCGATCGAGCGCCGCAGCCACATCCATCTTTGTGACTTCGATCCGTCCATCATCAAGCGCGGCCAGGGCGGCGTGATGGCTCAGGAGACTGGCAAGATAGGGAAGTCCATCGGCCACGGTCACAATGCAATCTATGGCCACCTCTTCGAAGGAAATCCCGGTGGCCCTTTGGCCGAGTTTGACCAGAAGACGGATTTCGTCCTCCGTCATCGGCGGCGCCTCGACCGCGAAAAGCCCACGCTGGATTGAAGGCGTATAGGCCAGGAGCTCGGCTACATTCGCAGCTACGCCGGCAATCACAACGTGAACCCGCACAAGACGATCGGACAGTGTCTTGATGAATTCTGCGATTCGGAGACGGAATTCGGCTGATTCGACCCGGTCGAATTCATCGAGCATCACGATCAAACGGGTGCCCGTGAGCTTGGCTAGCAAATCAGCGGCCACACGCGGGGTCACCGCCGCGCCGCTCAAAAGGTCGGCGAAGGTCGCCCCCTTTTCCGCTTCAGGGCTCGTCGGCCCATAGGCTGAGTGAAACAGAAGCGGCACGCTCTGGCTGATCAGGCGGAATGTCTCGTCGAAGTTGGAACTTGCGCCGCAGGAAACGTAAGTCAGCCGGTAACGCGCCTCGCTCGCCGTCTGCGCGAGAATATGCATCACCGAGGTCTTGCCGATGCCTCTTTGCCCATAGATGACCACGTGCAAGCGTTCGTCTTCGATGGCTCGAATGACAGAAGCCAGCAGCGCTGTCCGACCGGCGAACAAATTGCGGTCATTCATCGGCTGGGATGGCGTGAAGGCGTTGCGCAGACGGCTGCGAACGTCGGCTAGTCCATCCCGCAGCAGCGGATTATTTTGGTCTCCGGCAGTAAGCCGGAAGTGCGGAAACGCCCCGTTTCGCCTCTCCCCCCCCTCGGGCCACGTCTTGCCGTTTGGCCAGGCCGTCATCGGCTCGGAGCGGACGATCCCGGGGGCTTGAGCCTTCCAAATCCCCGCCAGCCGTTCGAGCAAAGCCATCTGCATCCTCACGCGTACGACATTGCCCACCCCTGCTTCTTTGCAGTGAGGCCATCAGCTTCCTAACGCAAAGACCCAGGCGGGGTTTCCCGCCGTCCCTCCTCTCCGCGACGCCGCGGGCGACAGAGAGAACCAGATCGCGGCTGTGCGCATTCACAAGCCATGACCTGCACGAGCGCCGCCATAGCGCCACATATCGCAGTGGCGATCGTGGGCTATCGCAATCCGAACGACGTCCATGCATGCATTCTTGCGCTGGCGAGGTCGACCCACCTCAATTTCAGCGTCGTGATCTGCGAGAACGGCGGCGAGCCGGCCTTTCATGCGCTGCGCCGGCTTCTGCCGGAGACCTTGCCGGGAGGCCAGCCGGTGCGGGTGTTATCGGCGCCTGACAATCCAGGTTATGGCGCCGGCGTAAATCGATGCCTGCGAGAGGCTCCCGACGCGGACGCATGGTGGGTGCTCAATCCGGATACCGAGCCCCAAGCCCAGGCCATGGCCGCACTGGCCAGGCGTCTGGCGCACGGTTTCGATGCCGTGGGTGGAGTTTTGCGAGCGCCGGACGGTAGTATCGCCGGCTATGGCGGCCGCTGGCGTCCTTGGATGGCCCGTGCCGTGGCCCTAGGCCAGGGTGATCGGCGACGCGACGCCGTCGACCCGGCTCGGGTTGAACGGCGGCAAAATTATTTGAGCGGCGCCTCCATGATGATCGGACGCCGATTTCTGGCGACGACGGGTCCGTTGCGAGAAGACTACTTCCTTTTTTGCGAGGAGGTGGAATGGTGCTTGCGCGCTCGCGCGCGCGGCATGCGGCTGGGATTCGCATCCGAGGCCGTCGTGTTGCATCGGCAGGGTTCGACTACCGGGTCGGCACGGCCGGTGGCCAACCGCGCCAGGGGACCGGTCTACCTCGATGCTCGCAACCAGATGCTCTTGACGCGGGACCTATGGGCTTGGCGATTGCCGGTCGCCGCTCCGGTGGCGTTGATGATGCTCGCCGCCCAATATCTTCGGCGGGGCGCCTGGCGGCAATTCACCGATAGCCTCGCCGGATGGGCCGCCGGTCTCGCGGGCGAACGCGGCCGTCCGCATTGGTTCGCCAACTAGGCCAGTCCGCGGGAGGAAAGATCCCTTTCCCATTGATATTCGCCCCCGCGCGCGACCAATCGGCCGGCCCTCATTCTGCTGACCGCAACCACGAAGACATAGATGAGCGCCGGCGCGATCAATCGTGGCCGCAACGCCGTGATGACGAAGGCTGCAAGATAATTTTTGCGGCGCGCTTCGGAACGAAAAGCTTGAGGATATCGATCTCGAAGATCCAGCCATCCGGCTCGGCTGCGCGTTCGGATTCGGATTAGGTCACCAAGATTGGTGGGCGCCGTGACGATACTACGCGCGCCCGGCGCCTCCACTCGCTCTTTGGGACTGAATTGCAGGCGGATGAAGCCGTCATCCGAGACAACAGGCGGGAATACGTCGAAACGCCTGCGGCCTTCCGACCCAATCGCATAGACTCCGGCGGCGATCATGTGGCTGCGTACGTAGGGGAGCGCCTGCCAGAAGGCGTAAAAAGCGCGCACCGCCCACGAAGTCCGGGGCAGGAAACGCGTTTCGGCGGTGGATGCCGCGACCATGGCTTCGCCATTGTCCAGGACCGCTGCGATGGCGCGCAAAGAGGCGGTGTCGATGATGATGTCGGCGTCCACATAGGCACGAGGAAATCCGCGCGCCGCCGCATCTCCAGCATTGAGCGCCGCCGGTTTGGAAGCGTGGGGACAATCAACCACACGCAAGGGGCCGCCGGCGGCGGCGGCCACCGCCACCTCGGCGGTTCTATCGGTGCAGCCGTTCGTGGCCACGATGATCTCGAGCTCACCTGGCCTCGCATCGGCCAGAATGGCCTCGACGCATCGGCCGATCACATTCGATTCGTTGTGGGCCGGGATGATCACTGAAATCATGGTCTGGTCCCGCCAGCCTGCTCGGCGCCAGGGTCATTGCGCAGACGCCACACCAGGGCCGCAACCATCCCCAGCATCATGAACACCAAAGGATGGTTGTCCTGCTGGCTGAACACCGATTTGAGCACGATGAATGTGACGAGTGAGATCGCCAGGGGGGCCAGGAGCCCCGTCTCACCAGGGGTCGGCCGTTGGAAAGCCCACTTGGTTGAATAATAGGCGCCCATCGCAAACAGTCCGTAGAAAGCTATAAAGCCCAAGACACCGTATTCCAACGCGATCGACAGGTAATAGTTGTCGATGGTGACGAAGCCATTGAGTTCGGTGAAACCAAGCGTCTTGGCCCCAGTGCCGGCGCCGTGGCCCCACGGGTGACTGAGGATCTTGGGAATCCCGATGCCTAACTGTTCTTCGCGGCCCTCGTCGCTGCTGGCCTGAGGTCCATTGCCCCAGATTCGAGCCCGGAGGCGATGGACGACGAATGTGGTGGCGACCGCCGCGCAGAAAAACGCCGGGTAGGCCAAGGCGATCGCGGGGCCCAAAAGACTGTCGGCTCGGGCTCGCCAGCGCCGCACCGCCCAATAAAGCAGGTAGGACAGGCAACCCAAGCCGAAGCCGATCATTCCAAGGCGGGAGTCGGTCGTCACCAGAACAAAGGCGAACAAGACGATGCTCGCTGCCGCCACGAGCCGCACCAGCCAGGACCGGGCCTGAACGCCATGGTGAACGACGAACGGAGTGGTCAGGGCCAGGAACTCGCCCAAGCCGAGACTTGTGCTGAAGGTGCTCTGCACACGATAGACGCCAGCGTCGGACCGTACGCCGCCGATGAGGATGGCGCTGACCGTCTCGTCATTAATCTTCAGGAACGACGGAATGTAATCGCGCCACGGCACATGGGACTCGTGATGCTCTATCACCCCGATAGCGCAGACGATGATCGCGCAAGCCCACAGCAGCCTCGTCCACAACTCCGCGCGACCGGGCTCTCGGAAGACGTAGACGCTGACAAAGAAGATCGCCGTCCAGTTGGCCAATGTCACCAGGAACCAATCCACCGAGTGGCCAATGTCACTCGAAAAGACCAAGGTTACGACTTGGATGCCTACGAAAATGAGCAGCAACCGCGGCAGCCAAGGTGTCGCCCGGGTGGTACTTGCCACATTAGATCTGAAGCTCGCGGAGACGGAGAAGCAGACAAGAAGTCCAATGCCCAGAGGTGTCCCGATCAGGCGCAGCAAGGTGATCCACGGCAGGCCAGGCAGGGCGAGGGCCAAATAGTTGGGCCACAAAATGAGTCCCACCTGGAAGGCGAACAACAGCGGCGTGAGCATCGATGTGGGTGGCCGCTTCGTATCCGGCAGCGCCCAGATCGTCAGACCGGCCAGGGCCACGAGCGGCGCTCCAAGCGCGAGCGTCATCTGCGGCGCCAGCAAAGCGAAGGTAGCCCCGTAGGCCATGCTGAGACATGCCAGGGCGGCGAACACCCAGCCGCGCCCAACCTCGGTGTGCGGGCGGTAGGGCGCCAGGGTCACCGGGTCGGGAGTTTTGGTCGGCGCGGCGGAGGCGAGGGGCAAGCGCGGTCGAACCTTCAATTCGCACAAGGCAGACGAGAAGCGCGCGCGGCGCCGCCACCCTTAACGTCGAACGACGTCATTCCGATGCATCGCTGCGGGCTGGCCGGCCAATGAGCCTGGGGCGTAACGTCGTTTACAACCTCGTCGGTCAACTCGCTCCGATTGCCTCGGCCTTGGTGACCATTCCCATCTACCTGAAGCTTATCGGGCTCGACCGATTCGGCGTGCTCTCCGTTGCTTGGCTCTTGCTAGGCTACTTTGGTCTTTTCGATCTTGGCCTTGGGCGCGCGACCTCCTTTCGGATAGCCGCCTTGCGCGACGCTGATCCCGGCGCTCGCGCCGATACCTTCTGGGCGGCCCTCACGGTCAATGTCGGCATGGGCATAATCGGAGGCGTCGCCCTCCTGGCCGCCGGGGGGCTGTTCTTTGGCGCAGTGTTCAAAGTCGCCGCAAGCCTCAGGCGCGAAACGCTCGAAGCGCTGCCGTTGCTCGCTGTGTCTGTGCCGATCGCGACCCTTACCGGAGTTCTGACCGGCGCCTTGCAGGCCCGCGAACGATTCCTTTCGACGAATGTTGTTTCGATCGTCTCCACTCTGCTGTTCCAGATCTTTCCGCTTGTCATCGCCTGGCGGATGGGGCCGAGCCTTCCTCTGGTGCTTGGCGGGGCGGTGGCCGCTCGCGTCCTCGCGCTTCTCGCTTTGGGTGTTCTGTGTCGGCGTGAACTGACCCGCGGCTACTTGGTCCGCCTACGCCGCGGCGAAGTTTCGATGTTGCTGGGCTATGGCGCCTGGGTCACGGTCGCTTCGGTCTTCGGGCCGTTCCTGGTTATGATCGATCGCTTGGTGATTGGCGCAATTCTCGGCGCCAGTGCGGTCGCCGTCTATGCCGTCCCGTATCAATTGGCGCAGCGCATCGCCATCGTCCCGGCGGCGCTGACCAACGCCCTGTTTCCACGACTGGCCGCCGCGACTCCTCAGGAACGGCAGGCGCAGAGCGTCGAGGCCATCTTCACCCTCGCCGGGATCCTGACCCTTCCCGTCGTGGGCGCAATCTTCATTCTGGACCCGTTCCTTCATCTGTGGCTGGGCGGATCGCTGGCCACGCAGGCAAGCCCGATCGGTCGTATCCTGCTCATCGGATTCTGGATCAACGCCTTTGCTCTGGTTTCCTACATTGCGCTCCAGGCGGGTGGGCGGCCGGATCTGGTCTCCAAGGTCCTGCTCGTCGAACTCGCCCCATATCTGGCGGGATTGTATTTCGCGATGAAGGCGTGGGGCGTAACGGGCTGCGCCATCGCTCTCAGCGCCCGCTTTCTATTGGATTTCGTTCTTCTCGGCATCATGGCCAAAATCCACGTCCGTGTATTGCCGTTGCTCGCGGCGCAACTGGCCTGTCTCGTTTTGGCAGTGGCGGTCGCCACGACCTGGACGATGACCCAGCCCAGTTGGTGGATGGGCGCTCTGATCCTGGGCTTGGCCTGCCTGGCGAGCTCCTGGTTGGCGCTCCCAATTCATCTCCGTGCGCGCTTAGGCAGCCCGATGGGACGGCCACGCCTCGGCGGGGCTCGATGATTCCAGGAAATCACGCGTTCAAACAAATCTTTAAGGGGCGCCTTACCCCCATTTGGGTCTTGCTGCTTGCGTCAATAGTGACGCTCGGCTTAACGGTGACGCTGGCGGCCAATACTGGAATAATATGTCGTCTCTGCGACAATTTGAACCTTAGTAAAGCCGAATCAATCAACCTAGGCTGCTCGTCGGGCGAAGCGAGCATAACCACAGCCGATTATCGGACTGATCGCACCCACGCGAAGGGACGACGCGTGACGGTCATCACAGTTGCAAGCGCTGCCGCGCTGTCGGCGGCGCTTGCCAATGCCCAAGGGGGCGACACCATAGTTCTCCAGTCTGGCAACTATGGAACACTCAATTTGCAGAACGTGCATTTTGCGACGCGGCTTAATATCGTTTCGGCGAACAGGGCAAATCCTGCGATATTCAACAGCTTAAATATAGAAAATAGCGCTGGGCTCGCATTCTCCGGGGTGACCGTAAAGGGTTCCGGCACTGGCGTCTGGTATTATGCCAATATAATAAATTCCAGCGATGTATTTTTTATAAATGGAACTATAGAGGGGTCAGACAGCAATCTCGCCAACGATGCGGGCGGTTTGAATATTCAAGGCAGTCGCCGCATCCATGTTAAGGGTTCGACCTTCACTCAGTTGACCACCGGTATTTCGAACGGAGGAACGCTAAGAGTAAATGTTGAAAATAACAGCTTTTTTAACATACAATCCGACGGCATTGACAGCGCGGGTTCTTCATACTTAAATATAACTGGCAATTACTTTTCTGATTTTAGTCCCGCCCCGGGGCAACATCCCGATGGCATTCAGTTTTGGACCGAGAACACCACGGTGTCTGCTCATGACATTACGATATCCGGCAACACGATCATCCGAGGCGCTGGTGCGGCGGTCCAGGGGATCTTCGTTCAAGATGATTCCGGCAAACTCCCCTATTTACGCCTCCAAATCAGCAACAACGTTGTCACCGGTGAGGGCTATAACGGCATTGCCGTGCAGGGCAGCAACGGTGCGATCGTAAGTGGCAATATCGTCCAGCCTTACGCCGACGAAGACTCCTGGATAGAGGTGCAGGGGTCGAGCGGCGCCTCGCTTACCAACAACGCCGCCGGTTCTTATGTTCTTACCGGCAACACCAGTCTCAGCAACGTTGGCAACACGATATTGAGCCCGATGAACGGCCCCATAGCCTCAGCGATTTCGGCTGGCGGCGTGACCGATGCGTTCCAACCAAGCGTCACGGAGACTGTGGCGCACCGCCTTGTCGAGGCGATGGCCGGCTTCAACGGGCCGGGGGGTACGTTCACCCTCATTGACGCAGGCAGCCGCCCCGCGACGTATCACATGCTCGCGACGCCGCTCGCCTGACCCTTCAATCGGGAACGCGAACGCCCCTTTCTTCGCTCCATTGGCAGTGAGTTGGAGAAGTTCCCATCATGGGCAACCAGCGGGCGGCGGCCAGGTATTTCGTTCGCGACGACGACGTCGGGCCCCTGACGCCAGAACTGGCATCCTTCGTCGGCGCCTTCGTGGCCCGGCGCATCCCGGTCAGCTATCAAATTATCCCGGCTCGCCTGACCATCGAGTGTGCGGAGTTCCTGCTTACCGTCCAGCGCGCCCACCCCACGTTGATCGAGTTCGGACAGCACGGCCTCAATCACGAGATGCAACTCGGCCGTCGCATGGTGGCCCGCGAATTCGGGCCGGAGCGCAGCTATCAGCAGCAATCAGACGACATTAAATTCGGTCTGGAAATTCTGCGGACGAGGCTAGGCCCGACGACGCCAATCAAGGTCTTCACTCCGCCTCAGCACAAATTCAACGCTGATACGATCAGGGCCGTCGCCGCCGCCGGCCATTCAACTTTCTCCGCGGCCTGCTATCCGACGGCGCACCACCAGCTTGCCTACGGCCTTGGTCGGCGTCTCGGATTGAGCAGCGTGGGCTATCAGGGGATTTCATATCATGGGGTCCGCCGGCCAGAGGCGGACATGGTCGAATTGTCAATCTCGATCCCAGCCGACAACGGGCGGCGCCGTCGGCTTTCGGCCTTACAGACCCCGGCCGCTCTCCACCGCGCCACGCACTCCTCCGGCTACGTTGGCCTCATGTTTCACCACGCTGTGTATGGAGATGAAAAGGAGCGGGCGGAGCTCGAGGCTATCGCCGATCAGCTGGTCGCCTGGGAGGGGGGCGAATTTCGCCTGCTGGGGGCCCTGGCTGCCGTCGTTCGATAGCTGCGGTCGGACCGCGGCTTCCATTTAAGCATCTGGGCTTCCAAGAAGTCGGTCAAGGCCGTGGCGTCGGTTCGGACCGCTACTCGCGGGGCTGCCCGCGCCCGCCTCAGAGCCGCCGCCAGGGTTGCGGGAGAATCGGCGGTCTGGATCAGGCCACGAGCGGAAAAGGCGGCGATGATCTCCTTCTGGTGGTCGTCGTAAACCTCATGGTCGTCGGGCGAGCGCGCCACCGCGACGACCTTGCAGCCTTGCCGCAGCGCCGAAATGATTGATCCCGTTCCACCGTGACAAACCACGATGTCCGCTTGTTTGATCACCGTCTGGATCTCGTCATACGTCAGCGATTCCACTGCTGCCACGCCGCGCGGCTTGAGGCCGCCTTCGCCGACTTGCATCAACAGATCCTCAGAAATCCCCCCCCCGACCTTCAACTCAGCCACCATCGTGATTAAACGATCAAAGGGCAGCGTCGCGCCGACGGTCACGAACACCAAGGCCCGCTTGTGCGTCGCCGGCGCCGGAGCGACCTGCAGAGGATTGAAAACGACCGAATCGGGCCAGATGGCCGCCAGTTTCTGAGACTGCACCACTTTCAAGTGGGCGAAGGGAGCGGCGCCCCGCCCGAACGCCGACGGCTTGTTGAACCGGGCGAAAGACTCGACGACCACGATCTTGGCGCCAAGCAGTCGAGCCCAGAGCAGCGGAAAGAACATCGGTCCTGCTCCGGTGCTGATGAAGATGTCGGGCCGTTCGCGAAACAGGATCATCGCCGATCGGACGAAATTGGCCGCCGCGCCGGCTAACATGCGGATGGTTGCGCCCTGTCGCATCTGACCAAGACCATAGTGGGCGACAAAATAGGCGCGATGGCCAGACGCTATGCTGCGCCCCAGGGCTGTGTCCTCGGTGATGAAGAAGTGATCGCGACCCGACCAAATCCGCTCCAGCCCGAGCAACTGATGAGCATGCCCGCCCCCAGAGCCGGCCAAGCAAATGCGCAGTTCTGAGCCCCCAGAATTGTCGCCCCCGGTCCTCGGCGTCGTCGCCGAGAACGAGCGCCCACACAATTGGTCCCCATCCATTCTGAACCTCGCCGCCGAGCCGCCTGCGCTCACTCGACAGCGAACAACTGGGCCTACTGGTTCCACATCGATCGGGCCTGCGAGCCGGGCCGGAACTTCGCTTTGGGTGCCACGTTAGGTTGCCCGAATGGGGGTCCTCCCCGACTGGCGCAGCGCGAGGTCTCCTCCATGGCCGGCATCGAGACCGAGGGCCATCCATTCCGCACTCGAACCGTGACTCCCCCTCTCGAGGCGACCGAACTCTTGAAGAGAGATGGCATCCGCTACTCGATCTGCACGCTGGTGAATTCACCAGACCAATACAGGGCCATGGAGCATTCGTTCCAAGCCGCCGGCTTTACCGGCCACGATGTCGAGTTTCTTTATCTCGACAACGTCGGGGGAAACCGGTTCGACGCCTATGCCGGGGTCAATCTGTTTCTCGCCCTCGCCCGCGGCGAGTTCATCATTCTTTGTCATCAGGACGTGGTGCTTGCTTTCGACGACCGCCTGGTCCTGGATCGACGCATCGCCGAGGTCACCGAACGTGATCCGACCTGGGCCGTGCTCGGCAATGCCGGTGGATTTTCGCCGGGCCAGCTGGCTTTGCATATCAGCGACCCGCATGGCGAGGACCGCCGCATGGGCCAATTGCCCTGTCGGGTGACGGCGTTGGACGAGGACTTCATTCTCGTTCGCCGAAAGGCCAATCTCGGCCTTCCGCGGGCGGTGGAGGGCTTTCATTTTTACGGCGCCGCCCTGTGCGTGAGCGCCGATATGCTCGGCCATTCGAGTTGGGCCATCGATTTCCACCTTCGCCACCTTAGCGGCGGAGTCGCTGGTCCGAGTTTCCTGCTCTGCAAGCGCGCGCTCATCGGTCATTTCCGCCGCGCGTGGCGACCGCGCTGGGTCACAACGCCATCGGGCAGCCTCTACCTGAGCGGCTCGTCATGGGCGTCCCACTTGCTCAACCTGCGACCGGTGGTCGGCATCCGCCGACGCCTGAAGTTGGGGCGCAACCCCGCAAGATCGATCGATGTCCACCGCCACGCTCTATCGTGACAAAGGCTCTCCCTACTTCGTGGGCGAACGCCGGGATATTATCGACCGGCTCCCCATCAACGGGAACTGCGCCATTCTCGAGATCGGCTGCGGCGACGGCGCCACCGGCGCCTATGCAAAATCCGAAGGCAAGTGTGGACACTACGTCGGTATCGAACACATGCCCGAGGCCGCGGAGGTGGCCGCCGGTCGCCTTGACGCCGTTTACGTGGCCGACATCGAAAGCTTCGATCCCCCCTTCGCCGAGCACACATTCGACGTCATGATCGCCAGCGAAGTCCTGGAGCATCTGATCGATCCTTGGCGCGTGCTGCGCATCTATCGCCGGTTCCTGAAGGCAGGCAGCCGGGTCTTCGCCAGTTCGCCCAATATCGCTCACAAGGCGACGCTGGCTATGCTTGTCGGCGGAGGTTGGGACCTGACGGCCGAAGGCGTCATGGATCGCACTCATCTGCGCTGGTTCACACCCAGGACCTATGCAGCGATGTTTCAAGAGGCCGGCTTCGAGGTTGTCTCGCTGGCGCCCCTGATTGCCGCGACTAGGCGCGCTCGCTTGTTCAATTCTCTGACGGGTAATCGATTTGCACATCTTTTCATCAGTCAAATGCTCGTCGAGGCGCGGCCAAGTGACGCTTACGCATGAGAGGCGCAGCCCGCGTATGTCGGACCCGGACCTGTGCCGTAGGGGCCCTCACGCTCACAGCGGTCGTCGCGGCCGCCATGCCCGTACGTGCGGAAGATCCGAGTTCGCTCACCACTTCTGGGCCACAGATCGCTGCGCCCGCCGCGCCCACATGGTCTGATGCAGCGGTCCTGGCCGATGCTCCTGGATTGCACATCGCGACCACACAGCAGGTCCTATACGACACCAACGTCGCCCGCGGGGACCTTGGTGTCGCCCAGCTGCGCGGAATCACTCCGGCCGAATTCATCTACAGCCCAGCCGCGTCCATCGACTTCGTCCACCCCTTCGGCCCTGAAACCCTCATCCTCAAAGGAACCGCCGGCTACGATTTCCATTCAAGCAATCGGGTTCTGAGTGGTGAGCGCCTGGAGTTGAACAGCAGCGTGAAAAGCCAGCTTGGCCGATGCAACACGGTGGTTGGGGCCGGCTATAGCCGAATGCCCAGTGATCTCGAGCAGCTCAATATCGCCGTCACGCACAACGACATCTCAGTGGAGACGGCAAGTCTGGACGCTGATTGCGGGCGCGCCGTGGGTTTGGATACGAAGGTCGCCCTGACTGAACAATGGGCGTCCAATAGCAATCCTCAGGTTCGCATCGACAACTTTCACTCCTTCACGGCTGTGCCGGCGATCGGCTACCGCCGCCCTTCTTTCGGGGAGATCGAACTCTATGGGTCGTTCCAGGAGGTGTCTTATCCTGATCGAGACTTGATGGCGGGGCCGGCGTCGATTCAGGATGGCTATCGACTCCTCGGAGCCGGCCTCAAGTTCGACAGGCGGCTAGGCGCGCGAATACAAGCAACCTTTCGGATCGGCTTTGTTGGCCTTCGGCCGGACATTTCCAGCGTCCCGGGGTTCAACGGGCTAACCTATGGCGCCGACGTAAGCGCGCGAATGACCGGCCGCATCCGCTTTAGCTTCAGCTTCCAGCGTGACGCGGCGCCGGCGACTTGGCAGGATGTGACCTATGCCATCTCCGATACCGAATCGATGCAGGCCGAATACTTGATCGGTCCCCGGTTCAAGCTCGACATTGGCCTGTCGCGGACGGCGGACGATTATCACGGGAGCCATTTGGCCCCAGGAATCGACCTGCAACATGATCGGATAGATGCCGCGTTTGGCGCGCTAAGTTTCGCCATGAGCCGGAGGATCAAGTTCGGCGTCGAATTGCGTCATGAAAACCGCGCCGCCGACGTTTTCGGCTACAACTACGCCGATACGCAGGTCGGGTTTACCGCCGCAGCGGCCCTATGAGGTGCGCCCCAATGGTCACTTCCACCCTGATCCGGATCGCCGCTCTCAGCGCCGTGGTTTTGGCCACGACGCTTGCGGACGCCCACGCTCAGGCGTCCGCCCAGCCTTCCCGTGTCTCGGCCGACCGCGAATACGTGCTAGGTCCGGAAGACGTGGTGGAAGTCTCCGTTGTCGGCCGGGACGATTTCAAGATTCGCGCCCGCGTCGCCTCCGACGGGACTATCCGGTTGCCATTCATCGGCTCGGTAACCGCCGCCAACAAGACCACGGTGGCCCTAGCCGCGGATGTCGCTAGTTCTCTCGAGAGCGGAGGCTACTTTTCGCACCCGGTCCTCGACGTCGAGATCGTTTCCTACGCCAGCCACTACGTCACCGTACTGGGCGCCGTAGGTGCGCCCGGACTGGTGCCCATCGATCGCACCTATCATCTTTCGGACATCCTGGCCCGGGTGGGGGGCGTCAAGGACACGGCCGCGGACTATGTCGTAATCCGCCACGCTGACGGCGGCGAACGTAGGCTGTTGATCAGCTCGATCGCCGCCGGCGACGCCAGCCAGGATCCGATTGTCATCGCTGGCGACAAGATTTTCAGCCCACCTTCCCAGGTCTTCTACATATCCGGGCAGGTAAAAACGCCCGGAGCCTATTCGCTCAACGACGGCCTGAGTGTGCGGATGGCAATCGCACGCGGGGGGGGCCTCACAGATCTCGGCACGGACCGGGGCGTCAAGGTCACACACGCCGACGGGCGACGGGAGAAACCCGGTCTCCAAGCGAAGGTCTCAGCCGGTGACGTTATCGTCGTGTCAGAGCGATTGTTCTAAAGTTCGGAAGTTTGCATGAGCATTACTCAATTTGCCCGAATCCTCTGGGCCCGACGAAGTGTCATATTCGCCGCCGTCGTATTCTGTCTTGTCGGCGCGATACTCGTCATCCTCATCGCACCCGCGCGCTGGCCAGCCCACTCACGAGTCATGCTGGAGATCATCAAACCCGATCCCCTCACCGGCGATGTGGTGAGCGGCAACTCCCATCCTTATGCGGCCACCCAGATTGAGCTCATTCGCGACGACCGGGTGGCCGGGCGGGCGGCCGAAGACCTTGGGTGGACGCGGGACCCACAGTGGATCGACAGATTCCACCGGGAGGTCGGCGGCGGCCATCACGACATCCGTCGCTGGCTAGCCCAGCAAATCATCGACAGCACCAATGCCGAACTGGTGGAGGGCAGCAACATCATCGACATCACGTACACCGACAAGGATCCGGCCCAGGCTCGGCGCGTGGCCGACGCCCTGACCAAAGCCTATGTCGAGTCCAGTATTGAGTTTCGCCGCGAGGAAGCCTCGCGCACAGCCGACTGGTTCGATGCGCAGACGGTCAAGGCCAAAGCAGCGCTCGACGCGTCCGGCGCCGCCGAGTCCGCTTATGAGCGCCAGACTGGAATTATCCTCCAGGATGAAAAGACCGATGTTGATAGCGCCAGACTCCACGCCTTGGCGAGCCAAGGCGTCGTGGCCGCGCCGGTGATCGCCCCGGCGGCGGTCACGGCATCGGCATCGGGAGCCGAGTTGGCCCAGACCGATGCCGCCATCGCCCAAGCCGCCAGGTCTCTGGGTCCCAACCATCCCGAGTTGCTGGCTTTGAAAGCCAAGCGGGCCGCGCTGGCTGGCCAGGTGAGCCAGGAGAATGCCGCTGCGCGGGCGGCGGCGGGGGCCGCGGCCAGCGCCGCCACCGCAGGGGCTGGTTATGTCGAACATGCTCTGGCGGCGGAGAAATCCAAGGTGGTCGGCCAAAGTGACAAGATTGAGCACCTTCGCCAACTCCAGGCTGACGTCGATCTGCGCCGCGACCAGTATGCCAAGACTGCGGCCAAGGCGGCCCAACTGCGCCAGGAAGCGACCATCGGCGAGACCGGCCTGACGGTGTTGGGCGCCGCCACGACGCCCCAGAAGCCGAGTTTTCCCAACAAACCCCTGATCCTTGCCGGCGCCCTCGGTTTCGGGGCAGCGGCCGGCGTGCTGGTGGCGCTCCTTTTTGAATTGTTCACTCGGCGCGTGCGCGGCGTTGAGGATCTCGCAGCGATCGAGGACATGGATATTTTGGCTATCGTACCGGCCGCCGCGGCGCAGGATTCGCGCCGTCTGCCCGGCGGTCACGGCCCTGCACCACAACAGTTGTGGCGCTGGCGCGCTCGAGCGGCGCCAACATGAACGCGGCCCAGTCCATCCGTGGGGAGGCTTCCGCGGATTCGGCATTCAGCTTTGCTCCCAGTCTTGTAATGCTTGCCGACCCCGAGGGCCGCGCGGCGGAAGCCATCCGCGCCTTACGCACTCACATCATGGCCCAGCACATTCAGCGTGGCCGGCGAGCGCTCGCGGTGTGCGAGGCCAGCCCGGGCGAGGGTTGCACCTTCATCGCGGCGAATTTGGCTGTAGCCTTGGCGCAAGTCGGAAGGAAGGTGGCGCTCATCGACGCCGACCTGCGTGGAAGCGGCTTAGGCCGAATCATACAGTCCCATCGCGCGCTGGTCGGCCTGTCGGATTTCCTCGGCTCGGCAACTGTGGGCTACGGCGATCTGATCGCGGCCGATGTCCTGCCTGGTCTTTCGATTCTCTTCGCTGGGCGCGAGGCGGCCAACCCTCAGGAGCTTCTCGCTGGCGAGCGCTTTTCAGATCTCATGGCCTTCTGCCTCCGCGAGTTCGAGGCGACTATCGTCGACACGCCGCCCGCCAACAGCTGCGCCGACGCCCGCCGCGTCAGCACGGTGGTCGGATACAGCCTCGTCGTCACCCGTCGTCATCTCACCTACGTCGATGACGTGAAGACCCTGACCAGTCAGTTGCGCGCCGATCGCGCCAAGATCATCGGCGCGGTCATGAACGAAGCCATCAGGTAGAGTTCGGCCGGCTAATGCACCACCCCGTGGGCGAGAACGGCTAGGAGCAGCAGGGCGACGATGTTTGTGATCTTGATCATCGGATTGACCGCCGGTCCCGCAGTATCCTTGTAGGGGTCGCCGACGGTATCGCCGGTCACCGCAGCCTTGTGGGCCTCGGAGCCCTTTCCGCCAAAATGGCCTTCTTCGATCAGCTTCTTGGCGTTGTCCCAGGCGCCCCCGCCAGAAGTCATCGAAATGGCGACGAAAAGGCCGGTGACAATCACCCCCATCAGCATGGCTCCGAGGGCCGAAAAGGCATTGGCTCTCCCGGCAATGAGCTCGATCACAAAGAACAAGACCACCGGCGAAGCCACCGGTAGCAGCGAGGGGACGATCATTTCGCGAATCGCCGAACGGGTCAGAATGTCGACGGCCCGGCCGTACTCCGGCTTGACCTCATAGGTCATGATCCCTGGATTTTCCCGAAACTGACGGCGAACCTCGGCCACCACGGACTCCGCCGCCCGGCCAACTGCTGTCATGGAGAGACCTCCAAACAGGAAGGGGAGCAGACCGCCGAACAGGAGGCCCACCACTACGTAGGGGTTGGAGAGATCGAATGTGACCGAGCCCATGCCGGTGAAGTACGGGAACTGGTCGGAATTCGCCGAGAAATACTTCAGGTCCTGGGTGTAGGCAGCGAAGAGCACCAGAGCGCCGAGGCCCGCCGAGCCGATGGCGTAGCCTTTGGTCACAGCCTTGGTGGTGTTGCCCACCGCGTCGAGAGCATCAGTGGAAACCCGCACCTCATGGGGCAAACCAGCCATTTCAGCGATGCCGCCGGCGTTGTCGGTGACCGGACCGAAGGCGTCGAGAGCGACGATGAAGCCGGCCAGGGAGAGCATGGTGGTGGTGGCGACGGCGACCCCGAAGAGCCCGGCGAACTGATAGGTCAGGACGATCCCGACGATGATCACCAGGGCCGGCAGGGCGGTGGCTTCCAGCGACATGGCCAGACCTTGGATGACGTTCGTGCCGTGGCCCGAAACCGAGGCCTGCGCGATCGACTTCACCGGCCGATAGTTGGTTCCGGTGTAGTACTCGGTGATCACCACGATGGCTGCCGTGACAGCCAGGCCGACCAGGCCGCAGTAAAACAGCGCGGTCGGCCCGACCAGCTTGTCGAGGACCTGAACGCCGCCGGCCGGAACCAGGGAATGGATCACCCACCAGACAGCGCCGATGGAGAGAACACCGGTGACGATCAGGCCTTGGTAGAGAGCGCCCATGATGTTGTTGTTCTTGCCCAGGCGCACGGCGAAGGCCCCGATAATCGAGGTGACGATGCACACGCCGCAGATACCAAGGGGCAAAAGCATCATGTCGCCCACATAGGGCAGACCGCGGAAGAATATCGCCGCCAGCACCATCGTCGCGACGGTCGTGACGGCATAGGTCTCGAACAGGTCGGCGGCCATGCCCGCGCAGTCACCGACGTTGTCGCCAACGTTGTCGGCGATGGTGGCGGCGTTCCGCGGATCATCCTCGGGGATCCCAGCCTCGACCTTGCCGACCATATCCCCGCCCACGTCGGCGCCCTTGGTGAAGATACCGCCGCCCAGTCGAGCGAAGATCGAAATCAGCGAAGCCCCAAAGCCAAGGGCGACCAGGGAATCGATCACATCGCGGCTGGTGTTTTCCAGGCCAAAGACGCCGGTGAGAATCGCGTAGTAACCGGCCACGCCAAGGAGCGCGAAACCCGCGACGAGCATTCCAGTCACCGCACCCGAGCGAAAGGCCAACGACAGGCCGGCGGCGAGACTGCTCGACGCGGCCTGCGCCGTGCGGACATTGGCTCTGACCGAGATCAGCATGCCGGCGAAGCCCGCCGCGCCGGAAAGAGTCGCCCCGATCAGGAAGCCGAGCGCCTCGGCCTTGCCGATCAGGAAAAAAATCACCGCCAGGATCACAGCTCCGACGATGGCGATCGTCGTGTATTGCCGGCGCAGATAAGCCTGGGCGCCTTCCTGGATCGCCGCGGCGATCTCTTGCATCTTATCACTGCCGGCCGAGGCGCGTAGCAGGGACGCGGTTTGCAGCACGCCATAGAGCACCGCCAGAAGGCCGGCGCCGATCACCAGCTCGAGAACCAAATTCATATTCGCAGACGCCCCAAGATTCGCGTCGAAGCCGGCATTAACGCCGCTCGGTCACGCATAGATGATTCGGGCCCGGGGGCCCGGAAAGATGAGCCGGCGAGTAGCCGCGCCCGGAAAAGTCGCGGGAAACTGCCAAAAGCGGCCTCGCAAAGCAAGCCGAGTTACGAATGGCGCCAGCCCGTCGTCCCCGGCGTGACCGGGCGGCCGGCCAAGGTGATCCTCGTGCCCGGTATCGGCTCGAAAGTCCCGACCCGCGCGGCGGGCACATTCGCCGCCCTGGCGGCGGAGAGCATGCTGGCCAGCCGGCTGGGGTCCACCGCACAGACGATTGCGTAGTCGTCGCCGCCGACGGCCAGTATCAACAGGGCGGCTTCTGGCGTGACATGACCGGCGAGCCAGGCGCGCCCTTCGGCCGAGAGCGGAATGTCATTCAACTCGAGACTAAGGCCCAGTCCGCTTGCTTCAGCCACATGGGCGGCATCCGCGATCAAGCCGTCGGAGACATCGGCGGCTGCGTTTACCTGCTCCGCCAGGACTTGGCGCATAGCGAAGAGAGGCGCCGGGAAGCGGTAACGGGCGGCCAGGACCCCATCGGGGTCCGCCAGAGCCCCCTGAACTGCTTGCAATCCCAGCCAGCCGTCGCCGATCTGCCCGCAGACGACGAGCGCGTCGCCGGCGCGAGCGCCCGAACGCAACACCGCCCTGCCCTGCTCAGCCCAGCCGAGCACCGTGGCGCAGACTATCATTGGACCTGGCGTAGAGACCGTGTCGCCGCCTATCAGGACGACCCCAAATTCAAGACCATCCGCCTCCAACCCGGCGCGAAACGCCTGGCGGTCGCCTTCGCCACGATGATGAGGCCAGGCGGTTAGGAGCAGATAACCAAAAGGTTCGGCGGCCTTGGCGGCGAGGTCGGAGAGGCTGGTGCGCAGGAGCCGGCGGGCGATGACGTCGGCAGTTTCGCCAGTTGGGAAATGAACGCCCTCGACCATGGCGTCCTTGGACATCACCAGATCGAATCCGGGCCGCCCCGGCAGGACCGCCGCATCGTCGGCGAGGTCGAGCGCCCGTCGATCGCCGCCGGTAAGGGGGCGCAGGGAAGCAATCCAGGCGAACTCGTCAACCGGGCCGGACATCGGCGGCGATTGCGTCGAGGGCGGCGTTCACGAATCCGGCCTCGGGCCCCTCGAAGAACGACTTGGCGATTTCTACGTATTCGTCGATGACTACTTCGATAGGCACATCGGATTGTCGGATAAGCTCGAATGTCCCGGACCTGAGTATGGCGCGCACGGTGGCGTCCAACCGCTCGAGTTTCCAACCGGCGGCAAGGCGCAGACGAATGTTGCGATCAATTGCGATCTGATCGGTAGTCACACCGCGCACGACCCGGGCGAACCAATCCTCGTCGGCGGCGGCCAAACGCTCGCCTTCCATTTCGCGATCGAAGCGGTAATCGTGGAACTCGCGGACCACCGTTTCGGCTCCATGGCCGGAAACGTCCATCTGATAGAGGGCCTGAACAGCCGCCAGCCGGGCCACCGAACGGCCGGGCCAGGCCGCACGGCTCATGTCTCGTGCTCTTCGGCCAGCCCCTCGTCGTTGAGGAATTTGGCGAAATCCTCGGTCTGGCGAAAGTCGCGGTAAACCGATGCGTAGCGGACGTAGGCCACGTCATCTAGGGTCTTGAGCGCCTTCATGACCATCTCCCCGACCACGTGGGAGGCCAGTTCGGTCTCGCCCATGCTCTCGAGCTGGCGGACGATGCCGTTGACCATCCGCTCGAGACGGTCCGGATCCACCGGCCGCTTGCGGGTGGCGATCGAGATCGACCGGACAAGCTTCTCGCGATCGAAGGGGGCGCGCCGCCCTGATCGTTTGAGAATGGTCAGCTCGCGCAACTGAACGCGTTCGAAGGTCGTGAAACGGCCGCCGCACTCAGGGCACTGACGACGGCGCCGTATGGCCGCTCCGTCTTCGGAGGGACGACTGTCCTTGACCTGACTTTCGAGCTCGCCACAGAACGGGCAACGCATGATGGGCCCCTTCCTCGAGCTCGCCGTCTCGGCTCAGATGTAGATCGGGAACCGGCTGGTCAAGTCTCGCACTTCGCCGCGTACCCTGGCCTCGACAGCCTCATTGGCTTCTTCCCCATTGGCCGCCAGGCCGTCGATGACCTCGGCGATCAGCTTGCCGACCCGGCGGAACTCGGCCTCCCCAAATCCGCGCGTGGTCCCAGCCGGAGTTCCCAGCCGCAGGCCCGAGGTGATGGCCGGCGGGGCCGGATCGAAGGGAATACCGTTCTTGTTGCAGGTGATGTTGGCGCGTTCCAGACTGGCCTCGGCCGCCTTGCCGGTAACCCCTTTGGGCCTGAGGTCGACCAGCATGAGATGGCTGTCGGTGCCGCCGGAGACGATATCCATGCCCGCCGCCATCAACGCATCGGCCATGGCTCGGGCATTGTCGATCACCCGCCGACCATAGTCTTTGAACTCCGGGCGCAGAGCCTCGCCCAGGGCCACGGCCTTGGCGGCGATCACATGCATCAAGGGACCGCCCTGAATTCCCGGGAAGACCGCTGAATCGATCTTCTTGGCGAGCTTCAGGTGATTGGAGAGGATCATTCCACCGCGCGGCCCGCGAAGAGTCTTGTGGGTGGTGGTGGTCACCGCGTGAGCATGCGGAAGCGGGTTGGGGAACAACCCAGCCGCCACCAGGCCGGCGAAATGCGCCATGTCGACCATCAGATAGGCGCCCACGCTGTCGGCCACTTCCCGGAAGCGGGCGAAGTCAATCGTCCGGCTATAGGCAGATCCGCCGGCGATGATTAGCTTGGGTTTGGTCTCCAGGGCGATCTCGGCGAGGCCTTCATAGTCGATGATCTGGTCCTGGGTGCGGACGGTGTAGGCTACCGGATTGAACCACTTGCCCGACTGGTTGATCGATTTTCCGTGCGTGAGGTGCCCGCCGGCGGCCAGGTCCATCCCCATGAAGGTGTCGCCCGGCTTCATCAGCGCCATGAACACCGCCTGGTTCGCTTGCGAGCCGGAGTGCGGCTGAACGTTGGCCCATTCCGCTCCGAAGAGAGCCTTGGCGCGCTCGATGGCTAGCGTCTCGACTTCGTCGACGAACTCGCAGCCGCCATAGTAGCGGCGTCCGGGGTAACCCTCGGCGTATTTGTTGGTCAGCACCGATCCCTGAGCTTCGAGCACCGCCCGAGAGACAATGTTTTCGGAGGCGATGAGCTCGATCTGGTCCTGTTGGCGGCGAAATTCGCGACCGATGGACGCCGCGACGGCGGCGTCGGCTTCGCCGAGCGCGGCACTGAGCAAGGATTGGCTGGCGTGCGAAGACGCCACTGCGGTGATGCTCACGACTCGGCTCCTTGCGACGCCAGGGATTGAGCGGGCGTCTTAGACCTCACCCAGCGAGGGTCAACCGCCGCGAAGGGCTCAGGCCGCGAAACCGCCGAGGCGCTGAATGTTGCACCTCGCCCACAAGGCCTCCAGGGCGGTCACCAGGTCGTCCATCATCGTGTCGGTGTGGAACGGGGTGGGCGTGAAGCGCAGCCGCTCCGTGCCCCGGGGCACGGTGGGATAGTTGATCGGCTGAACATAGATGCCGTGATCGGTGAGCAGCATGTCCGACACGAGTTTGCAATGGACCGGGTCGCCGACCAGAATCGGCACGATGTGGCTTACCGAGCCCATCACCGGCAGGCCGGCGGCGCGCATCCGCGCCTTGAGGCTGGCCGCGCGCTCCTGATGGCTTTGGCGCACCTCGTCGTGGACTTTCAGCCAACGAATGCTGGCCAGGGCGCCGGCGGTGAGGGCCGGAGGCAGGGAGGTCGTGAAAATAAACCCGCTGGCGTGGGAGCGGATCGCGTCGATTAAGGTGGCGTCGGCGGCGATGTAGCCACCCATGACACCGAAGGCCTTCCCGAGAGTGCCCTCTATGATGTCGATCTGATCAGCCACCTCGTCACGCTCGGAGACCCCTCCGCCGCGAGGACCATAGAGACCAACAGCATGCACCTCGTCGAGATAGGTCAGCGCGCTGTACTTCCTGGCCAGGGCGGCCGTCCCCCTGACGTCGGCGATGTCGCCATCCATAGAGTAGACGCTCTCGAAGGCCACCAGCTTGGGAGCCTCTGCCGGCGCCGCGGCGAGCAGCTCCTCCAAATGGACAAGATCGTTGTGGCGGAAGACCTTGCGCGGGCCGCCGCCGTGGCGAATGCCGGCGATCATCGAGGCGTGGTTCAATTCGTCGGAGAAGATGATCAGGCCGGGGAGTATCTTCTGCAGCGTCGCCAACGCGGCCTCGTTGGAGACATAGCCGGACGTGAAGAGGAGCGAAGCCTCCTTGCCGTGCAGGTCAGCGAGTTCGGCCTCCAGCTCCACGTGGTAGTGCGTGGTGCCCGAGATGTTGCGCGTGCCGCCCGAGCCTGAGCCGGCTTCGTCGATAGCCTCGTGCATGGCCTTCAGTATGACCGGGTTCTGGCCCTGACCGAGGTAGTCGTTGGAACACCACACGACCACTTCGCGCGGCGCTCCGGACGGCGGCGTCCAGGTCGCCATCGGAAAAGCGCCGCGATGGCGTTTGAGGTCGGCGAAAACTCTGTATCGCCCTTCGCCCCGCACCTGTTCGACGGCGCTGGCGAATGCCGCCTTGTAGTCCATGGCTCGCTCCGACTGGCCCGCGGAAGTCTCTTGGCACGAACCGCCCTGCCTGTCATCCATGCCCTGATATGTGGGCGGCCCAGAGCGCTTTCCAGGGTCGAACCTTCCCCTGATGATCGCTGCCTACGCCTTGATGACGTTGCTGGCTGTCAAGCCCCTTCGCTGCATCGCATTACGCGTATCTATGATCAGCTTGGCCCGCGCCAGCAGGCCATAATCCACCTGATCGTGGTCCGTCGCGATGAGCACGGCGTCGCATGCCAGCACTGATTGCTCAGTCAGCGCCACTGATTGCCGGCCGGCAAACCCCGGATGTTTGCGCACGAACGGGATTTCGGGCACGTGGGGATCATGGAAGGCCACGGTAGCGCCGCGCTCTTCGAGCAGGCGCATGAGTTCGAATGAGGGGCTCTCCCGTGTGTCGTCCACGTCCTTCTTGTAAGCCAAACCAATGAGCAGGATGTTGGACGTACTCAGTGGCCGCTTCAGTCTTTCGTCGAGGCTTCGCGCGACGACATCCAGGACGCGACGCGGCATCGAGGTGTTGATTTCGCCGGCAAGCTCGATGAACCGGGTCGAGACACCAAATTCATGCGACCGCCAAGTCAGGTAGAAAGGGTCGATGGGAATGCAGTGGCCGCCAAGGCCGGGGCCGGGATAGAACGGCATATAGCCAAATGGCTTGGTCTTCGCCGCTTCGATCACCTCCCACACATCTAGGCCGAGCGCGCCGTAGATGATCTTCAATTCGTTCGCCAGGGCGATGTTCACCGCGCGAAAAACATTCTCGGTAATCTTGGCGGCCTCGGCCACTTCGGGCGACGACACAGGCACCACCTGTTCGACCACACTGGAATAAAACGCGACCACAAGCTCCTTGGCGAGGGGCCCATCGCCCGCCACGATCTTGGGCGTGTTCACCGTCTCAAAAGCCTTATTGCCTGGATCTTCCCGTTCGGGAGAGAAGCCGACAAAGAAGTCCTCGCCCGCCGTCAGGCCCGAACTTTCGAGGATCGGCTTGAGCACTTCACGGGTCGTGCCTGGATAAGTCGTGGATTCCAGCACCACCAGCTGCCCTGGACGTAGCCGCCCGGCGATAGCGCGGGCGGTGGTCTCAATGAACGACAGATCCGGATCGCGATGGCTGTTGAGTGGGGTTGGCACGCAGACGACGATCACGTCGCACTCTGCCAGCCGATCGAAATCTGTGGTGGCGCTCAGCCGGCCGATTTTCACCGCGCCGGCCAACTCATCGCTGGAGACGGTGCCGATGTAAGATTCGCCGCCGGAAATCTTCTCCTCTTTTGAGGAATCCACCTCAAATCCGATGGTCCTAAGCCCGCCCTTGGCAGTGGCCAGGGCAAGCGGAAGACCTACATAGCCAAGACCGATCACGCCAATCGTCGCGCTCTTCGCGTTCAAGAGGTGCAAAAGGCTTTCGAAGCTTTTCTCGATTTTCGTCGCCCCGGCTGGGCCTTCCTCGATTTCGGCGACAGCTAATGACATCGGCATCCCCTGCACACGACCTTGCTGGTTGTCGCCCCGATCCGACGTTGCAGAAACGCATTTCAGCCGATGGGGATGCATCGGCGCCAATATTATCCCACGAGCGTGTCCGGCGGCCCCGAGGATCTAGAGCTCGGCGAGCTTTCCCCTCATCAGCTGCAGCACGGCCGAAAAGTCCTTGCTGCCATAGCCCAGGCTATCAAAGAGCGCATAGAGCGCCTCGGCTTGGGCCCCGAGTGGGGTCGCGGCCCCGGCGCCGGCCGCCGCCGCCTGGGCGAGCTTGAGATCCTTGAGCATCAGCGACGTCAGGAACCCACCCTCATAGTTCCGATTGGACGGCGCAGTCGGGACCGGCCCTGGCCAGGGGCAATAGCTGGACAGAGACCAGCATTGCCCAGATGACTGGCTGGCGACTTCAAAGAACCGGGCCGGAGCCAAATCCAGCTTTTCCGCCAGCGCGAAAGCCTCAGCGACGCCGAGCATCGAAATCCCCAGCAGCATGTTGTTGCAGATCTTCGCGGCCTGACCCGCGCCCGGGGCGCCGGCATGAATCACGGTCTTGGCCATGGGTTTGAGGGCGTCCTCGACACGGGAGAACACTGCATCTTCGCAGCCGACCATGAAGGCCAGGGTTCCGGCGTCTGCGGCCATGACCCCGCCTGAGACCGGCGCGTCGGCGGCGGCAAGCCCGGCGGTGGCTGCAGCTCGATGCACGGCGCGAGCGCTCTCGATGTCAATGGTCGAACAATCGATCAGCAGCGAGTCGTTGTGGGCATTGGGAAGCAGCTCGCCGAGCCACACTTCGCGCACGTGGCTGCCGGCCGGAAGCATGGTGATGATAACGTCTGCCTCGGCCACCGCCGCAGCGCTGCCGGCGACCTCGCAACCGGAGCTCTTCGCCTTGGCCAGGGTCGCGGCGGAAACATCGAAAGCGAGCACCCGCGCCCCGGACTTGGCGAGGTTCGCCGCCATCCCGCCGCCCATGGCTCCCAGTCCAATGATCCCAATCGTGTTCATGTGCTTATCAAGGTTTTCTGAACTTGTAGACGAATTGATCTGTGTGGCCACGGATCGATTTGTCGAAGACGAGGGCGGTGCGCGGATCGGCGGAGTTTCTGAGCACTTTGCTTTCTCCGGCAAACACGAAGCCCGCGGCGGTCACCTCCTTTTTAACAACCGCGGGATCGATCCGGTGCAGGGTGTTCGTCGCCGAAAGGCCAGAGCCATCCATGGCGGCGTGATCAAGGACGACAAATAAACCACCGGGTTTCAAGGCATTGAAGACCGCGGCGTTGAAGGCGGGGATGTCGGCCGGACCCATGAATGGATCATGGAGGTCATGGTAGTTCTGGCTGGTCCAGACGATGTCGGCGCGGGCAGGGATGGCGAACTGGGCGATGGGCGCGACCAAGTCGACGACGTTGGGGTGCTTGGGATCTGGCGAGGAACCGCTGGGCGGCAGCGGCGCCTTGGCGAACTTGGCGACTTCGGTGGGAATGAAGGCGTAGACCTTGCCCTTGGGTCCCACAGCCACCGAAAACAGGCGGGTGAAATAGCCGCTGCCCGGCAGGAGGTCGACCACGGTCTGGCCCGGCTCGACGCCGGCGAAGGCCAGCATGTCTTCAGGCTTTCGCGCCGCATCGCGATCACGATCGTCCTGGGTTCGGCCAGGATCGGCGATAGCGGCGACAATGTTGGCCGGAGCGCTGAGCGCGGGGAAAGCCATTGTGCCGGCGACCGCCAAGGCGGCTAAAAGTGAGCTGAATTCACGACGTCTCATCATTTTCTCCCCATTTTCGACCGAACTCGCGCCCATTCCATAGCGCAGGTTTCCGGGGAAGTCAGGGCGAACCGCCGCCCTTGCCTCGCCCGGCGCCGTCAGCCAAAGCGGGGCACCGTCGCGACTTTGGAGCCGAGGATGAGTTCGATGAGCACGCCGCCGCTGGCCCCCTACCCGGCTCTGCGGATGCGCCGGCTGCGGCAGGCCGAATGGACCCGGCGCCTGGTGCGCGAAAACCTCCTGGTCCCGGCCGATCTAATTTGGGCCATCGTGGTCCACGAGGGCGGCAAGAACGATGCCGTCTTGGCCATGCCCGGTGTTGATCGCCTGAGTATCGTGGGTGCGGCGCGGGCGGCTCGCGAGGCGCGGACCTTGGGGATCCCGGCGATCGCGGTGTTCCCGCACATCGACGGCTCCCGCAAGGATGCCAGGGGATCCTTGGCGGCCGATCCGGCTGGCCTGGTCGCGCGAGCGGTCAAGGCCATGAAGGACGCCGCTCCCGAGGTCGGCATCATGTGCGACGTGGCTCTGGATCCCTTTACAGACCACGGTCATGACGGCGTGATCGAGAGGGGCAAGGTCCACAACGACGCCACCATCGAGCGCCTCGTCGAACAGGGCCTGATGCAGGCCAGCGCCGGGTGCGATATCCTGGCTCCATCCGATATGATGGATGGCCGAGTGGGCGCACTGCGACAGGCGCTGGAGAGCGACGGATTCGCCGACACCCTGATCATGTCCTATGCGGCCAAGTACGCCTCGGCCTTCTATGGTCCCTATCGCGAGGCAATCGGTTCGGGACAGCTCGGCGGCGGATCGGTGGTCAATCCGCCTGACAAGGCGACCTATCAGATGGACCCAGCCAACGCCGAGGAAGCCCTGCGCGAGGTGGCCCTGGACATCGCCGAAGGCGCCGACATGGTGATGGTCAAACCCGGCCTGCCGTATCTCGATATCGTTCGTCGCGTGGTCGAGACTTTCGCCATGCCGACCTTCGCTTTTCAAGTCTCCGGCGAATACGCCATGATCCGCGCCGCCGGCGAAGCGGGATGGATCGACGAGGAGCGGGCGATCATTGAGAGTTTGACCGCATTCAAGCGGGCGGGCGCCGCCGGGGTCATCACCTATTTCGCTCCAAAAGCCGCGCGGCTGCTCGCCGGTTAGACTGCCTTTTGCAGTCGCGCCGCCAAGCTCGAGGTATCCCATCGGCGACCGCCCATGGCCTGTATTTCGGCGTAGAACTGATCGACCAGGGCGGTGATCTCGAGGCGGGCCCCGTTGCCGCGGGCCTCGGCAAGGACTAGGCCGAGGTCCTTGCGCATCAAGTCCACCGCAAACCCGAACTCGAATTCGCCACGAGCCATGGTCGCCCAGCGATTGTCCATCTGCCAGGACTGGGCCGCTCCCTGAGAAATCGCCTCGTAGACGAGCTGAGGATCGAGCCCGGCGCGGGCCGTGAAGCCCACCGCTTCGGCCACGCCCTGCACCACCCCGGCGATACAGATCTGATTGACCATTTTCGTCAGTTGGCCGGCGCCAGGTCCGCCCATCCTTTTCACCGCTTTGGAATAGGCTCGGATCACTGGTTCAGCGGCGGCTGCAGCCGCCTCGTCACCGCCAAGCATTACCGAAAGCTGGCCCTTCTCCGCCCCGGCCTGTCCCCCCGACACCGGAGCGTCTAGGAACCGGCATTCGCGGGCCTCGACGGCCGCAGCCATATCCCGCGCAAGGCCTGCCGAGGTAGTGGTATGGTCGATGAGGATGGCGCCCGGCCGCAAGTCGTTCAGCATAGCGCCGACCACTTCGCGAACGTCTGAATCGGTCCCGACACATAGGACGATGAAATCGCGCCCGCGCGCGACCTCCAGGAGCGAATCGGCGGCTGCGCCGTGGTGCTTTTCGGCCCAGGCCCGCGCCTTTTCGGGGCTCCGGTTGAAGCCGACCACCTCGTGGCCAGCCGCGACCAAATGTCCCGCCATCGGAGCGCCCATGACACCCAATCCGACGAATCCGATTTTCATGTGAAGTTTCCTTCTCTTAGAGCAACACGGCGGCGCGGTTCGATGACCGCGTTCGGCGGGCCCCTACATTCCCGGGGTCGCGTGTCTTGCGCAACCGCCCGACCTGTCCATTAATCGGCGCCAGTTCAGGAATTGGCGAAGGGCGTTTCCTTCTTGTGACCCAGCATTTCCCAACGCGTCAGTTGCGATTCTTTCTCACCGCGCCGTCGCCTTGCCCCTACCTGCCTGGCCGCGAAGAACGCAAGGTCTTCGCCCATTTGCCCATGCTCGATGGAGCGGCCGTGAACGACACTCTGACGCAAGGCGGTTTCCGGCGGTCGCAGAATATCGCCTATCGCCCGGCGTGCGAAAACTGCGCCGCCTGCATGTCGGCCCGTCTGCCGGTCTTCGATTACGTGTTCTCGAGATCCGAACGAAGGGTTCTGGCGCGCAACGCCGGCCTCACCCGCCACGTCGTCGAATCCGAGGCGACGCGCGAGCAATTCGATCTCTTGCGCGGCTATCTCGCCACCCGTCATCCCGGCGGAGGCATGGCCGACATGACGTGGCCGGACTATGTGGCCATGGTCGAGGACACCGCGGTGCGCACCCACATGGTGGAGTACCGGACCGCATGGCCCGACGGAGGGCCGGGCATGCTGGCGGCCTGCGCCCTGGTCGACCGTCTCGCCGATGGACTCTCGCTCGTCTACAGCTTTTTCGATCAGTCGTTCGCCCGCAACAGCCCCGGTTCGTTCGTGATCTTCGACAACCTCATCGAGGCGCGGCGGCTCACACTGCCCTATCTGTACCTTGGCTATTGGGTCAGCGGCAGCGACAAGATGGATTACAAGGCGAGGTTCTCGCCGCTGGAAATTCTACGTCCTGAAGGCTGGCGACTGATGTCGGCGCACGACCGCCTCGCGGGGTGACCGCCCCCATCCCTGCCAGCGCCATCGACGAGCTGCTCGAAGTCATGGCTCGCCTGCGCGATCCACAAGGCGGCTGCGCCTGGGATCTCGAGCAGACCTTCGCCACCATCGCCCCTTACACCATCGAGGAGGCTTACGAAGTCGCGGACGCGATCCAGCGTGGCGACATGACAGATCTCGAGGAGGAGCTCGGCGACCTTCTGTTGCAAGTGGTTTTCCACGCCCGCATTGCCGAAGAACTTGGGGCTTTTGCCTTCGAGGACGTTGCCCGGGCGATCACCGAGAAGATGATTAGGCGCCATCCTCACGTCTTCGGCGAGGTCAAGATGAGGTCCTCGGCTGAGCAGACGCTGGCCTGGGAAGAGGCCAAAGCCAAGGAGCGAGCGGCAAGGGGTGAGAGTTGGCTGGATGCCGTAGCGGTCACCCTCCCCGCCCTGACTCGGGCCGTGAAGCTTTCAGCGCGAGCCGCGCGGGTCGGATTCGTCTGGCCGAGTCTCGGCGAAGTCATGGCCAAGCTCCACGAGGAAGTGGGCGAACTAGAGGCCGAGGTCGCCGCAGGCGACAGGACGCGCATCGGCGCTGAGTTGGGCGATGTCCTTTTCGTCTGCGCCAATATCGCCCGCGCGCTCGACATCGATCCCGACGACGCGCTTCGGGCCACCAATGCCAAGTTTGTTCGGCGGTTTGGGCACATCGAAAGGCGCTTGGCCGAAGATGGAAGAACCCCGGATCAGTCGACGCTCGAAGAAATGGACGGCCTGTGGGACGAGGCCCGGGCTGCGGATCGGGCGATCCGCTAACCCGCGGTAGCTTTGACGTGCGGCCGCATTTGCTGGAAACGGCCCAAGGCTTGAGCGTCCAATCGGGCCCGCACGCGCGTGCCACCCTCCTCATCCTCCCGGGCGGTCACGCGGCCGTGGCGATAGAGCCAGGCCAGGGCCTCGCCGTCGGACTGAGCGAGGTGCAATATGATTTCGGGACTGTCGTCGATCAGGAGGGCCAAGCAGCCCAGAAGGTGTTCCATACCTTCGCCGGTGACGGCCGAAACCGGCGCGGCGCCGGCGCGGCGGGCCCGCAGAACGATGTCCGGGAGAAGTTCGGGCTCCACCAGGTCGATCTTGTTCCATACCTCGAGGATCCGCCGCTCGGCCTCGCCGCCCAAACCGAGCTCTTCGAGCACCTTGGCGACATCACCCGCCTGCGCCTCGGCGTGAGGAGAGGCGATATCGCGGACGTGCAGGATGATGTCCGCCTCGCGCACCTCATCGAGTGTCGCCCGGAATGACTCGACTAGCTCGTGCGGCAGATCGGAGATGAACCCGACCGTGTCCGACACTATGGCTGGGCGGCCGCCGGGCAGGCGTACGCGCCGCAAGGTCGGGTCGAGCGTCGCGAACAGCATCGACTTGGCCAGGACTTTGGCGTTGGTGAGGCGATTGAAGAGGGTCGACTTGCCGGCGTTGGTGTAGCCGACCAGGGCGATGGTCGGGTAGGGAACCCGCTTTCGCGCCCGTCTCGCCAGTCCACGCGTGCGCCGGACGTCGGCCAACTCGGCTTTGAGTTTCACCATTCGCTCGACGATGAGGCGGCGATCGGCCTCGATCTGGGTCTCGCCCGGACCGCCCAGGAAACCGAAGCCACCGCGCTGGCGCTCGAGGTGGGTCCAAGTGCGCACCAGGCGCGACCGCTCATAATCGAGCCGCGCCAACTCGACCTGAAGCCGGCCTTCGCGGGTCCGGGCGCGGCGCGCGAAAATCTCCAGGATAAGGCCGGTGCGGTCGATCACCTTGACCTGCCAGGCTCGCTCGAGATTGCGTTGCTGGATCGGAGTGAGGGCGTCATCGACCACCGCCACGTCGACATGCAGCGCTCGGCACAGCTCGCCGAGTTCAACGACCTTGCCCGGGCCTAAGAGAGTTGCTGGCGTCGGCGCGCGCAGAGGGGCGATCAGAGCTTGGGCGATCTCGAGGTCGAGGGCGCGGGCGAGACCCGAGGCTTCCTGGAGGCGGGCGTCAGGCGCGCGTGGGGCCGCCCCACCCCGTCGAGCGGGATGTATGACCAGGGCGGTCTGGACAGGGGTTCTTTGGTCGACCGAATTCAATCGCCGTCTTCATCGTCTTCGGCAGCCGGCTCATAAAGCTGGACTGGCTGGGCGGGCATGATCGTCGAGATGGCGTGTTTGTAGACCAGCTGCGCCTGGCCATCGCGGCGCAGCAGCACGCAAAAGCTGTCGAACCAACTCACCACGCCCTGAAGTTTCACGCCGTTGACCAGGAAAATGGTCAGCGGCGTCTTGGCCCGGCGCACCGCATTGAGAAACGTGTCCTGTAGGTTTTGTCTTTTGTCGATCGGCATGGGTTGACGTCCCTTCCGTTGTGGTTGTGGGGCGACTGAGATGTCGCTTGAACAGGCGTGTGCGGGCTAGAGCGCGCCGCGACGCGCCTCGGCGATATAGAGTTCGCGCAGGCGTTTTGCCACCGGGCCGGGTTCGCCGTCGCCGACCGGACGTCCATTAAGGCGAACTACCGGGGTTACCAGAGTGCTGGCGCCGGTGATGAAGGCCTCTTGGGCCGCCTTGACGTCGTCGACACTGAACGGCGCCTGCTCGATCCGCAATCCCAGTTCGGCGGCGACGCGGAGCAGGCTGGCGCGAGTCACTCCACGCAGGATGTTGGCCTGGATGTCGCGGGTCCGAAGCACCCCATCCCCGTCGACGATCCAGGCGTTGGTGGACGAGCCCTCGGTGACGAATCCGAGATCATCGATGAACCAGGCTTCGTAGGCGCCCGCCTCCTTGGCCGCCTGTTTGGCCAGAACATTCGGAAGCAGGTTCACCGTCTTGATGTCGCAGCGCGCCCAGCGGCTCTCCGGCACGGTGATCACGGCCACGCCATTGGCCGCCTTACTCTCCCCCTGACCTCGATCGACGGACTTGGCGGTGATCACGATCGATGGAGCGGGCGTCGGATCGGGGAAGGGGTGATCACGGCGGGCGACGCCGCGGGTCACCTGCAGATACAGCAGGCCGTCGACGAGGCGGTTGCGCCGAACCGTTTCGCGCAGGATGATCTCCAGAGGCCCTCGCGCCATCGGCGCGGTGATGCGAAGCTCGCCAAGACTGCGCTCCAGACGGTCGAAGTGACCGGCCGCGTCGTTGAGCCGTCCATCGGCGACCGCCCACACCTCATAGATGCCGTCGCCGAATTGATAACCGCGGTCCTCGATGTGAACGGCGGCCTCCGCGTGGCGGACAAATCGCCGATTGACATAGGCGAAGCGGGACATCAGGCGCCCTCGTCGCCATTCCGGCCGCCGAATCCCAGGGACTTCAGCTTGCGGTGGAGGGCGGAGCGCTCCATGCCGATGAAGCCAGCAGTGCGGGAGATATTGCCGCCGAAACGTATGATCTGGGCATTGAGATACTCCTTTTCGAAGAGCTCGCGAGCCTCGCGCAGCGGCAAGGCGATGATCCGTTCAGCGGCCAGGCCGGCCGCCGCCGGGGCGCCGCTGGCGTCCGGCGGCAGCATCTCGGCGGTGATCGGCTCGCCTGGGTCGCCGGCGGCCAGAATGAGGATGCGCTCCACGACGTTCTTGAGTTGACGGACATTCCCGGGCCACGACTGGACTTGGAGGGTTGCGTAGGCGTCACTAGCCAAGCGGCGGCGGGGGAGACCCGAGGCGGCGCTGAGGCGGTCGAGGTAATAGTCGATGAGGTCCGGAATGTCCTCGCGGCGCTCGGCGAGACCTGGCACGCGCAGGGGGACCACATTGAGACGATGGAAGAGATCCTCGCGTAATCGACCGGCGGCGATCTCTTCGCGAAGATCGCGCGATGTCGAGGAAACGACTCGCACGTCGACCTGCACATCGGTGTCGCCGCCCATCCGGCGGAAGCGTTGCTCCACCAGCACCCGCAGAATGCGACTCTGGGTTTCGCGAGGCATATCCGCGACGTCGTCGATGTAGAGGGTGCCGCCGTGGGCGCGCTCGAAGACGCCGATCTTGGCCGGCCGTCCCTCCGCCCCCTCCTCTCCAAAGAACTCGAGATCCATTCGCCCTGGCGTCATTCCGGCGGCGCTTATGGCGACGAACTCCCCGCGCGATCTTGGGCTCGCCGCGTGGATCAGCCGCGCGGCGGTTTCCTTGCCGGCTCCCGGCGGCCCCGAAATCAGGACGCGACTATTGGCCGGCGCCACCTTGGCAATCATCTGTCGAAGCTGTTGGGCTGCCGGCGACGCTCCCAGCATGCCATCCGGCACGATCGCTTGGGTGCGCAGCCTGCGGTTTTCGCGCTTCAGATTGGCCGCCTCCAATGCTCGGTCGACGAGAAGCAGAAGGCGGTCGGATTTGAAAGGCTTTTCCAGGAAATCGTAGGCCCCCCGTTTGATCGCGCTGACGGCGGTCTCGATGTTGCCGTGGCCGGAGATCATGAGCACGGGCAGATCGGCGTCGAGATTTTTGACTACATCGAGTAATTCCAATCCATCCATGCCTCCGCCGCTCATCCAGATGTCCAATACGACAAGCGAAGGTTTGCGCGCTCGAATGGCCGCCAGTGCGCTCTCGGAATCCTTGGCGGTTCGAACCTGATATCCGTCATCCTGGAGGATCGCCGCCACCAAATCGCGGATGTCGGCCTCGTCATCCACCACCAGCACATCACCGCTCATGCGCGCACCTTCTGATCTTCATGCCTGCTATCGGCGTCGCGGTCGGTGGCGCCGAGCGCCGGGAACGACAGCAGCACTCGGGCGCCCGGACGCTCGTCGGCGTCGGAGAGGACGAGTTCCCCGCCGTGATCTTCGAGAATTCGCTTGACGATCGCCAGACCAAGTCCGGTCCCTTTGGCGCGCGTGGTGACGTAGGGCTCAGTTAATCGATCCCGTTCCTTGGCGGGCAGACCGATCCCATTGTCCTCGATCACGAAATCGATACGCCGCCCATGAGCTTGGAGGCCCGCCCGAATACGTCCGTTGAGGCCCGGCTGAGCAGAACGGCGCGCGGCGATAGCCTCTCCGGCGTTCTTGAGGACGTTCGTCAAGGCCTGTCCGACAATTCTGGCGTCACATTGAAGCACGAGATCGCGGGGCAGCGCGCCGATTTCCATCGCGACGTCGGGATCGGCCACCCTCTGGGCGAATACCGCCTCGCGCAGGAGTTCCGCCGGATCATGCGGCGCGAAAATCGGCGCTGGCATGCGCGCGAAGGCCGAGAATTCGTCAACCATCCGGCCGATGTCGCCGACCTGGCGGATGATTGTGTCCGTGCAACGGTCAAACGTCTCCACGTCACTCGAAATTTCATCGCGGTACTTACGCTTGAGGCGCTCTGCCGACAGCTGAATCGGCGTGAGCGGATTCTTGATCTCATGGGCGATCCGACGGGCGACATCCCGCCACGCGGCGTTGCGCTGGGCTGCGACAAGGCGGGTGATATCGTCGAAAGTCAGGACCAGGCCATGCGCCGTTCGGCTCGCGCGGACCCTCAGACGACGGGATTCCCCTCCCCTTGTGACGTCGACATCCTCTTCCGCCTCACCGCCTTGGGACTGGGCGGCGGCGGCCACCACAGCCAGTTCCGGCGCGATCTCGGCGAGTGGACGGCCTTCATTCTTCCCCGGCGCCAGCGCGAGAAGCTGCGCCGCCTGGCGATTTACGGCGGATACCGCCCCTCGCGAGTCGAGCCCGATCACCCCGGCGCTCACGCCGAGCAAGACCGCCTCGGTGAAAAGACGCCGGGTTTCGGCCTCGATGTGGGCGGCTCGCAAGGCTTCCTGCTGCTCCTGCAGATCACCGGTCATTCGATTGAAGGCTCGAGACAGCGCCGCGATCTCCTCCGGATCCCTGCCGATCGCGACCCTGGCGCTGAGGTCACCCGCAGATACCCGGCCGGCGGCCTGCACCAAGCGGGCGACCGGGGCGGCGATGGCGCCCGCCGCCTCCATGCCCAGCCAGACCGCCCCGACGAGCACGAGAAGGACGGTTGCGATATAGGAGACCGCGAAAGCTCCGCGTATTCGCGAGCGGCTCGCCGCGGCTTGGCGATAGGCGAGCAGGGAAGCCTCGGTGAGTCGCAAGTGGCGAAAGATGCCGCGATCGACGGGGCGGACAACATAGAGATAGGCGTCCGGATAGGCATGCAGGCGATAAAGGGCTCGAAAGAGATCGGCCTGCTCAAAGCCGACCATGTCCACGTCGCCTTCGTCGGCGGCCTGGAAGGCCGACGCCGGCGGATAGAGAAACGGCGCGCCTTCCTCGCGTTCGGCCCTGGCCAGAACGCGGCCGTCGCGATCGATGAGATAGGCGGCCGCAAATCCGTTGTCGGCGGTCTGGTCGCGAAGAAAGCGTGAGAATGCCACTGGGGTCTCCGCCAGGGCCGGGGCGGCGACGTTGAGAGCCTGGGCCATTCCGGCCAGGTGGCCGCTGATGAATGCCTTCTGTTCGCCGATGTAGGACCTGGCCACGGTCGCGGAGTTCTCCACCACCGTTTGAACGCGGGCGCTGAACCAGTTGTCGACGCCGCGAGTGACCAGCACTCCAAAGAACAGGGCGACAATCACCGCTGGCGCCACGGCGGCCAAGGCGAAGAGCAACACGAATCGCATATGCAGTCGCGCGCCCGCGTCGCTGGAGCGGGCGCGAAGCAGGCCGACCATCCGCCAGAAAAGTCCGCCGGCCGGCGCCGCCAGGGCGGCGAAGGCCAACCCGAGCAGGGTGAGCACCGCCGGACTTGCGGGTCCGAGCGGCCCGGTCAGGCTGGGCGCGGTAGCCAGAAAAACCGCGAGGGCCGTGAACAGCACCGCCGCGACGTAACACCCGCCCATCCCCGTGCGCGATGCGAGCAGACCCCGCAAAGGGGCCCCGTCGGAGTTGGAGTCGCGCGGCATGATACCGAGAATCTAGGACGGACTGTGCCCCAAACTCAACACCTCTTGTGGCGCTGAAGCTTCAGTTCGTTCAAAGGCGGGAGCGCCCGGGATCGATGCCCAGATCGAGGATCCGTTTTCGGAGCGTATTGCGGTTGATGCCGAGCACCTCGGCGGCGCGAACTTGATTCCCGCGCGTCGCAGCTAGGGTCAACTCGAAAAGGGGGCGCTCCACCTCGGCCAAGATACGGTCATACAGACCCGGCGGCGGCAGGCCGTCGACTTCGCTGGCGAACTGCGAGGAAAGATGCCGTTCGACGAGGCTCGCCAGAGTAACGGGTCCCTCGGCGTCAGTTGGCGCGAGGCGATCGGAGAGCTCCCGCTCGATAATCCGGGCGGTGATCGTTTCGTCCGCGTAGAGGGCGCAGATGCGCCGCATGAGATTTTCGAGTTCGCGGACATTGCCCGGCCAATCGTGCCGCTTCAGCCGTTCGAGGGCGTCGTGGTCGATAGTCTTGGACGGCAAACCCTCTCGATTGGCCCGCAGCAGGAAGGCGCGGGCCAGGTCGGGGATGTCGTCGAGGTGATCTCGCAGTGGCGGCAGGCGGAGGGGGGCGACGTTGATACGAAAATACAAATCCTCGCGAAACAGACCTTGCGAGATCAAGCGGCGCAGATCCCGGTTGGTGGCGGCGATCACCCGCACATCGCTCCTGCGCCCGGTCTTGGGGTTGACCACGGGCTCGGCCCCATCGAATACACGCAACAGCCGGATCTGAGAATCCAGTGGCATATCGCTGATTTCATCCAGAAAAAGGGTTCCGCCGTCAGCTTCCGCCAGCTTGCCGGCAACGCCATCGGAGTTTCCGAACAGCTCGGCATCCACCTGCTCTCTGGGCACGGCGCCGAGATTGATCGCCACGAAACGCCCGTCGCGGCGGCGGCCGAGATCGTGCAACGACCGGGCGACCAGGGATTTGCCCGAGCCGGACTCCCCCTGGATCAGCACGGTCAGATCCGCTCCGACCAGGCGGGCAATCGTCCGATACACGTCCTGCATTGGGGCCGAACGGCCGATCAGCGGCAGGCGTTCGTCGCGCGCTGCTCGTATTTGCGCCTTGACCGCTTCACCGTCGGTGGGCGGCGCCATCGCCCGCCGCGCCACGCCTACGATGTCATTGAGATCGAACGGCTTGGGGACATAATCGAACACCCCCAGTTCGGCGGCGCTGACAGCAGTAAGCAGCGTGTTCTGAGCGCTCATGACGATCACCGGCAGCTTGGGGCGCTGTTTGCGGATCAAAGGCAGGACCTTGAAGATATTCTCGTCAGGCATGACCACGTCCGTGATCACCAGGTCCCCCTCCCCTTCGGAAACCCACTTGAGAAGGGTTGCGACATTTCCGGTCGCGCGGACCTCATAGGACAGGCGCGAGAATGCCTGGGACAGCACGAGCCGGATGGAGGCGTCATCGTCGGCGATGAGAATCTTATGAACCCGGCTCATGTATTCTCTTCCCATTCTGGCTCGCTCGCGATCGGCAACAAGACACGGAATACCGTGCGCCCGGGCGCGGACTCGAAATCCACCAGTCCACCGTGTTCGGCGACCAGCTTTGCGACGAGCGCCAAGCCGATACCGGCGCCGTGATCCTTGCTTGTGACGAAGGGCTCGAAGAGATGAGCGCGCAAAGCCGCGGATATGCCCGGACCATTGTCCGAGATCTTCACTTCAAGTGGCGTGGCATGAATCGTCCCATCGAGGCCGTTTCTTAGCCGCACGCCGCGCCGAAAAGCTGTGGCGATGCCGATCTCGCCGCCGCCGTCGCCGCGCGCATGGGCAGCCTCCGCGGCATTCTTCATAAGGTTGAGAAACACCTGGATCAGCTGATCCTCCTCGCCCAGAACCGCGGGCAGGGAGGGATCATAGGCTTCGCTGATCGTCAGCCCGTCGGCGAACCCATTGGCGGCCAAGGCGCGGACACGGTCGAGCACCTTGTGGATGTTGACAGCCCGACGAGCTGGGTTGGCGTCGTCAGCGAGGACCTCCATGCGGTCCACGAGACGCCGAATGCGCTCGGTCTCATCGACGATGAGCTGGGCCAGAGGCAGGTCGGCGGCTCCCAGTCCCGACTCGAGCAACTGGGCGGCCCCACGAATGCCCGCCAGGGGATTCTTGATTTCATGGGCCAGCATCCGGCCCAGACCGACCACCGACTGCAAGCCATCGGCCGCGCGTTCGGCGCCCGGAGAGGCGCCTCTGACTGCGAGGGTGAGCAGGATGGCTCCCCCGCCAAGCGGCGTAGCCGAACCGTCAGCGGTGAAGGCCGGCCGGCCGAAGACCTCGATATTGAGGCCGCGTTCGCGTATGACGCCGGAATCTTCCGAGCACCGGACCAGCAGAGTCACAAGAGGCGAGTCGGGCGGCAGTGCTGTGTGCAACCGGCCGCGGCTGAGTAGCGCCAATCCCTGTCCGAACAAGGCTTCGGCCGCCTCATTGGCGGCCATCAGGGCGCCGTCCGGCCCCACCAACAGGGCGGCGTCGGGCCCGAGTTCGAAGGCGCTGAGCTTGTAACCGTCGATGTTCGGCGATGAGGTCGCCAAGGCGCGGCGATCCCTCATGCGGCGAGCCTCGACCGACCCCAGAGCGCGCCGACCGCCGAGTAGACCTCCGCCGGCGTGTCCAGGCGACAAAGTCGCGCCCGAACAGCCCTGACCGGCTCCCCGTTCGCGGGCGCGGAGGCTTCGATGTAGCCGGCCAGATGCTTGCGGAACATCCGCAGTCCGAGATGATCGCCATAGAAGGTGAGACTGGCCGCGAAATGCCGGCAGACAATGTCGGCGAGCTCATCGCCCTCAGGCGAACGAAACGGCATTTCGACAAAGGCCGCATCGATCTGGGCGGCCAGCCACGGCTTACCAATGGCTCCGCGTCCGATCATCAGGGCATCGGCCCCAGACAAGGCCAGGGCGTGCCGCGCCGACGCCTCATCGGTGATATCGCCGTTGACGATGACCGGGATGCTCACCGCGCGCTTGACGTCGGCCACGACCGCCCAATCGGCGACGCCGGAATAGAACTGAGCCCGCGTGCGCCCGTGAACTGTCACGGCCCTTGCCCCCGCCGCTTCGGCGCGCCAGGCGAGCTCGGGGGCATTGATCGCCGCGCTGTCCCAGCCGAGGCGCATCTTCACCGTCACTGGCGCGTCCTGCGACTCCACGGCCGCCGCGACTATTCGCTCGGCGAGGTCGAGATCGCGCATCACTGCCGAACCGCTCAGGGCGCCGGTCACCTCCTTGGCCGGACAGCCGAAATTGAGGTCGATGATCTCGGCGCCCGCCTGCCTGGCCAACCTCGCCGCCCTGCCGATCCAATGCGGGTCGCGGCCGACGAGTTGGACCACCATCAGCGGCAGGCCGCCGCCGACAGCAACGCGTCGGACAACGTCCGGTCGGCCGTTGGCGAAATGCTCGCAGGCGACCATTTCGGTGGCCACGTAAGAAGCGCCGAGACCGCTCGCGGCTTGGCGAAACGGCAGGTCGGAAACGCCGGTCATCGGCGAAATCCACGCCCGCCCGGGGACGATCGCGCCGCCGACCTGAACCTCTCTGCTCATTTTATGGTCAACCATGCCGCTTGCTTTTTAGGCAGATTGTGCATCGCGGTAAAGTCTGGACAAGGGCGGCGTCGGGCCTAAACAGACACATGGATTTCGTCGCCGTGATTGTCGCCGCGGGCGCCGGCGTGCGCGCCGGAGGCCCCAAACAGTGGCGCGACCTCGCCGGTCGCCCGGTCGCCCGCTGGTCTCTCGAGGCGTTACTCGGCGCCGGCGCGCGTCACGTGGCGGTGGTCATCCGCGCCGGGGACGAAGGTGTCGCCGCCGCGGCCTTCACGGGTCTCGGGAGTTGGAGCGCGGTGGTGGGCGGAGCTGATCGCGCCGACTCGGTCCGCGCTGGTCTGACCGCCTTGGCGCCCCTGGCCCCAGAGGCGGTGATGATCCACGATGCCGCTCGGCCCCTCCTCAGCGAGCGTGTGATCTACGCGCTCCTCGAGGCTCTCGCCGAGCACGATGGCGCCATACCCTCTCTTCCGATCGTGGACACCCTCAAACGCCGCGGAGTGGCAGGAACATTGACCACCGCCTCACGCGAGGGGCTGCTTCGCGCCCAGACCCCGCAAGCCTTCCGGTTCGCCACACTCGTTGAGGCGTGGACTCGATGGCCGGCCGGCGACGTTCCCACCGACGACGCGCAAGTCCTCGAACACGCCGGCGGGACAGTCGCCGCGATCGCCGGAGACCCGAGGCTCATCAAACTCACCCATCCAGAGGATTTCGCCATGGCCGAGGCCCTCGCAGCCGCTGCCCGACAGACCCGCATCGGGCAGGGATTTGACGTGCACGCCTTCGGGCCGGGCGACCACGTCTGGCTCTGCGGGGTTCGAATAGACCACGACCGAGCGCTCCTCGGCCACTCTGACGCCGATGCCGGTCTTCACGCCCTGACCGATGCCATGCTGGGGGCGATTGGCGAGGGCGATATCGGCGATCACTTCCCGCCCAGCGATCAGCAGTGGAAGGGCGTCGCGTCATCGATTTTCATTGAGCACGCGCGCGACCTCATCGCCCACCGCGGCGGGCGCATCGTCAACGTCGATGTGACGCTGATTTGCGAGGAGCCGAGGATCAAGCCGCATCGCGCGGCCATGCGGGAACGCGTCGCCGATCTCCTTCGGATTTCACTCGACCGAGTGAGCGTCAAGGCCACCACGACCGAAACCCTGGGATTCGCCGGCCGACGCGAAGGGCTCGCCGCCCAGGCGGCCGCAGCGGTGGAAATGCCCGCTTAGGGATCAAATCGTCTCCGCGGGCATTGCTTCCGGGCCGCCGCCCAGCGCCGCGGTTCGGGAAGGTCGAGGACGGCGGCATGCGTGACGAAGCCAGGGTCGCCGAGGACGGCGAATCGCCGACCGCACCGCAAAAGCTTCTGCAGATTCTCGGCCCCGGACTGATTACCGGGGCCTCTGACGATGATCCCAGCGGCATCGCCACCTATTCCCAGGCCGGCGCTCAGTTCGGCTATAATCTCGGCTGGACGCTGCTCTTCAGCTGGCCCCTGATGTGCGCCATCCAGGAGATCAGCGCCCGCATAGGTCGGGTTACCGGACGAGGCATAGCGGGCAACCTCAAGCGCCACTATCCTCCCTACATCCTCTATGCCCTGGTCTTTCTGTTGGTGGTGGCCAACACCGTCAATCTGGGCGCTGACCTTGGGGCGATGGCGGCGGCCTTGAAACTGGTGGTCGGGGGCCCGCGCCTCGCCTTTGTCGCCGGCTTCGGCTTGCTCTCCGCTCTCCTGGAGGTGTTCGTCAGTTACGCTCGCTATGTGCGGGTCCTCAAATGGCTGACCCTATCCCTGTTCGCCTATGTCGCGGTCGCCTGCGTGGTGCATGTTCCGTGGGGCGCCGTCGGCCACGCCCTCATCGTCCCCCAGGTCTCCTTCAAACCCGACTATCTGACGGTGGTGGTCGCCGTACTGGGCACCACCATCAGCCCTTACCTGTTTTTCTGGCAGGCCGAGGAAGAAGTCGAGGAGGTCAACGAGACCGAGGGCGCCAAGCCGCTTCGACGAGACCCGTCCGCCGCGAAGAAGGAATTCGGCCGGGTGCGAATCGACACCTACCTCGGCATGGCGCTCTCAAATATCGTGGCCATTTTCATTGTCGTGACCACCGCCGCCACCCTCCATGCACATGGCGTCCACAATATCGCTACTTCGGCCCAGGCGGCCGAGGCCCTGCGGCCGATCGCCGGACCCTATGTCTTTCTCGTTTTCGCGCTGGGAATCATTGGGACCGGCATGTTGGCGGTCCCCGTGCTCGCTGGATCGGCCGCCTATGCTCTCGGGGAAGCTTTTGGCTGGCACGTCGGCTTGTCGCGCAAGCCGGGGCGAGCCAAGATCTTCAACGCCACCATCGCGGCCGCGTTTCTGATCGGCGCCGCGCTGAACTTCACCCCCATCGACCCGGTAAAGGCTTTGTTCTGGAGCGCCGTGATCAACGGGGTGGTAGCCGTTCCGGTGATGGTCATGATGATGCATCTTTCAAGCCGCCCATCCGCCATGGGCAGATTCACCCTGCCGCCAGTGCTCAGGATGTTCGGCTGGGCGGCCACGGCGGCCATGGCGGCCGCCGCGATCGGGATGTTCGCCACCATAGGGTCGTAGGGGATCCGATTAGGGCTTGAAACCTGGACGCGAGCGATGTTGCTCTCGCGGCCCGGCTTAGGTTCGCAAAGGCGCGCGTTTCGAAGATGTTTTCGCTCGAGATCCAGACCCTGGCGCGATTGGTGATCGATGACGCCCGCGAGCGATCGCTGCGGCTGGTGACAGCAGAAAGTTGTACCGGGGGCTTGGTTGCGGCGGCCATCTGCTCGATTCCAGGCGCTTCCGACGTGTTCGAGCGAGGCTTCGTCGCCTACACCAACCGGGCCAAGCAGGAGATGCTCGGCGTGTCCGGCGATATGATCGCCGACCTCGGCGCGGTCTCCGAGCCGATCGCGCGGATGATGGCCGAAGGGGCGCTCGAGCATTCCCACGCCCACGTGGCCGTGGCCATCACCGGTGTCGCAGGGCCTGGCGGGGGCACGCCATTGAAACCGGTCGGGACCGTCCATTTCGCCACCAGCCGCGCCAACCAGTCAGTTCGTCATCGCATGGAGATGTTCGATCTCGACGCACGGTGGGACATCCAGATCGCAGCCCTACGGACCGCCTTGGAGATGCTCCGCGAACAGCTTCGTTAGGTGTCGCCCATGGCCATTATCACCTCCCATTCGGCCTCCGTCACGGGCGTCACCGAGAGGCGGAACTGACGGAACATGGTCATGCAGGCGAGTAGCGGGTCCGCTTTCAGCTGGGCCAGACTGACCGGACGTTTCAGGGTGCGGACGGGGGCGATCTCCACGGCGACGAACCGACCGGCGGGGTCTGAAGGATCAATGAAGGCTTCACGGGTGACCTCGGCTATGCCGACCACCGCTTTATCGCTCTGGGAGTGATAGATGAACGCTTCTTGCCCGACCTTCATCGCTTTGAGGTAAAGGGCGGCCTGATTGTTGCGCACCCCATCCCACACCGTCGAGCCGTCGCGGACCAAGTCTTCGAAACTATATTTTTCCGGCTCGGATTTCAGCAGCCAGCGGGTCGCCTCCATCGCCTAACCTCCGTAAAGCTGGGCAGCGCGCGTCTCGAAGCAGCGCACCAGTCGAGTGGCGGCGCGGCCAAGGTTCGCCGCAAGGAGACCCTCCAGCAAACGCGAGCGGAATTCGCAGTCGATATCGAATCCGACATGCGTGCCACGACCATGAGGACGAAAGCGCCAGTGATTTTCCAGTTTTCGGAACGGACCGCTTAGCAAGGCGACGTCGATGACAAGACGAGGCCTGTCGAGCCTTACCGTGGTGGCGAAGCGCTCGTTGATGACCGAGAATTTCACCTGGGCTTCGGCGTCGATCAGGGTGACGCCATCGCCATCGGTTCGATTGTTCCAGGTCCTGAGGGCGGTGATCCACCGAATGAACTGGGGATAAGACTCCACGTCGGCAACCAGATCGAAGAGCTGGGCGGGGGTGTAGGGCAGGTCGCGGGTCAGGCTATGGCGCAAGCGCGATCCGATTGGCGGGCGGCCCGGGCCGCCTTCAAGGCGGCGAAATCCTCGCCGGCGTGATGTGAGGAACGTGTCAGAGGGCTGGCGGAGACCATCAAGAATCCCTTGGCGCGGGCTATGGTCGCGAGAGCGTCGAATTCCTCCGGTGTCACGAAGCGTTCGATCGGCGCATGTTTGCGGGTGGGCTGCAGGTACTGCCCAATGGTGATGAAATCGACGCCGGCGGAGCGCATGTCGTCCATCACCTGGACCACCTCTTCCTTGCTCTCGCCGATCCCCACCATCAGGCCGGATTTGGTGAACATAGCCGGCGAGCGCTCCTTGACCCGCTCTAGCAGACGCAGGGAGTGGAAGTAGCGGGCCCCCGGGCGGATCGAGGGATAGAGCCGCGGCACGGTCTCGAGGTTGTGGTTGAAGACATCTGGGCCGGCGTCTATCGCCAGTTCGGCGGCCGCCGCCGGTTTGCGCAGAAAATCAGGCGTGAGGATTTCGATGGTGGTCGCCGGCGCTGCGGCACGGATCGCCGCCACCGTGGCCGCGAAGTGGGTGGCGCCTCCGTCGGGGAGATCGTCCCGGTCCACCGAGGTGATCACGACGTGGCGGAGGTCCATCCGGGCCACGGCGCGGCCGACCCTCTCGGGTTCGGTCGGGTCGAGAGGATCTGGACGGCCGGTGGCCACATTGCAGAAGGCGCAGGCGCGGGTGCACACCTCGCCCATGATCATCATGGTGGCGTGACCGACGCTCCAGCATTCCCCGATGTTCGGACAGGCGGCCTCTTCACAGACGGTGGTCAGTCCATGGGCCCTGACGACGGCGCGGGTATCGTTATAGCCGGGCGATCCCGGCGCCCGCACGCGCAACCACGGCGGCTTGCGCAGGATCGGGGTGTCCGGGCGCGACTGCTTCTCCGGATGACGCAATGCGCGCGACGGTTGGATGACCGTGACCATAGGCCCTAAATCGTCGCTCTCGCCTCCCCGATCAAGCCGAGAGATAATTTCACTTCCAGTGATGGCGCTTTTCATCGACGGCGCCGGTCTGTAGCGTCGGGCGTTCAGCCCACACGAGAATGGGCCGGGGGAGCATCAACGGAAGCCGCATGGCGCGCATATTCGAACCGAAACTAGCCGAACGGAGCGTCTTCGACGCGCTCTTGGATGCAGCCCACGTCTACGGCTTCAAGAAACCGATCCTGGAGGACCAGGAGCGCCGCCCTCTCTCCTACACGGACCTTATCCGGGCCAGCTTCGCCCTCGGTCGCAAGCTGGCGGCCCCGACCCGTCGTGGCGAACGGGTCGGGGTGCTCCTGCCCTCCAGCGCCGGGGCGGTGGTCACTTTTTTCGCTCTGCACGCCTTTGGCCGGGTGCCGGCCATGCTCAACTTCACGGCCGGACTGCGCAACCTGCGGGCCGCGGTGAGATTGGCGGGGGTGAACCGGGTGCTGACCTCGCGACGATTCATCGAACAAGGCAAACTCCACGACGTCGTCGACGCCTTGGAGGACAATTGCGCGATCATCTATCTCGAGGATGTCAGAAAGCAAATCGGCGCTGTGGACCGGGTGTTGGCGCTTGCGGCGTCCCTGCTCGGCAGGCAGGCGCGCGCCAAGCTCGGTCCTCACGAGCCTGCGGTGGTGCTGTTCACGTCCGGCAGTTTCGGGGCCCCCCGCGGGGTGGTGCTCAGCCATTCCAACCTGCTCGCCAATGTCGCGCAGGTGGCGGCGCACATCGACCTCGATCCCGACTGGGTGATGTTCAATCCCCTGCCCATCTTCCATTGTTTCGGTCTGACCGGAGGAGTGTTGCTACCGCTGCTCACCGGCATGAAGGCGTTTCAGTATCCGAGCCCCTTGCACACCAAGCAGATTCCGCGCCTGATCGCCGACACCGGCGCCAGTATCCTGCTGGCCACGGACACTTTCGTGAATCAGTATGCCCGGGCCAGCGAGGACCGCGAACTCGCCGGCCTGCGTTTCGTCGTGTGCGGCGCCGAGAAGGTCCGCGAGGAAACCCACCAGTTGATCCGTGACCGGTTTGGCCCCGTGCCGGTCTTGGAAGGTTACGGCGCGACCGAGGCGTCGCCCGTTATCGCCGTCAATAAGCCTGAGGATAATCGCGCCGGCACAGTCGGCGGTCTTCTTCCCGGCGTCGAAACGAGGCTCGAGTCCGTAGACGGAATAAATCGTGGAGGGCGCCTGTTCGTGCGCGGTCCCAACATCATGAGCGGCTATCTGAACACAGAGGGCATGCTCGAGCCGCCGCCAGACGGCTGGCATGACACGGGCGATGTGGTCGAGATCTCCGACGACGGCTGGGTGACCATTCTCGGCCGCGTCAAACGGTTCGCCAAGATCGGCGGCGAAATGGTCTCCTTGACCGCCGCCGAGGGCCTCGCCAGCGGCCGGTGGCCGGACGCCCGCCATGCGGTCATCTCCATGCCGGATGGCCGCAAGGGCGAGCGCCTCGTGCTAGTGACCGATCGCCGCGATGCCGAAGTCGCCGACCTCATCGGCCACGCCAGAAGCCTCGGAGCCGGCGAGTTGGCCGTGCCACGGCGCATCGTCAAGACCTTCGAAGTGCCGGTCCTCGGTTCGGGAAAGACCGACTATGTCGCCGTCCAGCGGATCGTCGAGGCGGAGATCGACGGAACCTGAGCCCCGTCAGATGTGCAGCACGCGACCGAAGGCGTCGAGGGAGGCTTCATGCATGGCCTCGCTCATCGTCGGGTGCGGGAAAACGGTGGCGATCAGCTCCGCTTCGGTGGCTTCGAGCGTGAGCCCCAAAGCGAATCCCTGGATCATTTCGGTCACCTCGCCGCCGATCATGTGGGCCCCCAGCAGGGCCCCGGTTGCGGCGTCGAACACCGTCTTGACCAGCCCCTCGGTTTCCCCGGCTGCGATCGCCTTGCCATTGGCCCGAAATGGAAAGCGCCCCACTTTGACTTCGAGACCTCGTTCCCGCGCCTGGGCCTCGGTCAAGCCGATCGAAGCGATCTGCGGGGTGGTGTAGGTGCAGCCGGGAATGGCGACGGGCAGCCGGTCATCGGCCAGGCCGGCGATGTGCTCGACGCAATGGACGCCTTCGTGGCTGGCTTTGTGGGCGAGCCACGGCGGCCCAGCGACGTCGCCGATGGCGTAGAGCCCTCGCACGTTAGTGGCGCCATGGCGATCAGCGACCACGTGGCCGCGGTCGAGCTTCGCCCCTAGGACCTCCAGGCCGATGTCCTCGATGTTGGCCGAGATGCCGACGGCTACGATGGCCGTCTCGGCCTGCAGCCGCTCGCGCTTTCCGTCGGCCTCCAGCTCGACGGAGACGCCGCTCTTCGAGGCGGCAAGCCCTGTCACCTGGGCGCCGATGCGGAACCTGATCCCTCGGCGAGTGAAGGCCTTGTGGGCGAGGCCGGAGATTTCCTCGTCCTCGACCGGCAGGATCCTTGGAAGGGCCTCGATGACCGTCACTTCCGATCCCAGGGCGCGATAGAAGCTGGCGAACTCCATGCCGATCGCCCCGGAGCCGATCACCAGGAGGGACACCGGCGCGGATTTGGGGACCATGGCCTCACGATAGGTCCATACCCGGTCGCCGTCCGGGACCAGACCGGCGGCCGGAATGGTCCTCGCCCGCGCCCCGGTGGCCAGGATCACCGACTTGGCGGCCAGGACCCGCTCGCCGCCCGCTTTCAACTTGACGACGACGGCCGGCGCCGCCTCGCCTTTCTCCAGTCGCGCCTCGCCGGCGACAACCTCGATGGCATGCTTCTTCATCAGGAAGGCGACCCCTGAAGAGAGTTGCTTGGCGATCTTGCGGGATCGCTCGACCACCTTGGCGAAATCGTAGGAGCGATTGTCTGCGCTGAGACCATAGTCGGAGAGGTGACCCAGGGTGTCGTAGACCTCCCCGGTCTTCAGCAGCGCCTTGGTGGGAATGCAGCCCCAGTTGAGACAGACCCCGCCCAAAGCCTCACGCTCTACGATGGCTGTCTTGAAGCCGAGCTGAGCGGCCCGGATGGCGGTGACATAACCACCGGGGCCGGCCCCAATCACCACGAGGTCAAAGGCGTCAGCCATCAGAGCAGCGCCTCGATCGTACTCTCCAGGGCCTTGGGATCGGTGGATGGGCCAAATCGGGCGACGACGGCGCCCGAACGATCGATCAGGAACTTGGTAAAGTTCCACTTGATCGATGTCGTTCCGAGGACACCCTTCTTCTGTTTCTTGAGCCAGGCGTAGAGTGGGTGCGGCCTTTCGCCGTTGACCTCAACCTTCTTCATCATCGGAAACGTGACGCCGTAAGTCGACGAACAAAAGCTGGCGATTTCCGCGGCATCGCCCGGCTCCTGGGCGCCGAACTGATTACATGGGAAGCCAAGCACGGTGAGACCGCGTTCAGAATACTTTCGGTGCAGGGCTTCGAGCCCAGTGTACTGAGGGGTGAATCCACATTTGCTCGCAGTGTTGACGATCAGCAGCACCCGGCCGCGATAGTCGGAAAGTGGGGCCGGCTGGCCATCGAGGGTCTGTGCAGTGAAGTCATAGGCGTTCATCCGGCCTCGCAAATCACACCAAGATTGAAATCGGGTCGATGATCATCGCTTTGAAGACGGAAAGCCATTGCGCGCCGATCGCCCCGTCGACCACGCGATGATCGCAGGTCAGGGTGGCGCTCATGACCGTGGCGATGGCCACGGCGTCGTTGCGGATCACCGCCCGCTTCTCGCCCGCGCCGACCGAAAGAATCGCGCCGTGAGGCTGGTTGATGATCGAGGCGAAGGACTTGATCCCGAACATTCCGAGGTTGGAGATCGAGAAGGTCCCACCTTGGTACTCCTCGGGCTTCAGCTTGCGGCTCCTGGCGCGTTCGGCGAGGTCCTTGGTCTCGGACGCGATCCTGGCCAGACCCTTGCCCTCGGCGGCGCGAATGATCGGGGTGATCAGCCCGCCGTCTATGGCGACTGCCATGGCGATGTCGGCGTGGTGATGCATGGCGATGCCGTCCGGGGTGTAGCTGGCGTTGGCCGCCGGTACCCGCATCAAGGCGGCGGCGGCCGCCTTGATCACCATGTCGTTCACGCTGACCTTCACGCCCGAAGCAGCCAGTCCGTCGTTGATCCGGCTGCGCGCCGCCAGCAGCGCGTCGAGTTCGATATCCACAGTGAGCGGGAAATGGGGCACGTCGCGGAAGCTGTCGGTCATCCGCCGGGCGATGGTGCGCTTCATGCCGTCCAGGGGAACGAGGTCGTAGGAGCCGGGAGCGATGCCCATCTGTTCGAGGCTGGGCGCCTCGCGCGTGACCGCCGGCGCAGACGGGGTCTTCACATCACCGGCCGGCTGGCCTGGCTGGGCCGCCGGCGGGTCGGCCGGTCGCAGGCCTTCGACATCGCGGCGTACAATCCGGCCATGTGGGCCGGAACCTTTGACGCTGGCGAGGTCGACGCCGAGTTGAGCGGCCAGCCGGCGGGCCAGGGGAGAGGCGAACCGGCGCTCGTTATCGGAGGTTGTCGGCGGTGCTGCGACGGTCGCGGGTTTCGGCCCGGGGGTCGGCGGCGCGGCGTCACCTTCGGGGGGCGCCGGTTCAGGCTTCGGCTCGGGTTTGGGCTCCCTTTTCGCCGTCTCCGGAGCTTTGGCCGGGGGAGCGCCGTCGTCGCCCAGGCGGGCGATCGGGGTATTGATCTTGACCCCCTCAGTCCCTTCCGGAACCAGGATTTCAGCGACCACGCCTTCGTCGACGGCCTCGACCTCCATGGTCGCTTTGTCGGTTTCAATCTCGGCGATGACGTCGCCGGCCTTGACCGCGTCGCCGACCTTGACCAGCCATTTGGCCAGCGAGCCCTCCTCCATGGTTGGCGAAAGAGCCGGCATCAGGACATCGGTCACGTCGCCTCCTTGGAAAGATGGGCCAATTCCGCACCGTGGCGATCCCAATGGCGGCCGTCAAAAACCTCGAGATCGAACCGCACCGCCGCCGGATCGTCCAGGCAGCGGGCATTCACCGACCAACCGTCGGGATTGGAGCGCGGCCGATAGAAGCTCTTCACCCCGCAGATCCGGCAGAACAGGTGGTCGGCAACCCCTGTGTTGAACCGATAGCTGGCCAAGCTGTCGGCGCCAGTGACCAGCCGGAACCGGCTCTCCGGCACAATGAGGTGGATAAAACCGGTCATTTCGCAGATTGAGCAGGTGCACGTCTGAGCAGGCGCCTCGTCGGACAAGGCGACCTCGAAGCGCACCGCCCCGCAGTGGCATCCGCCGGCCCGCCAGGCCAATCCTTCGCTCATCGGTAGGCGACCGCCTTGGCCGCGGCGACGATCCGTTCCACCGATGGCAAGGAAAGCGCCTCCAGATTGGCCGCGTATGGCAGCGGCGTGTCCTCCTGGCAGACGCGGGCGGGCGGGGCGTCCAGATAGTCAAAGGCCTCCTCGATCACCCGCGCGACGACCTCGGCGCCCACTCCGAACGGACCCCAGCCTTCCTCGACAGTCACAAGGCGATTGGTTTTCATGACGCTCCTGACCACCGTGTGATGATCGAGCGGGCGCAGAGAGCGAAGATCGATCACTTCGGCCTCGAGTCCATCCTGATGGAGGCGGTCGGCCGCCTCGAGCGCCAGCCCCACCATCCGCGAAAGCGCGACGATGGTGACTCCGTCGCCCGTCCGGCGAACTCTGGCCTTGCCGATGGGAACCAGCCAGTCGATGCCGTCAGGCACCTCGCCCTCGTGCCCGTAGAGCATCTCGTGCTCGAGAAACACCACCGGATTGGGATCGCGGATCGCCGACTTGAGCAGGCCCTTGGCGTCGGCGGCGTCGTAGGGCGCGATGACCTTCAAGCCGGGAACCTGGCCATACCACGTGGAGTAGTCCTGGCTGTGCTGCGCCGCCACTCGCGAGGCGGCGCCGTTGGGACCTCGGAATACCACCGGACAGCAGATCTGCCCGCCCGACATGTAGTGAGTCTTGGCAGCGGAATTTATAATTTGATCAATAGCCTGCATCGCGAAGTTAAAGGTCATGAATTCAACGATGGGCTTTAGACCGACCATGGCCGCGCCGACACCCACGCCGGCGAATCCATGTTCGGTGATCGGTGTGTCGATCACGCGACGCGCTCCGAACTCCTGGAGAAGTTCGCGACTGACCTTGTAGGCGCCCTGATACTCGGCGACCTCCTCACCCATAAGGAAGACCTTCTCGTCGCGGCGCATCTCTTCGGCCATGGCGTCACGCAACGCGTCGCGCACGGTCACCCTGACGAGCTTCGTCCCGGCGGGAATCTCATTGTCGGCGATCTCGCTCACCGCTACCGCCGCGGTCTTCGGCTCCGGTCTGTCTCTAGGTTCGGGTTCGGAGACAACCTCAGCCTCCGGCTTGGCCTGCGGCGCCTCGGACCTGCTCGCCCCCTCTCCCGCGGAGAGGCGGGCGATCGGGGTGTTGATCTTCACCCCCTCGGTCCCCTCGGGGACCAGAAGGGCCTCGATCACGCCCTCGTCGACGGCCTCGACCTCCATCGTCGCCTTGTCCGTTTCGATCTCGGCGATGACATCGCCGCTCCTGACGGCATCGCCAGCCTTGACCAGCCACTTGGCGAGGGTCCCCTCCTCCATGGTCGGCGAGAGGGCGGGCATGAGGACGTCCGTCAAGCCGCCGCCTCCACGTAGATGTCCGTGTAGAGCTCTTCGGCGTCAGGTTCGGGCGCGGTGCGGGCGAATTCGGCCGCATCGGCGACGATGGCCTTGACCTCACTATCGATAGCCTTGAGCTCGGCCTCGCCCGCCAGTTTGGCCGCCTCCAGCCGCTCGCGTAGATGGTCGATCGGATCGCGCGTCTTGCGCACGGCGTCGATTTCGTCGCGGGTCCGGTACTTGCCCGGATCGCTCATGGAATGGCCGCGGTATCGATAGGTCTTCATCTCCAGGATGGTCGGGCCCTTACCTGAGCGCGCGAAGGCCGCCGCCTTTCGACCGGCATCCAGGACAGCTGAAACATCCATGCCGTCAATCTGTTCTCCTGGAATGTTGAAGCTGGCTCCGCGCTTGAACAGATGGGTCTCGGACGACGAGCGCTCGACGCTGGTGCCCATGGCGTACTGGTTGTTCTCGATCACATAGACCACCGGCAGGCGCCACAAGGCGGCCATGTTGAAGCTCTCGTAGACTTGGCCCTGATTGGCGGCGCCGTCGCCAAAGTAGACGAAAGCCACCGCTCCATCGCCGCGATAGAGATTGGCCAGGGCGATGCCTGTTCCCAAGCTCACCTGGGCGCCCACGATGCCGTGGCCGCCATAGAAGTCGTGCTCGGTGGAGAACATGTGCATCGACCCGCCCTTGCCGTGTGACGAGCCAGCCGCCCGGCCGGTGAGCTCGGCCATCACCGCCTTGGGGTCCATCCCGGCGGCCAGCATGTGTCCATGATCGCGATAGCCGGTGATCACCTGGTCGCCGGGGCGCCTCGCCGCCTGCATACCCACGGCGATGGCCTCCTGGCCGATGTAGAGGTGGCAGAAACCGCCGATCAGGCCCATGCCATAGAGCTGCCCAGCGCGTTCTTCGAAGCGGCGAATGAGCAGCATCTGGCGGTAAAATGCCAGGAGATCAGCGCCCTCGAGGTCAGTTTTCGCGCCCTTGCGGGCGGCAGCCTTGGCGACCGCACGCGCCATGTCCCGCTCCAATGTTCTGTGTCGAGGCCGGCGCCCGCCGACGTTCAGCCTCGGTCCGGAATGTCGCGGATCACATAGTCCTTGGGATCGACAAAGCCTAGAAGGACGTGAGCCCTCTCCTCCAGCAGATCGGCGGAGAGGCTTTGGTCCCGCATCAGCCTGGCGCGGATTTCAAGGTCCCGACGCTCGGCGCGAAGCTGGGTCAGTTCGACCTGTTTGGCGGCGAGCACTTCGCGCCGCTGGCGGGCGAGGAGCAGCCCGCGGTCTCCAGTCAAGGCGTGGAAGCCGAAATAGAAGATCAGGAAGGCCAGGATCGCCGTGGGCAGGTAGGTCTGAAGACGGGGAATCATAGGCCGACTCGACGGACCTCGCTGGGAGCGCCCTGGATATCCTCCGTCACGTTTAACGCAACCCTAACACGCCTCAGGCGAAACGCTTGATCGGCCGCACGCCGGCATAGATGGCCTGGTCGCCGAGTTGTTCCTCGATGCGCAGCAGCTGGTTGTACTTGGCCAGGCGCTCCGAGCGGGACAGTGATCCCGTCTTGATCTGACCGCAGTTGGTTGCCACGGCGAGGTCGGCGATGGTGGAGTCTTCGGTCTCGCCTGAGCGATGACTCATGACCTGACCGTAGGCGTGATTCCTGGCCAATTCGATCGTGTCCAGCGTCTCCGAGAGCGTACCGATCTGGTTGACCTTGATCAGGATAGCGTTAGCCAGATCGCGCTCGAGCCCCATTGCGAGGCGGGCCGGATTGGTGACGAATACGTCGTCGCCGACGAGTTGCACCTTTCCTCCGAGAACCCTGGTCTGGTGCGCCCAGCCGTCGAGATCATCCTCGGCGCAACCGTCTTCAATCGATACGATCGGGAAGCGGGCCACAAGGTCGGCGAGATAGTCCGTAATGCCCGCGGCATCTAACACCTTGCCCTCGCCGGTCATGTGATAGCGGCCGTCCCGGAAAAACTCGCTGGCCGCGGCGTCGATGCCCAGATGGAAGTCCTCGCCAGCGCGATAGCCGGCCCGGGACCCGGCCTCGACGATGAAGGCCAAGGCGGCTTCGGCGCTGGTGATGTTGGGGGCAAAGCCGCCTTCGTCGCCCACGTTGGTGTCATGGCCGGCCTCGGCCAGAGCCTTCTTCAGGGCGTGGAATATCTCGGCTCCCATCCGAAGGGCTTCAGAGAACCTGTCCGCTCCGGTCGGCAGGATCATGAACTCCTGGATGTCGATGGGATTATCGGCATGAGCCCCACCATTGATGACGTTCATCATCGGAGTCGGCAGTATTCGCGCGCTGACGCCGCCGACGTACTTGAAGAGCGGCAGCCCTGCCGACTGAGCCGCCGCCTTGGCGACCGCGAGACTGACGCCCAGAATGGCGTTGGCTCCGAGCCGGCTCTTGTTGGCCGTGCCATCCAGTTCGATGAGAAGGTTGTCGATGCGCCTCTGGTCTTCGGCGTCCGACCCGGCCAACGCGTCGAACACATCGCCGTTGACCGCCGCGACCGCGTCGAGCACGCCCTTGCCGCCGTAGCGCGTCTTATCGCCGTCGCGCCGCTCGACCGCCTCGTGCGCGCCGGTCGAAGCGCCGGAGGGGACCGCAGCGCGGCCGCCTGACCCGTCATCCAGGGTCACTTCAACTTCGACGGTGGGATTGCCCCGGCTGTCGAGAACCTCGCGCGCCAGGATATCAACGATTTCGGTCATGAAATGCTCTTGAAAGGAAATGCGGTGAAGCCATAACCCAGTGGTCCGGCCAAGGAAACTTGCCGGGGCTTTTCGTTGGGACTGAGCGTCGAACACCGTTTCGCACCGCTCCCGAACTCGAGGATTAATCGGTGCGCCTGTTCCCCGTCTTTTGCGCTCTTGCGCTGCTGGTTCCAGCCGCGACTTCGGCCCAGCCCGGTCCCGACGCCTCGATGACCGCTCAACCGCAAGCCAGAGCGGCGAGCCCGGCCCGTGGTCGCCTTCCCGACGAGCCGGGCGCAAGCGAGCGTCCCCGGCCGCCCGAAAACAGCCGCGCAGACGTCGAGTGCGACTCCCGTCCCTCCGGCGGAACCGGCGGAGACGAATCCAGCCACGGCGACGCGCGGGCCGAGAGGGCCCGCTGCCACGCCCTCAGCGACGCCGATATCTCTAGCGCCCCGATCGTCGAAATCCGCAAGGTGACCCGTCACCAGGGGGTGATCGGCGGCCGACCAATCGCTTACACCGCCACCGCGGGGACGCTCACGATCCGGGATGATGAGGGCAAGCCCACCGCGAGCATGTTCTACGTCGCCTATACGACGGGCGGGACGCGCCGGCCGGTGACCTTCTTCTACAACGGCGGCCCAGGCTCCTCGAGCGTTTGGCTGCACATGGGTTCCCTCTCGCCCGTGCGTGTGGCGACCGATTCACCCCAGGCGACGCACAATGCGCCTTTCGACCTGGTGGCCAACAACGACAGCCTGCTCGATCGATCCGACCTCGTCTTTCTTGACGCGGTGGGGGCGGGTTTCTCGCGGCCGCTTGGTGATACCAAGCTTTCCGCCTTCTGGGGCACCGACCAGGACATCGACGCCTTTGCCCGTGGGATCGAGCGTTATCTGACCATCAATGACCGCTGGAATTCTCCCAAGTTCATTTTCGGGGAATCTTACGGCACCACGCGATCAGCGGGCCTCTCCTACCGCCTGCAGCACGACGGCGTGCAGCTCAACGGCGTCATCCTGCTTTCCTCCATCCTCAACTACGGCCGGCGGGACCCAGGCTTCGACCAGGAAATCGTCAACTATCTGCCGAGCTACGCGGCCGCGGCGGCCTACCACAACCGTCTCGCCTCCCCGCCCGGCGACATGCCGGCTTTTCTGAGGGAAGTCCGCGAATGGGCCCGTGGCCCTTACGCCGTGGCCCTCGCCAAGGGTCAGGATCTCGACCCCGCGGAGCGGCAGGCGATCGCCCAGAAGATGGCCAGCTATACGGGCTTGTCGGCCGCCTACATCCTGCAGAGCGACCTCCGGGTGACCCCGTCACATTTCCGCAAGGAACTGCTTCGCGACCAGCGCCTCACCCTCGGCCGCTATGACGACCGGTTTACCGGCGTGGATGTCGATGCGGTCGGTGAAAGCCCGGAGTACGATCCGTCCGACACCGGCATCACCGGAGCCTTCGTCGCCGCCTTCCATCACTACCTGACCAGCGATCTCGCCTATGAGACCGAGCTCACCTATCGCCCGACTTTTTACCAAAACGGCCTGACCTGGGACTTCAAGCATCGCGCCCCCGGTTCCCGGGGCCCCGGAGACGTGAACATGGCTGACGTCGCCCTCGATCTGTCGGCGGCGATGCGGGAAAATCCGCATTTGCTGCTCTACTCGCTCAATGGCATCTACGATCTGGCGACGCCCTTTTTCGGCACCGAATACGATCTTGGCCACATGCAGCTCGAGCCGGCCGATCGGCCGAACGTGCGCTTCGCCTACTACCCATCCGGGCACATGGTGTATCTCAACACCGAGGCCCTCGCCCAGATGAAGTCCGACCTTGCCCGCTTCTATGACGAGGCCGCGCCCGGAGCGCGGTAGCGGCCGAACCAGGCCAGAATCGCCGCTGCCTCCGCCGCTTCCTGCGACGGCCGGTCGGCAAGGCCCTCGTGCGAGGCGCCTGGGACCCGGACCAGCACCGTGGGAACTTGGCGAAGCTGAAGCGCCTGAAAGAATTGCTCGGCCTCGCTGGGCGGGGTTCGATGATCGTCCTCTCCGACCATTACCAGGGTCGGGGTCTTGATGTTGCCGACGAGCGAGAGTGGTGACCGACGCCAATAGAACTCGGGATCTTCCCACGGCATCTTGCCGAACCAGTAGCGGGCCATGAAGGCGTAGACATCGACGGTCAGGACTTCGCTCGTCCAATCGATGACCGGCTTCTGGGCGGCGGCGGCGCGGAAACGATCGGTCTTGCCGACGATCCAGGCGGTGAGCAGACCCCCGCCCGATCCGCCCGTGACGAAGAGATTGTTGGCATCCACGCCGCCGCGGGCGATGGCGGCGTCGACCACGCTCATCAGGTCGTCGTAGTCCTGGCTCGGGTAATTCTTGTCGATCAGATTGGCGAACGCTTCGCCATATGAGGTCGAGCCGCGCGGATTGGCATAAACCACCACATAGCCAGCCGCCGCATAGAGCTGCAGTTCGGAGGCGAAACTTGGGCCATAGGCGGCGAACGGGCCGCCGTGGATTTCCAAAATCAGTGGGTATTTGCGAGCTGGATCAAAGCCAGGCGGGGTCATGATCCAGGCGTCGATGGGGCGCTTGTCGTAGATGGAAATGACCGGGAGAGGATCGACCCTGGCCAGGGTCTTCCCGGCGAACAGGCCGGCGTTGAGATCCGTCAGCCGGCGCACCTCCCCTTGCCGGGCCAGACCGATATCAGCGGGGTGGCCGGCGTCGCCCAAAGTGAAGGCCACCGCGCCGGCCGCGCCGGCCGAGTAGGCGCCGCCGTTATAAGGTCTGTCCGGTTCCGAGCCTCCGAGGCCTTCGGCCACGGTTTGAAGCCGACCGGCCAAGTCGATCCGACCAACCTTGGTCACGCCACGATCGCCATAGGAGACGAAGATCGATCGACCGTCTGCGGCCCATTGCGGACTCGAAACCGAGCGGTCCAGGCTCGGGGTCAGTGATCGCAATCCCGAAGCGTCGCGATTCATGACCCACAACTGGGCATTCTCATACCCCCGGCCCCGATCCTCGAATCCCACCCAGGCGATCAGACGTCCATCGGGAGAGATAGCGGGATCGCTCGAAGGTCCGTGCTGGCTGGTCAGGGCGGTCAGCCCGCCGCCGGCCAGGTCGAGAGCCCACACTCTTGTCGCCTGGGGGTCGAGTTCGGCGTCCTTCTCCCTACCGGAAGCGAAGATCAGGGTGCGGCCATCCGGGGTCCAGGAAATCGGCCCGCTGGCGTCGAAATCGCCAAACGTCAGCTGCCGCGCCGCCCCGCCGTCGGCAGCGACGACGAAGAGCTGGCGATATCCAGGCTTCAGGTAACCCTCGCCGTCTTCCCGATAGTGCAGACGAGTTATGATCTTCAGAGGCTCGGCCCATTTGGCGCCCTCCGGGCGAGGCATCGGAGCGCCGAGGCTCGCGGGGAGTGACGCGACCAGCATGGCGAAGGCGATCTGTCGTCCGTCCGGCGACCAGGCGATGCTGCCCGGCGCGGCGGGTAGGTCCGCCGCCTTGGCCGAGGCGCCGCTCGCCAGCCAACGCACCCAAAGCTGGGGATGCCCGTTCTCGTCGGCGCTCACATAGGCCAGGCGGTCGCCGCCGGGCGAATAGCGTGGAGACGACTGCGACGCCGTTCCGACCCCGAGCGGCCGTTGGGCTCCGCTCTGGACGTCGATCATCCAGATCGATCGCCGGGATCTGTCGGCCATCGCGTCATATCCGACCCGGACGTAGGCGATCTCACGCCCGTCCGAGCGCAGTTGTGGATCAGCGGCATACTGAAGATCGAACAGATCGTGCGGGACGAACGCCCTCGACGCCTCCGCGGCGCGTCCGGCGACTGGGGCGGCAAGAATCGTCATGGCGCATAGCGCCGCAGCCCAGATCCTCATGCCGCCCCTCCAGGTTTTCGAAACTGAACCACCATAACGGCTGGTCAGCGCCGTGGGGAGAATTCAGGGCGCCGGAGCGTGAAAGTTGCTCGCCTCGGCCCGTCCGATGGCGGTCGGACCGCCTCGATGGTTCGCCTCCCCTAGGCTCCCAGCGAAGAATGCCAAAACGAGGCCGAGCACGACGACGCCGGCCACGAGGGAGCCTACCAGCATCCAGATCAGTCCTACGTTCTGCGCCCCCTTGGCTTGCGTCTCGTCGATTTGAACGCGATCCGGATGGTCGTCGGACTTGGGGGTGTTGGTCATGGAGCTTCGCCTCGTGTCCCCCGGGATCAAACGCTACCGCCGGCGGGGTGTTCCGCCACGCCTTCCGGGCGGCGGGCGCGAACCGGTCCGCCATCGATTCGGAGCAGGGCGGCGTTGGTGAAGGACGACGCATCGCTGGCCAGATAAACCGCCGCCGCGATCAATTCCGACGGCAGGCCGACGCGCCAGCCGCCCTTTGTCCATCCAGGGCGGCCGTGATCAGGAGGATCCGGCCAGTGCTCGGCCACATCCGTGGCGAACGGCCCGACGCAGAGCGTATTGACCCGAACATTGGGGCTGTAGGCGGCGGCGAAGCCGTCCGTCAGGGCGTTGAGCGCCGCCTTGGCGCCGGCGTAAGGCAGGGCGTAAGGGGAGGCCTGCAAGGAGGCGACCGACGAGACGTTGATGACCGATCCCCCGGCGCCGGCGTGCATCCACCCTCCCACCAAAGCGGTGAGTCGGAATGGCCCTTTGAAGTTGACTCCGACGACCTTGTCGAAGTTCTGCTCGGTAACGGCATCCAGGCTCGGGTATAGCGGCGACATGCCGGCATTGTTGACCAGCACGTCAATCCTGCCGAAGTGATCCCAAGCCGCCTGAGCCATGGGCGAGATCTCGTCCCAGCGGCCGACGTGACAGGGAAAAGCGCGGGCGCGAACGCCCAGCTCGGTAAGCTCGCGGGCCGTGCTCTCACAGGCCTGCGCCTTACGGCTGACCACCGCGATGTCCGCTCCGGCCCTGGCAAAGGCGTCGGCCATTGCCCGTCCCAAGCCCCGCGTCGCGCCGGTGATCAGCGCAACTTTACCGGCCAGAGCGTGTTCTTGCATCCGGCCCCCTCAATGATCGGCGGCGCCCCCCCACAGCCGTCGCTAGAGCCTTCCTAGCAGGACCAGCACGACGACGATGATCAGAATCAAGCCGAGGCCACCACTTGGAAAGTAGCCCCACGACCGGCTGTAGCCCCATCGGGGAAGAGCCCCGAGCAGCAATAGGACGAGCAGAATGATCAGAATGGTGCCGAGCATGCGGGTCTCCCATGAGCGCCCCACGACCGCCGATTGCAGGATCATAATGACCGCCAACGGTCAAGGTTCCCACGGAACGACCTCCTATGGCTAGCCTGTCGGCTTTTCCAATGCCTCACGCGGCGAGCCACCCCGCGCCGGACCGGCCGGCTATTTCAAGCGCCGGCGATTCCCTCATCAATACGGTGAACGCGGCGATAAACCATGTGCTCGCCCTCACTCCGGCCGAGATCGCGATCAACGTCGTGTTCACCGCGCTCACTGTCGCCACGGCGGCCGGGGTCGCTTTCGCCTTTCACTCCCTGATCGAGTCACGGCTGAAGGACGCGGCCGCCGATGACGTTCTGGCCCAGGCCCGCAGTTCGCGGGCTCTGCGCTGGGGCCGGACTATGCTGCGCCTGGCGCTGATCCTCGGCGCTGTCTGGGGGGTGCTGGTGATCTGGGGGTTCGACCCCCTGGCTTGGTGGGTGGGGGCCGGCGGCCGGTCAGCGCTGAAGGTGTTAGGCCGCCTGACTCTCCTTAGCCTCATTCTCCTGGCCGCTCTGGAAGTGGCGGGATTCGCCATCCGCCGGACCATGGGCAACCTCGCCCTGTCGGCACGGGATCCCCGCCGCGCGGCCCAGATCCGAACCTTGGCTCCGCTGCTTCGTGGCGTGGTTCAGGCGGTGATCATCCTCATCGGGGCGATGATGCTGCTCTCACAGCTGGGGGTCCAGATCGGGCCCCTGATCGCCGGCGCCGGCGTGGCGGGCATCGCCATCGGCTTCGGCGCCCAAAGCCTGGTCAAGGACGTTCTCACGGGCTTTTTCCTGATCATCGAAGACATCGTCTCGATCGGCGACAGCGTGCGGATCGCCGGCTGCAAAGGCGACGTTGAGGCCATGACCTTGCGAACTATCCGGCTACGCGACTTCGATGGCACCCTGCACATCTTCCCCTACGGTGAAGCGCAGGTGATCCATAACGAAAGCAAGGCATTCTCCTTCGCCGTTATCGACCTGCAGATCTCCTACGGCTCCGACGTCGATGCCGCTCTAGCGGCGATGGCCGAAATCGGCGAAGCGCTGCGTGGCGATGCCGTCTACGGACCGAGGATTTTGGCCGGTATCGAGGTCCTCGGCCTGGAGAACTTGAAGGAGAATGGCGTTCAACTGCGCGGCCGAATCAAGACCCGAACCGGCGCCGATTCCGCGGTGCAGAGAGAGTTCAACCGACGCATCAAAGCGGAGTTCGAAACCCGCCACATCCTCATGGCCGCGCCGCATATGCGGCTCCTGCTTCCTGATGCTCCCTCAGATGGGCCGCGAAAGGAATCGGCCGGCTAGGTGCGCGTGGCGCCGACATTCTGGGCCAGCGAAGCGCCCATGAAGCGATCGAGGTCACCGTCGAGGACGCCGGCTGTATCGGAGGTTTCGACGTTGGTCCGCAGGTCCTTGACCATCTGATAGGGTTGCAGGACGTACGAGCGGATCTGGTGACCCCAGCCGATATCCGTCTTCTGGTCCTCGATCGCCTGAGCGGCCGCGTCTCGTTTCTGAAGCTCCAATTCGTACAGCCGGGCGCGCAACATCTTCCAGGCTTCGTCGCGATTGCGATGTTGCGAGCGCTGGGTCTGGCAGGCGACTACGATGCCGGTCGGCGCATGGGTCAGACGAACCGCGGAATCGGTCTTGTTGATGTGCTGGCCGCCGGCTCCGCTGGCGCGGTAGGTGTCAGTGCGAACGTCTGCCGGGTTGATCTCGATCTCGATGGTGTCGTCGACGACGGGATAGACCCAGACCGATGCGAAACTGGTGTGGCGCTTGGCGGCGGCGTCAAACGGCGAGATGCGCACCAGCCGGTGCACCCCTCCCTCGGTTTTCAGCCAGCCGAAGGCGTTGTGGCCGAGAACCTTGACCGTGGCCGATTTGATACCGGCCTGTTCGCCATCCGTCTCCTCGATGAATTCTACCTCCATTGCGTGAGCCGTCGCCCAGCGGGTGTACATTCGAAGCAGCATGGCCGCCCAGTCGGCGGATTCGGTCCCGCCGGCCCCGGCGTTGACCTCGAGATATGCGTCAGCCCCGTCGGCCTCGCCCGAGAGAAGCGCCTCGAGCTCGGCGCGGGCCGCCGTGGCTTTGAGCTTGGCCAACTGCCTGGAGACATCGTCCAAGGAGGCCTCGTCGGCTTCCGCCTCGGCCAGTTCAGCGAACTCGACCGCGTCGCCGAGTTCGCGCTCCAGCCGGCGCACGGCGTCGATGTGGTCGGCCAAATGCGTGCGCTCGCGCATCAGGGTCTGCGCGGCAGCCGGTTCGTCCCAAAGCGAAGGATCCTCGACCTTGGCGTTCAGTTCGTCGAGCCGCCTTAGCGCCGAGTCCCAGTCAAAGACGCCTCCTGAGCAGTCCTACGGACTGTTCGATATCAGCCGCGTTGGCTTCGATATCCGCACGCATGAAGAGAGACCTTGGGGTTGTGGGCCGAACGGGACGAGAAGCCGGGCGAGATAGGAGGAACCCGCGGCTAATACAATCCCCGGCTCTCATCGGGCGTCTTGGGCGGCGGCGCGGCCTCAGGCGCCGTGGGAGGGTTCGCTGGCGTCGGCGATGGCGCCGGACCGGCGGGCGTAATCGCGAAAGGCCGGGCCCCGACGCCGGGCGCGCTGACCGGCAAAGCCCGGGCGGTGGGTTCGGTGCCGGGGCGGAAGGCCTCGCGGTTTGGGCCGACATTGGCGAACTTCGTGTTGGGCGGCGCCTTGAAGTCCATCACCGGCATGCCCTTCAGCGCCTCCTGCATGAATTCGATGAAAATGGGCAGGGCGGCCACCGCCCCGGTCTCTCCATGGCCCAGAGAACGGTTGTCGTCGAACCCCACAAACGTGCCGACCACGATCTGCGGCGAAAATCCCATGAACCATGCGCTGCGGAAATCGTTGGTCGTGCCCGTCTTGCCGCCGATCGGCCGGCCGAGCGAATTGGCCTGCGCCGCCGTGCCGCGCAGGACTACGCCCTCGAGCATGGTGTCGATCTGGTAGGCGGTGATCGGATCGATGAGTTGTTCGCCGGCATAGGGGATGTCGGGGCCGTCTTGGCCGGTGAAGGCGCCTTCGCAGCCTGAGCATTCGCGCCCGTCGGCGCGGTAGATGTCCTTGCCGTCGCGGTCCTGCACCTCCTCGATCAGATGCGGGGTGACCTTGCGGCCGCCGTTGACGAAACTCGCGTAGGCTCCGGTCATCCTGAAAGGCGTGGTCTCCCCCGCCCCGAGCGCCATGGCCAGCACCGGCTCCATGTGATCGACCACGCCGAAACGCTTGGCGGTGGCTATGATTCGAGGCATGCGCACCTGTTCGGCGATGCGCACGGTCATGGTGTTGAGCGACAGCTCCAGGCCGCGACGGAAGACCAGCGGGCCCAGGAATCGCTTTTCGTAGTTTTCGGGGCGCCAGATCTGGCCGCCGAAGCCCGGCAGGCTGATCGGCGCGTCGAGGACGACGCTGGCCGGCGTGAACTGGCCGCTCTCCAAGGCGGTGGCGTAGACGAACGGCTTGAACGACGAACCCGGCTGACGGTAGGCCTGGGTGGCGCGGTTGAAATTCGACAGTGAGAAACTGTAGCCTCCGACCATCGCCAGAACCCGGCCGGTGTTGGGCTCCATGGCTACAATCGCTCCATTGACCTGGGGAATCTGGCGCAGGTGAAAAGCGCCGTGATCATCCGGCTCGACGAAGATGAGATCACCAACCGACAGGCCACGGCCGGCATGCTCCCAAACGATGTCCGCATCCTCGAGAGGTCCGGTGGAATTGTCATCCGCGACTTGGACCCGGACCGCGCCTCCGGCCTGGGTGACGACCGCCGCCCGCCATTTGCTGCGTTCGGATGGCGGAGTCTTCGCCAGGGTCGCCTGCTGCCAGCCGGGAACGATGTCCACGTGACCCCAGGCGCCGCGCCAGCCATGCCGGTGATCGTAGGTTTCCAATCCGTCCATCAGAGCGATCCGGGCGGCAGTCTGCAGGCGCGGATCGAGCGTGGTGCGCATGTAGTAGCCGCCCTCGTCGAGACCGGCCCCGACTGAGGGCAGCTGGCCGGCGTCGCGCTTGGCTTCGGACACGAAATAGTCGGCGTCGTGATAGCGGGCTCGGCTCGGAGCGGTCTCCACCTTGAGATCCTCGGCCATGGCGGCGGTGGCCTCGGCTTGGCTGACCCAACCAATGTCGGCCATGGTTTGCAGGATCATGTTGCGCCGGTGAACAGCGGCGGCCTTCTGACGCACCGGCTGGTAATTGTCCGGTCCCTTGGGCAATGCCGCCAGGTAGGCGCACTGCGCCAGGCTCAGATCAGTGATCGACTTGCCAAAATAGTTGTAAGCCGCCGCGCCGACCCCATAGGAGCGATAACCAAGCCATATATCGTTCAGATAAAGCTCGAGAATCTGTCGTTTTGAGAGTGTCTGCTCAAGGCGAGTGGCGATGATCGCCTCCTTGAGCTTGCGGCCGACGGTGACGTGGCTGTCCAACAAGATATTCTTGGCCACCTGCTGGGTGATGGTCGAACCGCCTTCCGGGCGGCGGCCCTGAAGGACGTTGAAGGCGTCCTTGATCATGGCTCGCCCGAGGCCGCCGACGTCGACCCCGCCGTGCTTGAAGAAGTTGTGATCCTCGGCGGCGAGAAAGGCGTAGATCAGCCGTGGCGGCATCTGGTCGTAGGGCACATAGATCCGCCGCACTTTGGAAAATTCGCCGATCAGGGTGCCGTCCCACGCGTAGACCCGGGTCGCGGTGGGCGGATGGAAATCGGCCAGTTCGGAGGCGTCCGGCATCTGGGCGAACAGAACTCCGGCATAGATAGCCGCGCTCACCGCCGCCGCGCCGACGACGCCCAGCAGGATCGCGGCGGAAGCGGGAATTGGCCGACCGAAGAGCTGCAAAACCGCCACTCGCCTCCGCGGAATGCCCTCTTCGCCGCCGCCGATGCTCTAGCGCCGTTCGCGCCGGGCGCCAACGGGCGGACCCCATCCTTCAGTTCGCGGCCACGCGGACCTGGCCGGCGAAATAAGCGTCGATGGCGTCGGCCACGGCGTCGACAAGTCGGCGCCTCTGGGCCGGATCGGTCAAGCGGGCCTCATCGGCCGGGCAAGTGATGAATCCCATCTCCAAAAGGACCGCCGGGACGTCAGGAGCAAGGAGAACGAAATATCCGGCATCTCGATGGCTGTGGGGAAGGAGATCGACCTTGTCGCTCAGCCGATCCAAAAGCAGCTGGGCGAAGACCGAAGAGCGGTTCAGCGTGCTGCGCTGGGTGAGGTCCAGCAGGATGCTCCCGACAGCCGGGTCGGTCCGAGCGGCGGCGCGTCGGAACCATTCACGACCGTCGAGCACCTCGTTGACGCGCGTCTCACCATGATCCGACAGCGTGTAGACACTGGCCCCGTGAGCGCGCGCGTCGGCGCCGGCCGAGTCGGCGTGCAAGGCGATGAAGAGGTCGGCGCCGGCCCGCCTGGCGATCCGCACGCGCTCTTCGAGGGGAACAAACACGTCGCTCTGCCGGGTCATCACCACGCGATAGCGAGCGCTCCGCTCGAGGCGACCGCGCAGGGTGAGAGCGGCCGCCAGGGTGATGTCCTTTTCATTCGCATCTGCGCTCTGAGCGCCGGGATCGTGACCGCCGTGGCCGGCGTCGATGACGACAACCCGACGCGTTTCGGACTGACGCGGCTCGGATTTCACGTGTGAACGCGGGGGCGGTGTTGGCCAAGACTTGGTGATGCGCGCTGGCGCAGGCGCGGCTGGCGACGGAGGGGCCGGGTTGGAGACGCGAACGGGCGTTGTCGGCGCCGCGCCGCCCGAAATGAGATCGATCACACAACGATAACGCGCGACCCCGTGCTCGGGGGGGATCGCGAATCGGCTTTTGAGCGTCGCCTCGCCCGCTAGGTCGAGCGTCAGGCGCGCCCCGCCTGCCCCGGCTTCCAGCCACCAGTCCTTGACCAGACCGGAGCCTTCACCATGCAGGGGCTGGATGACGAACAGATCCTGAAGAGTGAAGACCATTCGGCGGTTTGTAGGCGTGGTCGGCTCGGCCGAGATGGCGCTGGCGGTGTCGATGACCACCCGCGTGCGAACAGCGTTGACGCCCACTCTCACTGTCACGGGGCCCGTCTCGGCGGCCGCCGTGCAGGCGAGCGCCAAGCACGCCGCCCCCAGCGCGCCCGCAATTCGCCATCGATGAGCCCTCGCCCAAGCCATGGTCCATCTCGGCCCCCAAAACCGGACGGCCATATGCCCGCGCGCGCGTGCACAAAGGGTTAAGGGAATCGCCGGGGACGACGGGCTGCCGGCATCTCAAAAAGCCGCGCTTTCCTTTCCGTGCGCCCTCCCCTACATTGCCAAGTGCGCATGCGCGGTCTTTCCGAATGCGGAAAAGCGATCGTGCGCGCCCTAGCGTCGGGCAAGCGCCACTTCGGCATCGACGCGCCAGCCAATTCGCGCCCTCGACTTGTTCAGAGCGCACCTGAAGAGAATTTGAACCCATGGGCGGCGCCGCCTTCTCTCCGACCTCGAACATGAGCCTAACCGCCCAGAGCGGCCGCTCGTTCGGTGCTGTCGAAGGCGCGCGCCCCCGCAGCCGGCGCCGGGGCCCCTGGCCCGCCGGGCGCCACGGAGAGTTTTTACATGTCAAAGAAGATTTTGATCGATGCCGCCCACCCGGAAGAAACCCGGGTGGTGGTGCTGAACGGTAACGAGGTCGAGGCCTTCGATTTTGAGAGCGCCGCCAAGAAGCAGCTACGGGGCAATATCTATCTGGCCAAGGTCACCCGGGTAGAGCCCAGCCTTCAGGCCGCCTTCGTCGAGTACGGCGGCAATCGCCACGGATTCCTCGCCTTCAACGAAATCCACCCAGATTACTATCAGATCCCGCATGCCGATCGCGAAGCGCTACTGCGCGAAGCCGAGGAAGAGGACGACGACGATCTGACTCCCGCGCCGGCGGCGGCCAGCGGCGGTGACGAAGAGGCCGATAGTCTCGGCGGCGACGACGACGACGAGGTGGACGCCGAGGTGGCGCGCCGACGCCGCCGGCTCATGCGGCGCTACAAAATTCAGGAGGTCATCAAGCGCCGCCAGATCATGCTTATCCAGGTCGTGAAGGAAGAGCGTGGCAACAAGGGGGCGGCGCTAACCACCTACCTGTCCCTCGCAGGTCGCTATTGCGTGCTGATGCCCAACACCGACCGCGGCGGTGGCATAAGCCGCAAAATCACCGCCGCCGCCGACCGCAAACGTCTGCGTTCCATAGTCCAGGATCTGGATGTGCCGGAGGGCATGGGTCTCATCGTCCGCACGGCGGGAGCCAAGCGCACGAAGGCGGAGATCAAGCGCGACTATGAGTACCTCTCGAGGGCATGGAGCAACATTCGCGAAACGACGCTGCATTCGATCGCACCGGCTCTGATCTACGAGGAGGAGGATCTCGTCAAACGAGCTATCCGCGACTTGTTCGACAAAGACGTGGAAGCAGTTTGGGTGCAGGGCGAGACCGGCTACATCGAGGCGCGTGAGTTCATGCGGATGCTCATGCCGGCCCAGGCCAAGAAAGTTCAAGACTATCGCGGCCCAGCGCCCCTCTTCGCGGCTCACAAGGTCGAAGACCACTTGGCCCAGATCTATTCTCCCACCGTACCTCTGAAGTCCGGGGGCTACCTGGTCATCAATCAGACCGAGGCCCTGGTGGCGATCGACGTCAATTCGGGCAGATCGACGCGCGAACGGAACATCGAAGCCACAGCTCTGAAAACGAACACCGAAGCGGCCTCCGAGGCCGCCCGCCAGCTTCGTCTTCGCGATCTGGCAGGCCTAATCGTGATCGATTTCATCGACATGGAGGAATCCAAGAACAACCGCGCCGTGGAAAAAGTTCTCAAGGACAGCCTGGCTCACGACCGTGCCCGCATCCAGATGGGTCGAATTTCGACCTTCGGTCTGATGGAGATCAGCCGCCAGAGACGACGCACCGGCATTCTCGAGGGCACGACGCACATCTGTCCTCACTGCGCCGGCGCTGGCCGTGTCCGCTCGGCCGAGTCCAGCGCCCTCGGCGCGCTTCGCGCCTTGGAGATGGAGGCGCTCAAGGGCGGCGGCGAAGTCGTCGTACGCGCCTCGCGCGAGACAGGCCTCTATCTGCTCAATCACAAGCGCGATTTCCTGGTCCGTCTACAAACCAGCCACGGCGTGTTCGTCAACGTGGTGCTCGACGACACCCTGGCCCAAGCCGACCATCAGATCGAGCGCCTCTCCAGCAGCCATTTCGAAGCTCCCGCCCGGCCCGAGGAACCCGCGGTGGAGCCTTTCGAGCCCTATGTCGATGACGAAGTCGACGAGGATGAGGCCGAGATTGAAGACGAGGTCGACGCCACTGGCGATGAAATCGAAAGCGCCGCGAGAGAAGCGGATGAAGAAAGCGGCCGCCGCCGCGGCCGGCGGCGCCGTCGGGGCCGGCGAGGTGAAGAGGCCCGGGAGCCTGTCGCGAGACCGGATGCCGCGCCTGCTTCCGCGGAGGAAGGCGACGCCTCGCAAGCCAGGCGTCGCCGTGGCCGCCGGGGAGGCCGCCGCCCGCGCGAGGCCGGAGATGTCTACGGCTGGTCGTGGCCGGCCAAGCTCTCGGGTGAAGATTCCTATGAATGGCGCGGCCATGTCGAACGGGCGCCTGCCAACGAGGCCGCGGCAACGCCGCCGGACCTGCCCCTTCGACCGGTTTCCGAACCAATCATCGCGCAGCTGGCTCCAGAAACCGCCGACGAGATCTGGGTTGAGCTGCCCGAACCGGAGCCAACCGCCGCGGCGAAGCCGAAGGGCCGTCGTCGACGTGGTGGAAAAGAGGCCACACAGGTCGAGGCGGCGCCGCCGGTGAGCGCAGTGGACGCTGAGCCAATGTTGCTCGTCTCCGAACCGGTCGCCGACGAAATCGCGAAACCGGAGCCCCCCCCGGAGCCTGAGCAGGTCGTCCTGGCGGTTATCGACAGCCCGCCCGCCCAGATCGAACCCGATCCGGCGGAAATCGTCGCCCCTCCGGCGGCCCCGCGGCGCGGCTGGTGGCGGCGGAGCGTATGAGCGGCTAGATTTGGCGAGGCGGGGCGAAACGAGACCGAGACCGACATCGTGAAACTCCCGCCTCGCCCGTCCCGCGCCGGTGTAGCCGCTCTGGCGCTGCTGAGCCTTCTGGCTGGTCCGCCGGCGATGGCCCAGGCGGGCGGCGGCGTCTCGATCGTTCGCGACACCGAGATCGAGGAGATCCTTCACCAGGAAGCCGACCCGATCTTCGTGGCCGCCGGCCTCGACCCCAAGCACGTCGAAATTCACCTCATCGGCGACAAGGAACTCAACGCTTTTTCGACCGCCGGCCTGAACCTCTACCTCAATACCGGCCTGATCCTAGAAACCAAAAATCCCAACCAACTGATCGGGGTGATCGCCCACGAGACCGGGCATATCGCCGGCGGCCACGTCGCCAGGTCCGGAGCCGCGACCCGTGCGGCCCTGGGTCCGATGCTGGTCGGAATCGGCCTCGGCATCCTGGCGGCCGCCGCCGGCTCGCCGGAAGGAGGCGCGGCCTTGGTGTTCTCTTCCTCCTATTTTGGTGAAATCTCGGTGCTCGGCTATTCCCGCGAACAGGAATCGCGGGCCGACCAGGCCGCCAGCACCTATCTCGAAAAGGCCGGTGTCTCGGGCCGCGGGCTGGTAGATTTCTTCAATGAATTCCGTTACCAGGAGGTGTTCGACGACGAGCGGAAATTCCCCTATTTCCGTGACCATCCGCTTACCGACGACCGGATCGAGGCCCTTGCCGCCAGGGTCGAGCGCCAACCTCACGTCGGCGAGAAGGACACCCCGGACGCAATCGCCCGTCACGATCTGATGAAAGCCAAGATCGAGGGATTCCTCGACAGTCCCTATCAAACACTGAACGACTACCCGCCGTCCGACGGCTCGTTCGCCGCCCGTTACGCTCGCGCCATTGCCTATTACAAGCAGACCGACACGGATAAGGCGATCAAGGCCATCGACGCCCTTATCGCCGAGCGGCCCGACGACCCTTATCTGTGGGAACTCAAGGGCCAGGTCTGCTTCGAGGCCGGACGTCCAAAGGATGCCGAACCGGCCCACCGCCACTCCGTCGCGCTAAAGCCTGACGCGCCCCTCCTGAGAATCAATCTTGCCCAAACCCTGCTGGCGCTGAATGATCCCGCAAAGGTTGCGGAGGCTACCGACCAGATCAAACAGGCCATGGCGGTGGAACCCGATAATCCGCTTGGCTGGCGGTTGCTGGCCGAGGCTTACGACAGCCAGGGCCGCGATGGCATGGCTCGCCTGGCCACTGCCGAACAGAAATTCTATCTCGGACAATCGACCGATGCCCGGGTGTTCGCCTTGCGCGCCCGCGAACTTCTCAAGAAGGATTCCCCTGAATGGCGGCGCGCCACCGACATCATCCTGGCTTCCAAGCCGACAGCCGACGATCTCAAATTCATGGCCAAGCAGGGTTGATCCCGCGGCTGGCAGCCGTGCTGATATGCGCGGCCCTCGCCGCTTGCCAACCGGCGGCGACCTCCGACAAGGCGTTTGGCGAGAAGGTGCGGGCCTACCTTCTGGCCCACCCTGATGTCCTGGAAGAGGCGACCGTCCGACTTCAGGCGAATCAGGAGGCCGCCGCCGTCGCCGCGCAAAAGCGCGCCCAGGCCAATCTGCCGAAGCTGCGAGCCGCCCTGGAGCATGACCCGCGGGACTTCGTGGCCAATCCCGCCGGCAAGGTCACGATGACCGAATTTTATGATTACCGCTGTCCCCACTGCGCCAACATCGCCCCTCGGCTCGTCGAGCTGATACGCACCCATCCTGACGTCCGTGTGGTCTTCAAGGAAATGCCGATCTTCGGCGCCACATCGGAGCACGCCGCGTATGCGGCCCTGGCGGTCAAGAAGGCCGGCGGAGACTACCTGGGCCTCTATCAGGCGTTCATGAATGCTCGGCCGCTCGATGATGCGACCATCGACCGGCTGGCCATCGCAAAAGGCGCGCGGCCCGGCGACATCGTCCCGGGGCCGGCCAACACCAGCCAACTGGCTGCAAACAGAGCCCTATTCGACAAGTTGGGCATGGATGGGACCCCGGGCTTCGTGATCGGCGCCCACATCTTCACCGGCGAGGATATGGACGAGATCGTGACGGATCTGGCCAAGCCCACCGCTTGATGCTTCAGGCCTGCGCACCCACGAACACAACCGAAGTCCCTTTCCGCACGGCCTTGCCGAGCGCGACCGCGTCCCAGTTCGTGAGGCGCACGCAACCATGCGAGGCGGTCTTGCCGATCTTGGTCGGATCCGGTGATCCGTGGATGCCAAAGGTCGGGGCGGTCAGGTCGATCCACGTAGTGCCGACGGGACTGTTCGGCCCTGGCGCCAGCTTGAGCACTCCGAGGGAGGAGTCGCCGAAGGTCAGCCGACGAGGATCATAGGTGTAGGTTGGGTTGGTGACGACGGCGCGGACCGCCCACGTCCCCGAGGGCGCCGGCCGCTCCGTGCTGCCCACCGTGGCGGGAAATTGGGCGACCAACAGCCTATCGGCGCCGTAAGCCCGGACGACGTTTCGAGCCTTGTCGACTTCGATCCGGGTCACTGGCGGCAGGGGATCGGCTGATGGGCGGATCACCACGATCGAAGTTCCAGCTGTTCCAAAATCGGCATTGGGGTTCAGCGCCCGCAATAGCGCCTCATCCATGTGAAATTTTTCGGCCAGCGCCTCCGCGGGCGACCCATAGCCGAGATGGGGGAGACGAGCGAGGGCGGCCATGTCGTCAGGCACGCTCCCCAGGTACGGCCCCTTCACGTCATCGCCGGTGATCACGTAGTCCTGGGTCACGGGCCCGTGATCGGCGGTCAGAAGCGCCTTCCAGACCGCGTCATTCAGAGGGGTTGTCGGCAGGCCGTGATTGGCCTCGAAGGCCTCCAGGGCGCGCGTGAAGTTTCCGCCGGCACGACCATCGATGACCCCCGGCGAAAAGTGGGCGCGATCGAGAATGGCCTGGGCCCGGATCAGGGCATCTCGCTGGTTCTGGCCAGCGGCGACCGCAGCGAAGCCAGTGCTGTCGATCGCCTTGCCCTCGGGCGCGGTCGACCCCGCGGCCGGGGCCGGCATGGGCGGCGCCGAGATCGTTGGGGCTTCCGCATTGGTCGGCGCCGAGGTTTGCACCGCGGCGCCGCCCGATCCGTAGGGCGCAATGTAGCCACTCGCGGTGGCGGGCGTCGTCGCCGGCGCCCGGGGCTTGCCCCTGAAATCGTCGCAACTGGCGCCAGCCAGGCAAAGACCGGCCGCGAGCCAGGTTCGCAACTGCATCTTACGCTCCACGTTGCCTTCGCCATGAGCAAGCCGCAGGGGAAACTTAAGTTCCTATGGGCGGCGCCTGCGAGCCTGGGCGCCGCCACGCTTTTCCTCGCCTCATGCGGGCCGCCTGTTCGCCAAGCTCCGCCAATGCCTTTGGCAAACGGCCCGGTGGGGCGCGCCGGTGAGGAACACTGTGTCATCGGCTCCGTCGCCACGGCGCTGCGCAACGGGCAAAGCGTGCGCACTCTTCCGATCACCGCATTCCATCGCCCCGAGACGGGCTGGGAAATCTACGCCCCCCACGTGGCCCACGAGATCGGGACGGCTTGTGACGCGGCCTCGCCGGCCTTCGCTCACGACCTCGCGGTTTGGCAGCTTTCCCACGGCCTTGCACCCAGTGGGATCATGGACGGAGTGACGTTTCTGGCCATGAAGCTCGTATGGGACGCGCGGCGCCCTTTTGAAGCGGCCAGTCTCAAGGGCTGTCCAGGTCCGCCCGACCCCGACCACCTTGCACGGGTCCCCCCCGCCCAGTCCTATGGTGGCAAGGTCATGTACCTCCGCCCCCGCGCCTTGGCAGCTTATGAACGTATGCTGGCCGCGGCGCGGTCCGAGTCGCCGGCCGTCCAATCAGACGCCAGGCTAATGACGGTGTTCTCGGCCTTCCGCAGTCCGGCAGATGATGATGCCCGTTGCCTCGCTGAGGGGAACTGCCAGGGCATGGTTCGCGCCAGCTGTTCGGCGCACCGCACAGGTCTGGCGATTGATCTCGACCTCGGGACCGCCCCCGGAGAGACAATAGGCTCGGCCGACGACGTCAACCGGCTCTTCATCTCGCGCGGCCAAGCCTATCGCTGGATGGTCGCCAACGCCGGACGGTTTGGTTTCGTCAACTACGCCTTCGAGCCGTGGCACTGGGAGTGGACGGGAGAAGCACCCTGAGCGCCGAGGGCGTGGTACCGCCTCCCCGGTTCGAACGGGGGACCTCTAGATCCACAATCTAGCGCTCTAACCAGCTGAGCTAAGGCGGCCTCTCGACGAAGGCGAGACGTTTAGGCGTGATGGCGCGGGCGATCAAGACAACCGGGCCAACCGCCAGGCAAAGAAAAACCCCGGAGCCGAAACTCCGGGGCGGCAGAGGAATCGGCTGCGTGGACCTAGTCCTTGGCGACCACGAACCGCAGCGGAATATTGACCTTGGCTCCGCCCACGGGCGCGCCGTCACGGGTCGCCGGACGCATTCTGAACAGGTGCGTCAGCTTCAACGCCGCGGTTCCAAATCCCTGGTCGCTCGGATCCTCGGAAGTCACTGAACACTCAGTGAGACCGCCGTTCTGGGTCACCGTGCAACTCAGATCCGCGCGCCCTGAAACCCCCATCCGCTGAGCGCGATCGGGATAGAATTGCGCCATGTCATCGGCGGTTGGGCGGCGCAGCCAGTCCGGATTGGTGATCACGGTCGGCCGCGGCGGCGGAGGGGCGGGAGAGGCGACAACCGGCGGCGCCGGCGGTGGCGGCCTGGGCGCTTCCACCGGCTTGATATAGAGCGGCGGCGGAGCGGGAATATTGGGCGCCAGGATCGCCGGCGGACGCGGCGCCACCGGTGGCGGTGGCGGCAAATTCTTGGGTGGCGGTGGTGGCGGTGGCGGCGGTGGCGGCGGAGGTGGCGGCTTGATCAGCTGCGCTTCGGTCTTCTCGTCGCTGTAGGACTGATAGTGCGCCTTGAACTTCCACTGCCACAGATAGTAGCCGATCATGGCGTGGATCGCGACCGACAAGACGATGGCGATCGTGACGCCGTTGCTCCGTCGCGGCCTGGGCACATCGAAGGGGTTGTGGCTCGGGTGGGCGATGTCCACCGCGGGCGCTGGGGAAGGAGGCGTCTCGGTCATGTTCTGCGTCCGGACTTGTCCTCGCCCACCAGGGCAACGCTGTAGAACCCGTTATCCTGGAGCTTGTTCATCACGGCCATGAAGTCCTGGTACATGACGTCCTGATCGCCGCGGATGAAGATTCGTTCCTTGGTTGGATCCCGGGTGCCGACGGCCGACTTGAGATCGTCGCCCAGGCTGTCGAGCGATGAAGAATTGTCGCCGACAAACACCCGGCCGTCCTTCTTCAGCGAAATGTAGACCGGCTTGGGCGGGTTCTTGGCTGGTTTCGCCGCCGCGGGTGGCAGAGCCACTTTGATCGTCACGCTGGCCAACGGGGCGGCCACCATGAAGATGATCAGGAGAACCAGCATCACATCGACGAAGGGCGTGACATTGATCGTGTGGTTCTGCGCGACATCGTACCGGCCGCCGCTAGGGCCTGAGAGTTTAGCGGCCATGCGCCTTAGGCTCCCTTGTCGAGCTGCCGCGAAATGGCGTTGATCAGCTCCGCGACGAAGCCTTCAGAGCGCGATCCGTAGCCGGTGATCTGGGTCTGGAAGTAGTTATAGAACACCACCGACGGGATAGCGGCGAACAGACCGATGCCTGTGGCCAGAAGCGCCTGGGCGATGCCGGGCGCCACGACCGCAAGGTTCGTCGTGTTGGTGTTGGCGATGCCGATGAAGGAATTCATGATCCCGTAGACGGTGCCGAACAGGCCGATGAAGGGGGCATTGGCGCCCACCGAAGCCAGGAACTGCATTCCACCTGAAAGGCGACGAGCCAGGGAAGCCTGGACCGCGTTGATCGCCGTGGTCGCCCGCATGAGGGTTGAATCCCGGAATTCGCCGGTCACGTTCAGGCCCGCCTGGCGAGACAGCTCCACTTCGGCGGCGGCGGCGGCGGCCATGTCGGCCATCGGGTTGCCGGCGAAGTCTTCCGATTCAGCGATGCGGCCCATCTCGTTGATCGACTTGGCCCCGCGAAAGGTTTCGAGGAACCGATCGGAAGTCCGCCTCAGGCTGCCGAACTCGACCAACTTGATGACCAGCAGGGTCCAGGAAAGAATCGAGCAGGCCAGCAGGCCGATCATCACGATCTTCACCACCAAGTCGGCTTGCTCGAACATCACGATGGGCGTGAGCTTGCCGTTGGCGGAGCCGCCGACCTTGAGCCCCTCGGCGCCTTCGGACGCCGGCGCGGAAGCGTCAGCGGCGGGCGCGGCGGCCGGAGCAGCCGCGGGAGCGGCCGCCGGGGCGGGCGTCTGAGCCAGGGCCGGGGCGCTCGAGAGCAGCGCGACCGCGCCGATCAGAGCGATAATGGGAGAAGTTCGTTTCATTTCGAGCATCTGTCGCCGGTTCCTGGTTGATCGGGCTCATTCGTTGATGGATCGGGATCGACGCGAACGCGCTTCGCCCGAATTACCGCGCCGTTGGAGTTGCGGCGATGAACCTTTGGCAATCCGTTTTTTCGCCGTCAAGGGGCGCCCTGTGGCGCCGTTTCATCGTTTCCGTTGGCAGAACATCGTTCACATTGCGCCGCAATATGGATGGACGATTGATTCTAAAGCGCCTCTTCAACTCCGAACACGTGGAATCACCGCGCCGCACATCGACCCAGGAAACATTCCAGGCGCGGCGGCCGCAGATTGAGTTGGGAAAGTCGCGTTGGCTGAGGACCCATCGATAGCCGTCCCGATAAGCCCAGCCCATGGGCGAGGCGTTTTGAGGGATCATGGTGCCTGGGGGCGGATTCGAACCACCGACACGCGGATTTTCAGTCCGCTGCTCTACCAACTGAGCTACCCAGGCCCGAGGGAGGGCCGTCTTTAAGGCAAGGCCACCGGGCTTGTCCAGAAATCCGGGCTAGGCATCGTCATCGAGATCGGAGGGCGCGGAATCGTCCTCCTCGATCGTCTCACCTTCGATCGAATAGAGGCCCGACAACCACCGATTGAGGTCGACGTCGGCGCAGCGGGCGCTGCAGAAAGGCCGGAATTCGGCGGCTGCTTCTTTTCCGCAGATCGGACAAAGCCGAGCGCTCATCGGCGGGTGATCTCGAAGTCATCGCGGCCTGCCTCCGCGCGTATGCTCAGACGATCACCATGGCGATCGACGAGCCGCCTGAGCGCCGGCGCGGCGGCTGACGCGATCGGCGGCCCCGCCAGGGCTTCGAACTGGCCACCCCCATCGGTCAATGCTTCCCTCTCGAGCGCGCGGATCAGAGTCATCGCGACAGTCATATGGGTGGAAGTCCGCCCCCCGCCACAGAGAATATCGAGGGTCGGTCGGGCGCGACGCGGGATGGTCAACTCCAGAACACCAAACCGGCTGACCGGGGCAAACGCGACGCCAGGGTTGTCGGCGGCGAAGGCGGACCGGGCGGCGGCGAGAAGGGTGGAGGCGTCATGGCCGCGGCCGGCGAGGTCGATGGCCACAAGTCCCCCAAGACCCTTGAGGCGAAGAACGCGAGCGGCGGTCGCCAGGGCGGTCAGATTGGCGGTCCGGGCGACGCGTTTGGCGCCGGAACCTGGCCTTTGGCCTATGTCGACGTCCACGGCCGTCAGGGCTCGGGTCGTCTCCACGCACACCGTGCCGCCGCCGGGCAGCGGGAAGACCGTCTCGAGCGCCTCGTCCTGGGCCGCGTCGGCCATGGCGCGAGCCGCCGGACCGGTTTCGATCCCAACGCCGAGAGCCAGAGCCGCCAACCTCTCCTCCAGCGTCGAGCCCGGGGATAGAATTCGCCGCGGACCTTCGGCCGGCCCCAGCCAGCGCGCCTGGGCCCCCTTCCCCGTACGCGCCTGCGTGCGGATCTCGATTTCCGCCCAACCGCCGCTATCGATCCGTCCCATTTCGGCGCTGATGTTGAGAACCGCGTCCGGCCCTTCACCCAGGTCGAGAAACGCCAGGGCCTGAGCGCGCTCGACGGACCGGATCCTGGCGACGAGCCTCGCGCCGAGGGCCTGGGCGGCGGGTTCGCCATCGCGCTCGATAATCAGGCGTTCGGGCCGCCCATCGAGCGTCACGACGGCGCGGGTTTCGCCCACGCCGCGGTCCAGCCATCCACGCCTTTCGCTCATGGGCGCCGATATCCGAGGCCGGAAAGCAGACTGCAAGTCTCGTATAGCGGCAGCCCCACAACGGCCGTGTACGATCCCGTCAGGTGGGTGGCGAATGCTCCGGCGCGACCCTGGATGCGATACCCACCGGCCGCGCCACGCCACTCCTCGCAATCCAGGAGGCCGGCAATCTCCTCCGGGCTCAGTCGCTTGAAGGCGATCCGGGCCTCGGCCAGACGGCCGGCGCGGCGGCCGTCTGGAGCGATCACGCTCACCGCCGTCATCACCCTGTGCCCGCGGCCCGAAAGCAGGGAGAGCATGGCCTCCGCCTCCGCCCTTTGCGCCGGCGTGCCGAGCAGGCGCCGCCCCACGCACACGACGGTGTCGGCGCCAATCACGAAATCGCCTGGATACCGCGCGGCCACTGCCTCGGCCTTGAGGGCGGCGAGACGAGTCGCCAAGCGGCGCGGCGGCTCTGCCCGCGTCGGCCGCTCGTCGATCTCGGCCGGGCTGATAACATCGGGCGGCATGCCCGCCTGGGCGAGGAGATCAGACCGCCGGGGGCTGGCGCTAGCGAGAACAAGACGCGGAATGGGGGGGACTGTCACGACGGTATCCATAGCCGTCGCGTTGTGGAACACAAATCGCTGCGGGGGGTTCTCACAGCCGCGAGGAACTTCGGCCATGACCGAAAAGCGAGGCCGCGCCAAAAGGCGTCCGGCGCCCAATCCCAGCGACGCGGGGGCTCGATCCCGTGAAAGGTCGCGCGGCACTCGGGCTCACGCCGATCCACATATTGAAGCCCAACTCGACGCGGGCCTGGACGACACTTTCCCGGCCAGCGACGCGGTTCCGATGAATCCGGGCTCTGATTAGGACACACGGCAAAGCGCCGCCGATCCTAATCTCGGCGCTTGAATGTCTCGGCGCGCCCTTTAGGGTGGCAGGAATTAGAACAACTGTTCGAGGGGCGCGGATTCGCTCCCCTGCGGGAGCCAGACTGAATGAACAAGCGATTCGAAGGCACCAGCGACTATGTCGCCACCGATGATCTCAAGATCGCGGTGAACGCCGCCATCGCCCTGGAGAGGCCCCTGTTGATCAAGGGGGAACCCGGCACCGGCAAGACGGTGCTGGCCTATGAAATCGCCAAGGCGCTTGATGCCCCGCTGATCACTTGGCACATCAAGTCGACGACCAAGGCCCAGCAGGGCCTCTATGAATATGAGGCGGTGACAAGACTGCGTGACAGCCAACTGGGCGACGAGCGGGTCAAGGACGTCGCCAACTACATCAAGCGCGGCAAGCTGTGGGACGCCTTCGATTCCGACGTCCGGCCCGTGCTGCTGATCGACGAGATCGATAAGGCCGATATCGAGTTTCCCAACGACCTTCTCCAGGAACTCGATCGGATGGAGTTCTATGTCTACGAAACCGACGAGACCATCAGGGCCAAGATCCGCCCTGTGGTGGTGATCACCTCCAACAACGAAAAGGAATTGCCGGACGCCTTCCTGCGTCGCTGCTTCTTCCACTACATCCGCTTTCCCGAAGACGAGACGATGCGCGAGATCATCGAGGTCCACTATCCGGGCATCAAACAGAAGCTGGTCTCCGAAGCGCTGCGGATCTTCTACGACATGCGCAAGGTGCCCGGCCTGAAGAAAAAGCCGTCGACGTCCGAGCTGCTCGATTGGCTCAAGCTCCTGATGGTCGAGGATATCGACGAGAACACCTTGCGTGAACGGGACCCGACCAAGCTCCTGCCGCCGCTCACCGGAGCCCTGTTGAAGAACGAGCAGGACGTGCACCTTTTCGAACGCCTCGCCTTTCTCTCCCGCCGGGAGGGATCGGGGGCTCGGCCAGGTCAGAACTAGGCCTTACCGCTTATTCACTGGACCGCGACGCGGCGCCCGTCGCACAGTCACCTCAGCTGGAGGGAGACCTTAGACCATGCGCCTGCACACTATCCTTGCGATCACCGTGGCGACCGCCGCTGTCGGCGCCTGCTACCGCCCGTTCATGCACTATGGCCACGGACCCTATCGGACAATCTCCACCCTCACCTGTCCCGACAGCCAAGGCGAGTTGACCCGCAAGAGCACCGCGGCCGACGGTAAGAGCTGTGACTACACAAGCCCGGACGGCGCCAGCGTCACGTTGCAGCTCGTGGCGTTGAACGGGGCCGACATCAACACGGCCCTGGCCCCGCTGGAAACCAAACTGCGCGCCGAAGCGCCATCCTCCGGAAAGACCCTGCCTGACGAAGGCCGCGTGGACATCGATCTGCCTGGCATCCACATCCACGCCTCAGGGAAGGACAACGAACACGGCGGCGGCCAGGTCCGAATTGGCCGCGACGTGACGATCAACGGCGGCGGGGCGACTAACACCACGGTCGCCGACGAGGACAGGCCCACGGGCGGCGTCAACATCGAGGCCCACGACAACGGCGCGGAGATTCGCGTCGATGAGTCGCGCGGCGGCGTGCGACGGGTCTTCTTCCTGGCCTCGGACACGCCCGGCCCGAATGGCTACAAAGTGGCGGGCTACGAGGCTCGGGGACCCAAGGTCGGCCCCCTGGTGGTCGCCAGCATGCTCACAAAGTCGGACGATCACGACGAACTGCGTCATGACGCCGAGCGGCTGATCCGTCTGAACGTCGGCGGCTAGGCCGGCGCCACCTCGACGACTTTGTAGGTCAGTGGCCGCCCGTCCTCATCGGTGACGGTGACGTATTCGCCCACTGCGAAACGATGCTCGCCCAGTCGATAGACAGGTTCTTCATCCACGTCGTCGCCGTCGCCATAGTCGAAGAACCAGCGGTTTCCTTGGCGCGCCAGGTGGCCGTCGGCGGGATCTTCGTCCGGCGCGAAACGGCGAACCGCGCAGGCTTCCTTGTTCCTGGCGTAGGCGACCGGATCGAGGTGGGCGTCGGTGGTCAGCGGGGCGACCAGGGAATAGCCGCGGTGGTCGTCGCCGCCGGCGAATTCGGTTCCCGGGTTGCGCGCCAGACGCATGACAATTCGAGACAATGGCAAAACCGGCTCCTAGTCTGGTCGGAACAATCAGTGGGAGAAAAACAGCGAAGGGCCCTCGGCGTTCAGAAAGCTTCGGGTGGCGCCGCCGAAGATGAATTCGCGCAGGCGCGGATGGCCATAGGCGCCGGCGACCAGAACATCGGCTCCGGCCGCATTGGCGGCGGAGAGAAGTTGCGGGGCGGCCTCACCGCTGGCGTTGAGAATTTCGAACTCGCTCTTGACGCCTCGCGCGGTGAGGAAGGCCTGGAGGCGCGGCGGATCGCATTTACGCGAAGAGGCCGTAGGCGCTGTGAGGACGACCACTCGAGAGGCGCGCTGCAACAGCGGCAGGGATGTGCGCATTGCCCGGCTGGCTTCCTTGCCCCCGTCCCAAGCCACCGCCACTACACCCCCGACCTTGAGACCCGAGCGAGCGACGACGGTCGGACGCTGCTCGTTGGCGACGATTTGTTGAAAAGCCTCGGCCAGGGATCCTTTTCCGCGCGCCGCGCTGTCGTCGAAGACCAGGACGTCGGAAAGCCTGCCCTCCATAGCCAGCGCCGACCACACTGGCGATTTCAAAGAGATGAAACTCTTGCGCTCATAGGCGGAGCCATCGAAAATCGCCCGCGCCGCCGCCTCGCCTTCCTGGGCCGCCAAGCGGATACTTTCCACGGCGGTGGCCTGGACCCCGCCCATGAATCCGTCACCCATCCACGGTATGAGGTCGGCGACGTCGGCAGGGGCGTGAACTAGGGCCAATTCGGCCCCGAATGGTTCGGCGAGCGCCAACGCAGCGTCGGCGACCCGCCGGTCGCCGTCCCCTCCGCTCAGCGGCGCCATGATCCTTGCCCAATCCATGCGCGAACTCCTCGCCTCGGCGTACCTGTGGCGGCAACTGCCGGCCGATGGGCGTGGTTTGTCAAGCTGGCGCCCGGCGCCCCTCTCGGCCAATGCGCCTTGAAGCGCTATGTTCCCGCGCCTAAGAACTTCGGCCGAGGAGGCTGACGTGGACTTTCGCAACAAGCTGGCCCGCGCCTGGGAGACCTCCGGCACGTCGCTGTGCGTGGGCCTCGATCCGGTCATCGAGCGAATGCCGGCTGAATTCGCCGCGGCCCCGCGTCCCATCCTCGCCTTCAATCGCTTCATCATTGACTTGGTCGGCGCCCGCGTGGCGGCTTTCAAGCCCCAGGCCGCGCATCACGCCGCCGTGGGGGCCGAGGACGATCTGGCGCAGTCAATAGCCTATATCCATCAGCGTCACCCCCACGCGGTGGTGATCCTTGACGCCAAACGAGGCGACATCGGCTCGACCGCCGAGATGTACGCCCGCGAGGCGTTTGAACGCTATGACGCCGACGCGGTTACGGTGAATCCGTACATGGGCGACGACACGGTCGAGCCCTTCATCGTGCGGCCCGATAGGGGCGCGGCGGTGCTTTGCCGAACGAGCAACCCGGACGCGGGTCGATTCCAGTCTGCCCAGGCGAACGGCGAGCCTCTCTATCTAGCCATTGCGCGGCGGGCGGACGCGGTGTGGAACAAGTTTGGAAATGTGATGCTCGTGGTAGGCGCCACCGTCCCCCGGGAACTGGCTGCGGTGAGGGCCGCCGCCCCAGGGGTGACGATCCTTGCCCCCGGTTTTGGCGAGCAAGGCGGCTCGGGGCAAGGCGTCGTTGCGGCCGGCCGACGCGCCGATGGCGCGGGGCTTCTCGTGTCAGCCTCGCGGTCCATCCTTTACGCCGGAGGGGCCGAGCAGGTGCGAGCCGCAGTCGAGGACGCGCGCCGCGTCCTTTCATCGACGGTGGCCGCCTGAGCCGCCCGTCCCGCGCCAGGCCGACCGGCATAGCCTCACCGACGACCATCCGTCGGGGGGCGCGCGCCGCTCAGAACGCCCCACGCGCCTGGCAGCGCATGCTCTCCGGTCGCCGTCTTGATCTGCTCGACCCTTCGCCGGTGGACATCGAGATCGAGGACATCGCCCATGGGCTCGCCCGGGTGGCCCGCTGGAATGGACAGACTATCGGCGACCATGCCTTCTCGGTCGCCCAGCATTCGGTAGTCGTGGAGGAGATTGCAGCTCACATACGGCCGGGGCTGGCTCCTCGCTGGCGCCTGGCCGCACTGTTACACGACGCTGCCGAATATGTGATCGGCGACATGATCTCACCGTTTAAGACGGCGCTCGGCTTGGACTATCGCACCTTCGAGAACAGGCTCGAGCACGCCATTCACATTCGTTTCGGGCTGCCGGCGGCGACGCCGGGGCCGATCAGATCGCTGATCAAGGCCGCCGACCAGGCCAGCGCCTATCTGGAAGCAACCCAGCTGGCGGGCTTCGACCCGGCCGAGGGCCTGGCCCTGTTTGGCGCCGGACCGCCGCGGTACCGTCCGTCGATGGTCCCGCTTTCGCCCGGCGAAGCGGCCAATCGCTACCTGCAGCGTTTCCACGTCCTCTCTGAAGCGGCCGGGTACGCGCCCACGCCTTCGGCATTCGATAGCGAATGAGGCCGCCGCGGCCGGAGAATGAAGCCACGCAGGTGGTTATCGGCCTGTCGGCAGTGATTCTGGCCCTGCGCGACGGCGATGGTTTGGTGCTCACCGTGAGGCCCCGCGACCCCGCCACGGATCGGACCTCCGTTCTCGAAGGCCTGCCGTTCGGTCCCTTCGATCCACTCGGCCATCGCACCTTCGAACTGGCCTTGCGCGAATTCGTATCCCGACAGACAAGGTTCGAGCTCGGATATGTCGAGCAGCTCTACACATTCGGCGATCGTGGCCGCGACGCGCCCCTCGCCGACGTTGGAGCAGGCGCCGCACGGGTGATTTCAGTGGGCTACCTCGCTCTGGCGCCGGTGACGGTCGACACAGAGGCCCCCGACACCGCCTGGTCGTCTTGGTCGCGTTTTTTCCCGTGGGAGGATTGGCGCGGGGGACGTCCAGAAATCATCGACGCCACCATCTGGCCAGCTCTGGAGGCCTGGGCCGGACGTTCGGTCCCACGTCGCAATCGCGCCAGCCTGCTTTTCGCGCCGGCGGGGGCTCGGTGGAACGAGGAACGGGTGCTTGAGCGCTACGAACTTCTTTACGAGGCCGGCTTAGCGCCGGAAGCCACTCGCGATCGGGATCGCGCCCGTGGAGGGGATCCCGCCGAACCGACGGCTATGGCGCCGGCTCTCGGCGAGCCGATGATTTCCGATCACCGCAGAATTCTCGCCACGGCTCTCGGCCGCCTGCGTGGGAAGCTGAAGTATCGACCGGTCGCTTACGAGTTGATGAGCGAGGAGTTCACGCTTTCCGCCCTGCAGCGGGTGGTCGAAGCGATCGCTGGCGTGTCCCTGCACAAGCAAAATTTCCGCCGCGCGGTGGAGCGCACGGGCATGGTCGAGGGGCTCGGTCGGATGGACGCGGGGACTGGCGGAAGGCCCGCCGAGCTCTTCAGGTTTCGTCGCGAACTGCTCGCCAGCGGTCCGGCGCCGGGCCTTCCGCTGCCTCTTTTGCGCGAAGGTTAGGGTTCAGAGATACACCCAGACGGCCAGGAGCGAGCCGGCGGCGGCCAGCACCAGGGAAACGACCCACGGCCAACGGCGCGTGAGGATAATCGCCAATGTGGCGATGGCAATCGACATATGCAGCAGGGTCGAAGCGATTGTCAGCCGTTCATGGCGCCACTCGTGGCGTTCTGCCGTTTCACCAGCGGCGTCGCGCTTGGCTTCGAGACTCTTCGCCTGGGTCTGGATGCCAGCTTCCTCGGCAGCGTTCTTGGCGGCGACCTTGGCGTAGGCGGTCGCTTTAGGGCCGGCCTGGTCGGCTGCGAGGACATAGAGATTCTTCTTCAGGCTCTTGGCCTGGAAGAAATTCCATTCATCTGTCGCGCGGTTTTGCTGCAGGACGGCATCGTTCTTGGCGACGATGGTGCGATCGCCCTCGGTCGTCTCCAGACTGGCGACTACAGCCGCCGCCACGGCAAGGACGGCGATAGTCAGAGTCACCTGGCCGATCAGTGGATTGGCGCCGGGATGGGCGGCGTGAGCCGCATGCTCCGCGTGTTCGTGCGCCTCCAGTTCCTCCAGCGGCGAATCGGCCATGGCTATCGCTTTTCGCGAAGGGCGGCCTGCGCCGCCGCCAGGCGCGCGATTGGAACTCGGTAGGCCGAACAGCTAACATAATCGAGGCCCTCGGCCTCGCAGAAGGCGATGGAAGCAGGGTCGCCGCCGTGCTCGCCGCAGATTCCCAGCTTGATGCCCGGACGCGCCGCCCTCCCCTTCTCAGCCGCGATCTTTATCAGCGCTCCGACACCTTCGACGTCCAGGGAGACAAACGGATCCTTGTCGAAAATTCCCTTGTCGAGGTAGGCCTCAAGGAACCGGCCAGAGTCATCGCGGCTGATCCCGAAGGTGGTCTGCGTGAGGTCGTTGGTGCCGAAGGAGAAGAACTCCGCGCTCTTGGCCAGGTCGGCGGCTCGCAGCGCCGCCCGGGGCAGTTCGATCATTACGCCAACCCGGTAGTCGAGCCTCACCCCCCGCTCGGCCATCACCGCCTCGGCCACCCGATCGGTCAAGGCGCGCAGATAGTTCATCTCCTCGCCCTTGGCGACGAGGGGATGCATGATCTCCAGCGCCGGCGTCACGTCGCTTGTGGCGGCGACTTCGCAGGCCGCCTCGACGATGGCCCGGACCTGCATCTCGTAGATCTCGGGATAGGAAACGCCCAGGCGGCAACCACGGTGACCCAGCATGGGATTGGCTTCGCGCAGATCCTTGGCGCGGCGCAGCAGCTTGGCCCGATCAAGGCCGGTCGCATCGGCCACCGCTGTCAACTCTTCCTCCGTGTGCGGAAGAAATTCGTGCAGCGGCGGATCGAGAAGTCGGAAAGTGACCGGAAAGCCTTCCATGACACGTAGAATGTCAACGAAATCGCCGCGCTGCATCGGAAGAATCTTGGCGAGTGCGGCGCGCCGGCCGGCCTCGTCGTCGGCCAGAATCATCTCCCGCATGGCGGCGATCCGCCCCTCTTCGAAGAACATGTGCTCGGTGCGCGCCAAGCCTATACCCTCGGCGCCGAACTGCCGGGCGACGGCCGCATCGGCAGCAGTTTCAGCATTGGCGCGTACCTTCAGGCGGCGAACGGCGTCGGCCCATGTCATCAGGGTGGCGAAGTCACCGCTCAACTCAGGTTCCACCATGGGCGCCGCGCCAGCCAGGATCTCGCCTCGGGCCCCGTCGATCGTGATCACATCGCCCGCCCCAAAATCGCGACCGCGACTCCGCATCGCCCCTCCGGCCGCGTCGATTTGCAGCTCGCCTGCCCCGCAAACGCAGGGCCGGCCCATGCCGCGGGCCACGACGGCGGCGTGGCTGGTCATGCCCCCACGCGCCGTGACGATGCCGCGGGCCGCGTCCATCCCTCGGATATCCTCCGGAGAGGTCTCCTCGCGGACCAGAATGACCGCCTCCCCCATGGCCGCCTCGCGGACGGCCGCCTCGGCGCTAAAGACGATCTTGCCAACCGCCGCCCCGGGCGAGGCTGGCAACCCCTGAGCGATCACATCGCGCCTGCCCTCAGGATCGATGGCCGGGTGCATCAGTTGATCCAGCGAAGCCGGATCGATGCGGCCTATCGCTTCCTCCCTGGAAATCACCCCCTCGCTGGCGAGGTCGACGGCGATACGCAGGGCGGCGCGCGCGGTGCGCTTGCCGTTGCGAGTCTGCAGCAGGTAGAGGCGACCCCGCTCGATCGTGAACTCGATATCCTGCATGTCGCGATAGTGACGTTCCAGGCGCCCCACAACATCCCGGAACTCCGCGAAGACCGCCGGCATGGACTCTTCCATAGAGAGTGCAACATCGCCCGTTTCGGCGCGAGCCGCCGCCGTCAATGGCAAGGGCGTGCGGATCCCGGCGACCACGTCCTCTCCCTGGGCGTTGATCAGAAACTCACCGTAGAGCCGGCGCTCGCCTGTGCCTGGGTCGCGGGTGAAGGCGACTCCGGTGGCGCTGGTCTCGCCCATGTTGCCGAAGACCATCGATTGGACATTGACCGCCGTGCCCCACGCTTCGGGAATGTCGTGCATGCGCCGATAGAACTTAGCTCGATCGTTCATCCAGCTGTCGAACACCGCCCCGATGGCGCCCCACAGCTGGTCGTGGGGATCCTGCGGAAAGTCGCGGCCCAGTTCGCTACGAACCGCGTCCTTGTAGCCGTCGACGACAATCTGCCAATCATCGGCAGTCAGGGCCGTGTCAACGCTGACGCCCACCCTATCCTTGTGATCGTCGAGGATCTCTTCGAACAGGTGATGGTCGAGGCCGAGGACCACGTTCGAATACATCTGAATGAATCGCCGATAGCTGTCGAATGCGAAGCGTCGGTCGGCGGCGAGTTTGGCCAGTCCTTCGACGGTGGCGTCGTTGAGACCCAGGTTGAGGACCGTATCCATCATTCCCGGCATGGACGCGCGTGCGCCCGAGCGCACCGACACCAGCAGTGGGTTGGCCCGGTCGCCAAAACGGCGATTCACAAGCGTTTCGATCCTCGCCAGCGCGGCGCTCACTTTATCAGACAAGTCCGTGGGGAAAATTCCGCCGCCGGCGAAGTACTGATTGCAAATCTCGGTGGTGATGGTGAAGCCCGGTGGGACGGGCAGACCCAACGCGCACATTTCGGCGAGATTGGCCCCCTTGCCGCCCAACAGGTCCTTCATGGCCGCATCGCCGTCAGCGCCGCCGCCGCCGAAGCCGTAGACGCAGCGGGCTTTCGATATGGTTTGCGCGCTCATCAGCCGTTCCTAGCCTGAAATCCGCGAGAAGTCCGCGACACGGCCCATGGCGGCCCGCACCAGCATCAAAAGCGCGAGACGGCCATCGCGTTCGCGGGGGATTGTGGAATTAACCAGCACGGCGTCAAAAAAAGCGTCGACGGACGGTCGAAGCGAAGCAAGAGCGTCCAATCCGGCGGCAAAGTCCTCCTTCTCCATGGCCTCGGCGAGCCTTGGCCGAACGTTCTCCAGGGCGTCGAACAGGGTCACCTCCTCCGGAGGGCCACTCGGGCGCGCGGCGGCCCCGACCGGCAGAGGCCCCTTGCGGGCTTCCGCGGCGAGAATGTTGCTGGCGCGCCGATATCCGGACAACAGATTCTCGCCGTTGTCAGTATGCAGAAAGCCGTCGAGCGCCTCGATCAGGGCCACGACCCGGGTAAGGTCGTCATCACCGATCGCGAACACTGCGTCGACAAGATCGTGCCGCGCCCCGCGCTCGCGGAGCAGGACCTTGAGGCGGTCAGCGAAAAAATCCATGACTCCGTCCGCCGGAAACGGCGAGGCGGCGATGATCTCGCCAAGAGGCAGGCGCAGACGATTGTCGAGGATGATCCGAATGACGCCAAGCGCCGAGCGACGCAGAGCGAATGGATCGCGTGATCCCGTCGGTTTTTCGCCGATCGAGAAGAAGGCGAGGATGGTGTCCAATTTGTCGGCCAGCGCCACTGCGATGGTGACCGGCGCGACCGGCGCCGATTCGCTCGGCCCCTGGGGTTTGTAATGGTCGGCAACGGCGGCGGCGATCGCCGGATCGAGTCCCTCGGCCTTGGCGTAGTAGCCACCCATGATCCCCTGCAGTTCTGGGAACTCGCCGACCATCGCGGTGGTGAGGTCGGCCTTGGCGAGGCGGGCGGCGGCGAGAGCGAGCGTCGCCTCGGCGCCCACCTTTGGAGCGATCGCCCGTGTCAGGACTTCCAGTCTCGCCACACGCTCGAGCATGCTGCCGAGCTTGCCATGGAAGGTGATCCCGGCCAGGGCGCCCAAACGGTCTTCGAGGGACAGCCGGCGGTCTTCCTCCCAGAAATATCGGGCGTCCTCGAGGCGCGCGGCCAGGACGCGCGCGTTGCCAGCGGCGATGAGGCCGCCCCCGTCGGAAGCCTCGACGTTGGCCACTGCGATGAAGAAGGGCGCCAGGGCGCCATCGGGCGCCCGCGCGGCGAAGTATCGCTGGTGCGTCCGCATGCTCGTGCGGATTACTTCCGGCGGCAGATCGAGGAAGCGGCGGTCCATGGCGCCGAGCAGGGGGACCGGCCATTCGACCATCCCCGTCACCTCCTCGAGCAGACCGTCGTCTTCAATGAGCGTTATGCCCTGGGCCTGGCAGAGGGCGCGCGCGCCTTCAAGAATGCGGCGCCTGCGATCCGCCGGATCAAGGATGACGAAACGAGCCTCGAGGCCCGCGCGATATGACTCGAAATCTCGTGCGGCGAAGGGGCCCGGCTCGCCCATGAAGCGATGACCCTCGGTGAGATCGGCCCCGACTATGCCATCGACCGCCAGCGAAACTGTCTGTTCGTCGAATACGCACAAGATCCGATGAAGCGGCCGCACCCAGCGCAACGAGCCGCTCCCCCAGACCATCGACTTGGGCCACGCGAACTGGGTGACAAGGTCGGCGGCGATCTTCCCGACCAGCTCGATGGTCGGTCGCCCAGCGCGGGCCAGGTTGGCAAACCACACGCCATCGCGCTCGATGAGGTCCTCTCGGGCCACGCCGGCCTGGCGCAGGAACCCGGCCAGGGCGGTCTCCGGAGCGCCTACACGCGGTCCCTTTCTTTCTTCGGTCTGGTCGACCTGGCGCGCGGGAAGCCCGTCGACAACCAGAGCTAGCCGGCGAGGTCCGGCGAAGGAGGCCATTTGTTCGAAGGTCAGGCTTGCGCGGGAAAGGCGCTGGGCGGCGGTGCGCTCGAGTTCGCTGGCCGCGCCTGGCTGCATGCGCGCGGGGATCTCTTCGCTGAAAAGCTCGAGCAACAGTTGCGGCATGGCCTCTAGGCGTCCGCCGCTTGTAGTTTCACCCACGCCTGGGCGCAGGCCCGGCAGAGATCACGAATCGCACCGATGTAGCTCTGCCTCTGGGCGACCGCGATGGCCCCGCGTGCATCGAGCAGGTTGAAGAGGTGGGAGGCCTTCAGGACATGGTCGAAAGCAGGCAGCACCAGGGGCTGTCCGCGACGGCCCTTGGCGGCGAGGAGCCGGGGCACCATGGCCTCCATGTCTTGGAACTGACGCTCCAGAATCGCCGTGTCGGCCTGCTCCTGCTCAAAGGCTGAGAACTCGCGTTCGCTCTCCATGAACACATCGCCGTAGGTCATGAAGTCGGGGCTCTGGGGATCGTTGAACGCCAGGTCATAGATGCTCTCCACGCCCTGGACGTAGAGAGCAAGCCGCTCCAGCCCATACGTGATCTCCCCGGACACCGGCGAGACGTCCAGGCCACCCACCTGCTGGAAGTAGGTGTACTGGCTGATCTCCATGCCATCGCACCAGACCTCCCACCCCAGGCCCCAGGCCCCAACCGTGGGGTTCTCCCAATCATCCTCCACGAAACGGATGTCATGGAGGCGAGGATCGATGCCGACCGCTTCCAAAGAAGCCAGATAGAGGCCCTGCATATCGGGCGGATTGGGCTTCAGGATCACCTGATACTGGTGGAATTGCCGCAAGCGATTGGGATTGTCGCCGTGGCGACCGTCGGACGGGCGGCGAGACGGCTGCACGTAAGCGGCGCGCCAGGGCTTTGGGCCCAAGGCGCGCAAGATCGTCGCCGGGTGGAGTGTGCCGGCCCCCACCTCGACGTCATAGGGCTGGAGTATGACGCACCCCCGTTCACTCCAGAAGCCGTGGAGTGTCAGGATAATATCCTGAAAAGACAGGGCCCTTGATACCATCGAAGGATGCGCTTCCTGAAGGTCCGCCGCGGCGCGCCGTGGGGGTGGCGGACCTTAGGTCGCGCCGGTCACTGCTTCAAGCTAGCGGCCCGATGTCGCAGAGGAGGCTCCGACAGCAGCGCTAGCGGTCGGCAGATTTACATCCGCCGGGATCAATACCTTGTCGACGACTTGGATGATGCCGTTGGAAGCGCGGATATCCGCCTGAATGATCGTAGCGTTATTGACCATGGGGGCGGCGCCGCTGCCGTCGAGCACCAGATTGGCCTTCTCTACGGATTGCACCGGGCCCTTGGCGCCCTTGAACTTTGCGGTGTCCAGATCGAGGTGGACCAAGTGGTAGGTTAACACCTGCTGCAGGAGCGGTACGTTCTTAGGATCCATCAGAGCGGTCAATTGGGCGGGAGGGAGCGCCTTGAATGCCGCGTCGGTAGGAGCAAAGAGGGTCAGCCCCGGCGTCGCGGCCAGGACTCCGCTCATGTTCGTGGCGTCGATAGCCTTGCTCAGGATCGTGAAATCGGGCGAAGCCTTGAGCGTGGTCACCAGATTGCCGTTGGCGGTCAGATGAGGCGAGGACGCCGCCGGAGCGGTTAGCGGTGTCGGCGAAGCGTCAGCCATGGCCACGAGGGGAGCGGCCACCGCCAAGGCGGCGGCGAGGAAAAGGCGTTGAGCGGGCATGAAAGTCCTTCTGAAGCGGCCGCCCCCCCGGGGCGTCCCTTGCCCTCAGCCTAAACAGATCAATTCGACCGCCGTCAATTGCCGGCGGGCGCAGTCCGCTTGCCGGCGTGCGACATCGGTCCGCCGTACTTGTGGCGATTGGCGATCGTGTCGGGCACGGGGCCATTGCTGACAAGCTTGTTATCACCTGCGCCCAGGGCGTTCGCCTGGCCAGCGGGCAACTGGTCGGCGCTGACCGGGCCGGTCGAGGTGTTCATCCCCGAGGCGGTCGCCGCAGGCGCCATGGTGTCAGCCGCAGCGGCGGCCGCAGGCGGAGCGGCGTTCGTGTCGGCCGGCGGCGGTGCGTTGTAGGACTGGGCCAGAACGATGGTCGGAGCGACCACCATCGCGGCGGCGGCTAGAAGGTGCAGTCTGGTCATGATCTTTCCTCGAGAGGTGCGGCGCGGGCGATGCGTCGACCAGAGGAATACGCGCGAGCGGCTGGTAAGGTTGCTTCACATGCTCCGGCGGGCTTGACGAACGCCCTGCTCGTCAAGCGGGGTCCGCGTCGGGCTGGCGCAATGGATGGGCAACGGCAAATGGCGCCAGTCGGCCGGCGTGCTCGTCGATTTGGCGAATTCTCGGAAACCTATCCAGATCGACGCCGAAACGCCGGGCCGAGTAGACCTGCGGGATGAGACAACAATCGGCCAGGCTCGGCGTGTCGCCGAAGGCGAACTGCCCGCCGTGGCGAGCGATCATCTCTTCGAGAGCGGCGAAACCTTCGCCGATCCAGCGGCCGATCCATCGGTCGATCTGGCCGGGCGTGGCGGCGAAATCGCTGCGCAGCGCCGCGAGGACGCGCAAGTTGTTCAGAGGGTGGATATCGCAAGCGACGACCTGGGCCATGGCGCGGACAATCGCTCTTTCGAGGGCCGCCTCCGGCAGCAGACATGGCTTCGGAAAGCGCTCCTCCAGCCATTCGACGATGGCCAGGGATTGGCTGAGCACCGCGCTGCCCACCTCGAGGACTGGCACCAGCCCCTGCGCGGTCAGATCACGGAAGGAGGCCGACTTGTGGGCGTCGTCGCGCAAATCGAGGTTTGCCTGATCGAAGGGGACGCCTTTCAGGCCGAGGGCGATCCGCACCCGGTACGAGGCGGTGGAGCGCCAATAGCCGTGCAAGCGCAGCGCCGGCGAGCTCACGGCAATGCCCCAATCCGGCAGCGGCGCACCCACCAGTGGGGCCGGAGATCGGCAAGAAGTCTCTGGAGCTCAGAGGCGGCCGCCGAGCTGGCGCAAAGGGCGAAGCACGTGGCGCCCGAACCCGACATGCGGGCCAGAATCGATTGGGGTTGCCCCCTCAACATCGCCAAGACGTCACCAATCACGGGAGCCAAGCGGGCGGCAGGCGCCTCGAGGTCGTTTCGGCAGGAGCCGAGGAAATCAGCTAACTCGCTCGCGTTGGAGAATTGTGCCGGCGCCCGGGGCAGTTCGGCGCCGCCCGGGTGCGGTCGCCGATCATACTCGCGATACACCGCCGCGGTAGGCGAACGAATCCGAGGGTTGACGAGGACGGCATCGAGAGGGGGAAATCGCGGAGCCGGACCGAGTTGATCTCCCCTCCCCGTCGCGATCGCCGGCGCATTCTTCAGGCAGGCTGGAACGTCGGAGCCGAGGCTGGCGGCGACTGGTTCAAGATCGCTATCAAGGCCGATTTCAGCGGCCACCAGGCGCAGGGCGGCGGCCGCGTCGGCGGACCCGCCCCCCAGACCGGACGCGACAGGCAGATTCTTCTCGAGGGTGATCTCGAACGGGCGGCCCTCACGTCCGGCCGTCTTCAGCAGGAGGTCGCGCGCTCGGGTGACGAGATTGTCTGGTTCGACGGCAAGATCGGCCGCAAAAGGCCCGACGACCACGAAGGCCATTTGCGCCGCGGACCTGAGCGACAACCGATCGCCCACGTCGGCGAAAGCCATGAGGCTGGCGACAGGGTGATAACCGTCGCGCGCCAGGGATCCGACATGCAGGAAGAGATTGACCTTGGCGGGGGCGAACTCGCTCGCCGGCATGATCGTGTATCAGGAACCGGACATCGCCACGGTCGGGTCGAGCCCGGCCTTTAGCTTGGCCTCCACCTCGCTCTTCATCTTTGCCGTCGGTTCCAACGTGAGGACCCGATTCCATTGGAAGCGCGCCTCGACCTTGCGGCCAACTTTCCAATAGGCGTCGCCCAGATGGCTGTTCACGTCCGGATCACCGGCCTCTATCGCGACAGCGGATTCGAGCTTGTCGACCGCCGTCTGGTAGTCTCCCAAGCGGTAGTAGCCCCACCCTAGGGAGTCCAGCATCGCGCCCGACTTAGGATCAGCGTTGACCGCCTTCTGGACCATGGCCAAAGCCTCGTGGAGCTTTTCGCCGCGGTCGATCCACGAATAGCCAAGAAAGTTCAGGAGCTCGGGCTCGTCGGGGCGTCGCTTCAGGGCGGCGGTGAGGTCGCGTTCGGCGTCGGCCCATTGATCGCTCTCTTGGAAGTCGACGGCGCGCATATAGAGCAGACGCCAGTCCGCCGTTGCCCCTTCCCGGGCGATCAACTTGTCGAGCACCTTGGCCGAGTCCGCATAACGCTCATTGGCTCTCAAGAGATCGGCCATGGTGGTGGCGGCTTCCCGGCTTTGGGGGGCGGCCGCCAGGATGTCGTAGCCCGTCCGCAAGGCTTCATCCTTCTTGCCCTCGCTCTGGTATGACCAGGCAAGCTTGCTTCGCGCCGAAACGAACTCCGGAGATCCCGCCTTGGGTGTGAGATAGGCCTTGTGCGCGCCTTCGATGTCGCCGGCGTCGGCCAGGATGTCGCCTACCAGGACCCACGCGGTGTCGCGGGTGGGATCCAGGCGCAGGGCCAAGCGAAGATAAACCAGAGCGACTTCTTCCTGCTTTTGAATGAGCAGGATGGAGGCCGGGGCGATGAGGGCTTCAGATGCCGATTCGCGCAGCGACGGCAGAGGCGTGGCCTCGCCTTTCGCGGCCCGGGCCTTGGCGTCCAACAAGTTCTGGTCCCCGGGAATGCGGGTCAGCGCCTGGTCATAGATGGCCGCAGCGTCGGCGAACCGGCCGCGACGCTCGAGAAGGGCGCCCAGATTGATACTGGCGAGACCACCTGGGTCGCCGCTGGCGATCAGGGCGCGAAAGGCGGTTTCGGCCTCGTCGTAGCGATGCGCCCTTTCGAACAGCTTGCCCTGGTCGAGGCTGGCGAAAAAGCTCGCCACTCTGTCGTCTGCGATCACGGGATGGGCGATGGCCGCCTCGTTGTCGCCGGCCTCGGCCGCGGCAAAAGGTGTCAGCAGGGCGGCTGCCGCCGAATGAGGCGGCCCGACGTCCTTGCTCTGTAGGATCGCCCTCGCCTTGGCGCCATCGCCCTCGGCCATGGCCTCGACAGCCCGGGTCAGTCCGGCGAGATGGTGAAGGCTGGCGTCCTGTTCGGAGGCGCCGGGGACATAGGCCGAGGCGCTTTTGACGTCGCCGGCCAAGAGGGCGGCTGTAAAGGTATGGCCGTTCAGAAGAGAGATATCGGGGATGTCGGCGGCGTTGGCGGCGCGGGAGAAATAGATCGTCGCCAGATCTCCCAGGCCGCTGTTGATCGCTGATTGTCCGGCGAGGAACAGCCCATAGGCCGACTCCCCGGAGGCCGCGGACGGGACCCGGCCGATAGTGCCGGAGGCGACCGAGGAGGCCGGAAGGGACGCGCCCGCGGCGAGGGCGGCCAGAGGAAGCAGGACGGCGAAACGAGATCGATCAGGCATGGCGAAACACTGGTCTCAAAATTGTGGCGCCGGCAAGGGCGCGAAGAGTCACATGTTGGGGTAGTTGGGCCCCCCGCCGCCCTCCGGCGTGGTCCAGACGATATTTTGCGAGGGATCCTTGATGTCGCAGGTTTTGCAGTGGACGCAGTTCTGCGCATTGATCTGAAATCGTGGCTGGGCGCCCTCGTCGTCGTAGAGGACCTCATAGACTCCCGCCGGACAGTAGAGCCTGGCCGGCTCGCCGTAGAGCGGCAGGTTGACGCTGATCGGCACAGTGGGGTCCTTGAGGGTCAGGTGGGTGGGCTGGTTCTCCTCGTGGTTGGTTGCCGACAGGAAAACGCTGGAGAGCTTGTCGAAGCTCAGGATTCCGTCCGGCTTAGGATAGGCGATCGGATGGAAATCCTGAGCCAGACCGGTGGCCGCAGCGTCCGTCTTGCCGTGTTTGAGGGTGCCGAAAAACGAAAAGCCGCCGGTGAGATTGGTGACGTTGAGATCGAAGACGATCACCGCGCTTCCGAGCCATGTACCCAACCTGGACCACAAGGGCTTGGCGTTGCGCACGAGGTGAAGCTCCTTGCGCACCCACGAGGCTTCGTAGGCAGCCTGGTATTCGCTGAGGGCATCGCCCTCACGCCCGGCCCGGATTGCGGCGAAAGCGGCGTCGGCGGCCAGCATGCCGGTCTTCATGGCGTTGTGGCTGCCCTTGATGCGGGGCAGGTTCACGAAGCCGGCCGAGCAGCCGATCAGGGCGCCCCCCGGGAAGGTGAGCGCTGGCACCGATTGATAACCGCCTTCGGTGATCGCCCGCGCGCCGTAGGCGATGCGTTTGCCCCCCTCCAGGTAACAGCGGATCGCCGGATGGTGCTTGATCCGCTGGAATTCGTCGAACGGCGAGATCCACGGATTGGCGTAGTTGAGGTGGACCACGAATCCGATGGCCACGTATCGGTCCCCGAAGTGATACATGAAGCTGCCGCCACCCGTCCTTGAATCCAACGGCCAACCGACAGTGTGTTGCACCAGCCCTGGGTGGAACTTTTCAACCGGCACCTGCCAGATTTCCTTCAGGCCGATGCCATACTTTTGCGGCTCGACACCCTCGGTGAGGTGGAATTTCGCCTGCAGTTGCTTGGCCAACGAGCCCCGGGCGCCTTCGGCGATCAGGGTGTATTTCGCATGCAGTTCCAGGCCAGGCTGATAGTCGCTCTTGGGTTTGCCATCCTTGCCAATTCCGAACACACCGGCGACCACACCTTTGAGCGCCCCTTTCTCATCAAACACTGGCTCGGATGCCGCCATGCCGGGGTAGATCTCGACCCCCAGGGCCTCGGCTTCGCCGGCCAGCCACCGGCACAGGTTGGCAAGCGAGGCGATGTAGCAGCCGTGGTTGTGCATAAAAGGCGGCATCGGCCACATCGGCACGCTCAGATGACCCTTCGGGCCCAGGGCCAGAAACCGGTCGCGGGTCACCGGCGTCTCCAAGGGGGCGCCCTTGGCCTTCCATTCCGGAAACAGCTCGTCGAGCGCCCGAGGATCGATGACCGCGCCGGAGAGGATGTGGGCGCCCACCTCAGAACCCTTTTCGACCACGGCCACGGAGATCTCCGCGCCGGCCAAAGCGGCCGTCTGTTTGAGGCGGATCGCGGCGCTCAGACCGGCCGGCCCCGCCCCGACGATGACGACGTCGTAATCCATGGCCTCGCGGGCGGTTTGCTGATCGCCTTCGTCGGACATCGCTTCACCCTTACTCCAGGCTGGTCATAAGCGCGGTCTTAATCGAAGCCGTTGGCAAAACGGTCAAGACTTAACACGGGCGCCGGATCCGGCTCCCGTCACGGGCCGCCGGAGTGTAGGCTCTCTATATGACCTTAGACCGACGAGCCGCTCGGAGCCTGCTCGCCTTCTGGGCCGACGCCGGAGTGGAAAACCTTTACGAAGCCGATCCCGTGGACCGGACGCGGCGCGAGGCGCCCGCTTCCGTTTCCGCACGGCGCGCGCCGGTTGCGATAGAACTCACCGCAAGGTCCGGAACGATCGATGAAGGAAGCTTGGCGCTCGATCTCGCCCGGGCCCCTGGCGACATCGAAGCTCTGGCCGCCGCGATAGCGTCCTTCGACGGTTGCGCGCTCAAGACGCAGGGCTCGCGCCAAGCGGTGTTCTATCGGGGCGCAGCCCCAGCGCCGGTCATGATCATCGGCGAAGCTCCCGGCGCCGAAGAGGATGCTCAGGGCGCTCCGTTTGTGGGCCGGGCCGGGCGATTGCTGGATCTGATGCTGGCCGCCGCCGGACTGGAAGGGCGCGTGTTCATCACCAACACCGTTTTCTGGAGGCCACCGGGAAACCGGACCCCAACTCGCGCCGAGCAGGCGGTCTGTTCTCCTTTCCTCGAAAAAGCCATCGACCTCATTCGGCCCAAGTTCCTCCTCCTCGTCGGGGCGTCATCGGCCGGCTCGCTTCTTGCCGCCAAGGATGGAATCCTCTCCTTGCGCGGACGATGGTTTGAGTGGCGAGGTATGCATTTCGACCTCGAGGTCCCTGCCCTGCCCACTCTGCACCCCGCTTTTCTCTTGCGTCAGCCGTCGGCGAAGAAACTGGCATGGCGCGATCTCATGCTCCTGGCTGAGCGCCTTGATCGAGCGGACCGCCCTTAGTTCTTGTTTTGTTCTTATTCCGGCGCTATTCTCCCTGCATGTCTCGCCCGCCAGCCCCGGTGCGTGGCCGGGGCGCAAAGTCGAACGCCTCTGGCCGTTACGAGTCCATGGTCCGCGAGGGCTTCGACGACGGCTGGGAAGACAGCGACGCTCCCGCGCCATCCTTGACCACCAGCCTGACACCCGAGGCGTCTCGCGCCATTATCACCCGAAACGACAGTCCCGACGTCGGGTTCGATCGCTCGATCAATCCCTATCGCGGGTGCGAGCACGGCTGCATCTACTGCTATGCGCGGCCCGCCCATGCCTATGTGGGTCTCTCTCCGGGCCTCGACTTCGAGAGCAAGATCTTCTTCAAGCCCGACGCGGCGCGGCTATTGACGCGTGAGCTGGCGCGTCCGTCTTATCGGCCCGGCCCGATCCACATCGGCGGCAATACCGATCCCTATCAACCGGCCGAGCGGCGCCTGAGGATCACGCGTTCGGTGCTGGAGGTGCTGGAAGCCGCCGCCCACCCCTTTTCGATCATCACCAAGTCGGCCCTTATCGCCCGCGACGCCGACATTTTAGGGCCGATGGGCGCCGCCGACCTGGCCAAGGTGGCGGTTTCCGTCACCACCCTTGATCGCAAACTGGCGAGGGTCATGGAGCCGCGCGCGGCGACGCCCGAACGTCGCCTGTGGGCCATCGAGGCCCTGAGCGCGGCCGGGGCGAAGGTGAGCGTGATGTTCGCGCCGGTGATTCCGGGCCTGAATGACCACGAGCTCGAGGCCGTGCTCGAACGCGCCGCCCGGGCCGGCGCCAGCCGGGCTGGGTACGTCGTCCTGCGTCTTCCCCGCGAGATCAAGGATCTGTTCCGCGAATGGCTCGAAGAGAGCGCGCCCGATCGCGCCCGCAGAGTCATGTCGCTCGTCCGCCAGATGCGCGGCGGACGCGACTACGACGCTGCTTGGCGGACGCGTATGAAAGGCGAAGGGCCAATCGCCGAGATGATCGCCAAGCGCTTCGCCATCGCTAAACGGCGTTTCGGCCTCGATCGGCCACCAACGGCTTTCAATCTCGACGGTTTTCGCAGGCCGGGCGAGGCGACGAACCAGCCAGACCTGTTCGACGCCTGACCGTCAGGCGTCGTAGCCGGGACTGAGGCGATCCAGGCGGCGCAGGGCCCCCGGCCAGCCCAGCGCCCCCCCAATACCCCGGCTCACCTGGCTACGCACCTCGACCTGGCTGGCCTCGGGGGCGATCAGGAGGCCGGCGCGACCGCCGGAAAGGGCCATCACCTGCTGCAGGCAGGAGCGTTCCAGATAGTACATGTTTACCCAGCAATCGGCCGCTGTCCGCCCGACCGCCAAGGTGCCGTGATTTCGCAGCAGCAGAACCTCCTTGTCGCCCATGTCGGCGATGAGCCTTTCCCGCTCTTCATGGTTGAGCGCGATACCCTCGTAGTCGTGGTAGGCGAGCCGCGGCAGGATGATGAGCGCGTGCTGGCTGAGCGGCAGCAGCCCCTCCTTCTGGGCCGACACCGCCACACCCTGGTCGGTATGCAGGTGCATGACGTACAGCGCGTCGTCCCGGGCCGCGTGAATGGCCGAGTGGATGGTGAAGCCGGCGGGATTGATGAGATGGCTCGTCTCCTGAAGGATGTTCCCCTCGAGATCGATCTTCACCAGCGACGAGGCGGTGATCTCGTCGAAATAAAGTCCGTAGGGGTTGATCAGGAAATGGTGATCCGGCCCGGGCAGACGGGCGGAAATGTGGGTGTAGATCATGTCGTCCCACCCGTGCAGCGCGACCAGCCGATAAAGAGCGGCCAGTTCGACCCTGACCGCCCATTCCTCGTCAGAAACCTTGCCCTTGAGCGCTAGCGAAGGGGGCGGCGAACCATCGGCCATGGCGTTCCTCCTGAGGGATATCCAACGGCCTAAGACTCCTCCACCGGCCAGAACCCGTCAAGGCTCAGTGCGGGGGTGGCGGAGTCTTTGCTTCCGGCGGAGCCTTCTTGACCCAGTCCGGCCGCTTGGCGCTTCGATGGATCGTCGGCCACGCGTTCGGGTTGGGCATGGGCGAACTGGGAGAATCGGTCACCGACGGCGAACCAAACTCGGCCGCCGACCCAGGGTCGGCCATCGCTGTCGCCGATCTGTCCGGCGCTACGGACACAGCGTAGCCTCCCGATGGTTCGTCTGAGGGGGTTGGGTTCTTCACGGGCTTCTGGCTGGATGGTTTGAGGGGGGCGGTCGACGCGGTCTGCGCCATCGCGCTCGAGGTCGCAGTCAAGGCGACCAGGGCGATGGCGGTGATGAGTCCTCGCATGTCCGTCTCCAAGACCTGCCTCCAGCCCTCATGTCGATTCTGTTCCGTCATCTAACAACCCGCCGGCGACTGATCCGTTGCTCTTACCAGAGAGCCGCGAGCGCGTCGTGGGGCTCCCGTCGAGGGCGGTTTTGACGTCATGAGACAAGGCGCGAGACCGGCCGGCCTTCGCCCGGTCGCTCGCCGCCACGTGACGATATGGTAGAAGGCTATAATGGTCCGAAAGGCGACATCGCGATCAAGAGCCAAGCCGGCGCCCATCAACGGGCAAGAAGCCGAGCGCCGCCAGCGCGCCTACGCGGCTCGCCGCCGCGCCTGGGCCGAAGCGGTCGGACGCCCGTATAAAGGCGATGAGGACCTTCGTCCGCCACCGGGCGAAGTCGACGCCGGGCCGGACGAGTAGGACGGAGTTTGACAAGGCCGCGTCGAGCAGGTCACCTCGCCGGCCCTGCCTGAAGGCTGATCACTGATGGCCGCAGACGCGCCCAAGCTCGCATTCGTCGCCAGCGACCGTCCCGAGGCGCGGGAAGCCAAGACGCGTCTTGCCCACGCCTACGGCAACAGCCCGGAGGACGACGCCGATGTCGTTGTGGCGCTCGGCGGCGACGGCTTCATGCTGGAGATCCTGCACCGCAATCTGGCCAGCCGTCGGCCTATTTACGGGATGAACCGGGGATCGGTGGGATTCCTGATGAACGATTATGGCGAGGAGGATCTGTACCAACGCATCGCCGCCGCCGAGGAAGCGGTGATCCATCCGCTGAGCATGACGGCGCTCGACAGCGCGGGGGTCAACCATCGGGCCCTGGCGATCAACGACGTGAGCCTGCTGCGCGAGACCCGCCAGACCGCGAAACTGCGCATCCTGATCGACGGTCGGCCGCGACTCGAGGAACTGATTTGCGACGGAGCGCTGGTCTCGACGCCGGCCGGCTCGACCGCCTACAATCTCTCCGCCCATGGGCCGATCATCCCGATCGGCGGCCAGGTGCTGGCGCTCACGCCGATCAGCGCCTTTCGCCCGCGGCGCTGGCGTGGGGCGCTGATTTCCCATCGCGCCCAGATCACTTTCGAGATCCTCGAGAGCGACAAACGACCGGTGAGCGCCGTGGCCGACAATGTCGAGGTGCGCAATGTCATCCGGGTCGACGTGACCGAGGATCGCTCGATCGCCCTTTCCATGCTGTTCGACGCCGGCCGCAGCCTCGACGAACGTATGCTCGCCGAGCAGTTCTCGTCTTGAGCTTGTTTGCCTAAGGCAGCGCCGAGGCGGGAATCGACACTTCGCCGTAGCCCGCGTCGCCAGGGATCACCAGCATCCGCCCGTCTGGGCCATCGACCATTTGTGGCTCGACGGTGACCAAACGCCGGGCGCGGGCCCGGTCGGCGGCGTCCCGCGCTCCGGACGCCTCGGCAAGAAGCTGGAGATTCATCCGAGTCGGAAAAATCACGCTCCGTCTGCCGGTCGCCGCAAGCAGCAGCGCGTCGCGCGGTTCGATCCATTCCGCGTCTACCGTCTCCCAACCATCGCAGATCGCCAGCTGGTCGGGGGGCGCGGCGGCCACGAAGAACCAGGTGTCGAAACGCTTGGGCATCATCGCCGGGGTGATCCAGCGCGCGAATACCGCCAGGGCGGCAAGGTCCAGTTTGAGTTCGAACTCCCTGACCAGTTCGAGGAAGGCGTCCGGCCGGGCGACGATCGCCTCCCGCTCGGCCCCCACCTTCTCGTCGCCGGCGAAATGGCTGTGATCGACGTGCCGGGCGAGCAAAATGCCGGTCTCCTCATAGGCCTCGCGGATCGCGGCAATCCGCAGGCTGCGCTCCAACGGCGTCGTTTCATCCCAACCGAGAACCCGATCCTCCCAAGCGGGCGCCTCATCGCTGGCGTGTATCTTGCCGCCCGGGAACACAAGCGCGCCGGCCGCGAAATCGATCTGATGGTGTCGCTGGACCATCAGCACTTCGAAGGCCGGCGCATCGCGCAGGAGGAGGACAGTGGCTGCCGGCAATACCGGCGCGGCGGGAAGCTGGCGCATCTGGGAGCGACTATTCGGTGTGCGGCAGTTCCATGGGCGCGGCTTCATGGCCGGATACCTCGACCCCCTTGCCGAGTTTCGAATTCCACATCCCGTAGACGAAGTAGATTACGAAGCCGATGGCCAAATAGACCAGGAAGAAATTGCGCGTCGCTTCGCCGTTCATCAGGCTCTTTAGCAGGATCAGGCACATCAGCGCGCCCAGGATGGGGGTGACCGGGAACAGAGGCGTGCGGAAGGGCCGCGGCATATTCGGATTTGAAAACCGCAGGTAGATCACCGTCACGCAAACAATGGTGAAGGCCGCCAAGGAACCGACGTTGGTGACTTCGGAAAGCACCTTCAACGAGGTGAAGCCGGCCGCGATGCACGCCATCACCCCGACGATGATGGTGTTGATCCAAGGTGTCCGGAAGCGCTTGTGCACGGCGGCCAAGGGCGAGGGCAGCAGGCCGTCCCGGGACATGGTGTAGAAAATCCTGGTCTGGCCGTAGAGCAGCACCAGCATCACGCTGGAGAGCCCGGCGATGGCCCCGATCTTGACCAGGGCGGCGAACCACGGAAGCCCCAGCTGATTGACCGCGGTCGCGATCGGCGCGGGATTGTTGAGCGACGTATAGGGAACGATGCCGACAAGCACCGCTGAGGTGGCGATGTAGAGGACGGTGCAGATGACCAGTGAGCCCAGGATGCCAATCGGCATGTCACGGCCAGGGTTGCGCGACTCGGCGCCGGCTGTCGAGACCGCCTCGAACCCCAGATAGGCGAAGAAGATCACCGCGGCGCCCTGGATCACGCCGCCGACGCCATATTGCGAGTGGCCACTGCCGGTGACCACGTCGACCAATGCGCGCCAGATTTGGTGGGGCATGTCCATGGGCGTGCCGGCCGGCGGCGCCGGCACCTGGGGCGGGATGAACGGTGACCAATGCGCTGGATGGACGAAAAAGGAGCCGATTGCGATGAAGGCGATGACCACCGTCAGCTTGATCGCCACGACGATGTTGTTGACCGTCGCGGACTCCGAGACCCCGATGACCAGCAGGGTGCTGACCGCGGCGATGGCGCAGATCGCCGGCAGGTTGACGACCCCCACGGCGGCCGTGCCTACTCCGTTCAGGGCCATTACCGGTACGCCAGGGGCCGCGGTCAGCGCCGGCGGAATAACGATGTGCAGATCGTTCAACAGGCTGACGAAGTAGCCGGACCAGCCGACCGCCACGACCGAAGCCGCCAGGCCGTATTCCAGCAGCAGCAGCACGCCCATCACCCACGCCACAATCTCGCCCATTGAGGCGTAGGCGTAGGAATAGGCCGATCCGGAAACGGGCAGCGCCGAGGCCAGTTCGGCATAGCAAAGCGCCACGAGCGCGCAGAGCACGCCGGTGATCACGAAGGAAACCATGATCGCCGGGCCCGCCCACTGCGCGGCCGCCTGGCCTGTCAGCACGAAAATACCCGTGCCGATGATGCAGCCGATGCCCAGCAGAACCAGGTTCAGGGCCCCGAGCGTGCGCTTCAGTTCGCCATGCTCCAGTTCGCTCTGGATCTGGGCGACACTCTTGCGCTGGAAGATGCGTCCCAACCCGCGGCTTCCACGTGCGACACTGGCCATGCGAGATCCCCTCCTGCTCGATCGAGCGTCGAGTCCGGGGGGACGCTAGCGACTTGGCCCGCGTCCGGCAATGATCCACGCAGCGACCCGGCGAGATTGCGAATTCAAACTTCGCGCCTATTCTTGCGAGACGGCGGCTCGCGCGCCGACCGACAGGAACATTCATGGCGCCGCTCGGGCCCCCTCCCATCAAAGCCATCGTGGCGCCGGTCACTCCACTGCAGCAGAACTGCACCATTGTGTGGTGCGTGAAGACCGGCAAGGCGGCGGTGATCGATCCTGGCGGCGAGATCGATCGGATCCTGGCGATCTTGAAGGATCAGGACCTTGCTATCGAGAAGATCTGGATCACTCATGGCCATCTGGATCATGCCGGCGGCGCGGCCGAGCTTCAGGATGCTACCGGGCGCCCCATCGAGGGCCCCCACCCCGACGATCAATTCTGGATCGACGACATAGGGCTCAGCGCCGCGCGCTGGGGCATGCCGGGGGCAAGGTCCTTCACACCCGACCGTTGGCTGGGCGACGGCGATCGCGTCATGCTGGGTGAGACCGAGTTCGAGGTCTATCACTGTCCCGGCCACACGCCTGGCCATGTGATCTTTCATCATCGTCAGGCCCGGTTCGCCCAGGTCGGTGATGTCCTTTTTCACGGCTCAATCGGGCGCACGGATTTTCCCCGCGGCAGCTTTCCCGATCTGATCCATTCGATCACCCAAAAGCTGTGGCCACTGGGCGATGACGTGACCTTTGTTCCCGGCCACAATGCAATCTCGACCTTCGGGGCTGAGCGGCGCACCAATCCGTGGGTGTCCGACGCCGCTCTGGCGGCTGCGGGCTAGGATTGCGATGATGTTTCAGTCGCGACATTGCCACGCCAAGGCCGGCGCGCATCACGCCCAACCATGGATGAAGTCTTGTTGAGCGAACCGGCTGCGCAAGGGCAGGAAACGATCCTGGTCGTCGATGATGACCCCGGCATCCGCGATGTTGTGGCCGAGTTCCTGACCCGTCATGGATATGCGGTGGACACCGCCTGCGATGGAAAGACCGTGGAGAAGGCTCTCGCCAAGCGCCGACCCGACTTGGTGGTGCTCGATGTCATGCTTCCCGGCGAAGACGGGCTTTCCATCTGTCGCCGGCTGGCCAAGCCCGATGGCCCGGCGATCATCATGCTGAGCGCGGTGGGCGAGGAAACGGACCGTATCGTTGGCCTCGAGCTCGGCGCGGACGATTATCTCGCCAAACCGTGCAATCCGCGCGAATTGCTCGCCCGGGTGCGAGCTGTGTTGCGCCGGCGCACCGAGCCGCGCGGAGGAGAAGAGCCGCTCCATGCCGCTTGTGAATTCGCCGGCTGGAGACTCGATCTCGTCCGCCATGAATTGCGCTCGCCGCAGAGTGTGGTGGTGAATCTGTCGAGCGGCGAGTTCTCACTTCTGCGGGCTTTCGTCGAGCGACCTCAACGGGTGCTCACCCGCGACCAACTGCTGGAATTCGCCCGCGGACCAAGTTCGGACGCCTTTGATCGCGCCATCGATGTCCAGATCAGCCGATTGCGCCGCAAGCTCGAAGGCGGCGGCGACGGGCAGGATCTGATCCGCACGGTTCGCAACGAGGGCTATCTGTTCGTCCCGCGGGTGTCCCGCACACCCTGACCATGCGCTTCCCGGCCACGCCCCTGTTCCTGCAGGCCCTCGGGCTCGTGGTGGCGGCGCTAGTGGCGGCGGAAATCGCCACGGTCGTGGTTGTCCTCAATCTGCCGCCGCCCGCTCCGGACATCTACAGTGTCGCCGACGTCATTCAGGCGGTGCGCCATGACGGTCGGGTGCAGACACCAGACGGTCGCGACCTCGACACCCGATTCGTGTCGATTCCCCCCACCCTGACGACCGAAGGGCGACGCCGGCTGCAGTTTCGCGACGCCCTGTCCCAAGCCCTGGCCATCCCGGCCGCGGATGTCGTCATCTCCCAGAAGGGCCCGCGGATTGTCGCCCTTGGAGGGGCGCAGAAGCGCCTTGACGCGCGCCTCGCCGGCCAACGGGAGTCGCCTTATCTTCTCGGCGACTTCGAGGTTTCGATCCGCCAGCCGGACGGACGATGGCGCGTCGTTGCGCCTGAACTCGGCTTTGCGATCGATCCGTGGGAGCGGCGCCTTTTGCTCGTCCTGGCCATCGCCGCGATTGCGGTGGCCCCGCTCGCCTGGTGGTTCGCCCGACGCCTGGCCGCGCCCATCTCGGCCTTGGCCGCCGGCGCCGAGCGGCTCGGGCGCGATCCGAGCGCTCCGCGCCTGGACATTCGCGGATCGGCCGAAGTGACCTTGGCGGTAATTGCTTTCAACGAGATGCAGGAGCGCCTGCGGCAATATGTGGACGACCGGACGGGCATGATCGCCGCCATCGCCCATGACCTACGCACCCCGCTCACGCGGTTGCGGTTTCGCATCGAGGCGGCGCCCGAGGAGGTTCGCGCCAAGCTGGCGGCGGACATCGATCAGATGGAGGCCATGGTTTCGGCGACCCTGGCGTTCGTCCGCGACGCGTCTCGGCCCCGCGAGCGGGTCAAGCTCGAGATCGCCTCACTGGTGGAGACGATCATGGATGAAGCGGCGGAGACCGGCGCCGATTCCGCCGCCGAGGCGTCGGATAGGGTCGTGGTCGACGGCGATCCGGTCGCCCTGCGGCGGCTCATCACCAACCTCGTGGACAACGCCCTGAAGTTCGGATCATCGGCCCGAGGGCGCGTGTTCGCCGAGGACGGCATGGCAATCGTCGAGATCGACGACAACGGCCCAGGGATCGCCGAGGACCAGATCGAGCGGGCCTTCGAACCTTTCCATCGCCTTGAGACCTCGCGTAATCGTGACACTGGTGGAATTGGCCTGGGTTTGGCCGTTGTGCGGGCGATCGCCAAAGGCCACGGCGGGGATGTTTCGCTCCGTCCGCGCCCGGGCGGCGGCCTGAGCGCGCGGGTCCGCTTGCCCCTCGCCCTTCCCCCCTCCCGCCTGTCCGGCTGACGGATGATCGGACCCGACCGTCGGCAACGGCTGGCAACCAGAAGCCGGTCCGGAAGTTAAGGCATAGCTGGGTGGGAGGTTTCGCAATTGATTACCAAGGAGTTCCGCCGATGACCGAAGCCAAGGACAGCCTCCGCAAGCCCGCCAGGCGAGGTTTCGCGGCCATGGACCCCGAACGACGCCGAGAGATCGCCCGGCGCGGCGGGGCCAGCGTCCCCGGAGAAAAGCGCAGCTTCGCTCAAAATCGTGATCTGGCGGCCAACGCCGGTCGAAAGGGCGGCGCCGCCTCGCGCGGCGGCGGTCGCCGGCCAGGCGGCGGCTAGTCGGCCTCCAGCAGGTAGACGGCGAAACGCGGAGGCGGACTCTCCCAGACGCGCGCCACGCGCCAACCTCCCCGTCGGGCGAGTGCTGCGAAATAGTCCTTCGTGAACTTGTAGGAGTTTTCCGTGTGAATGGTCTCGCCTTCGACGAAGGTGAAGTCCGTGTCGGCCGCCCGCGCCACGTGGGTCTTGAGCACGGCCAGATGCATCTCGATGCGGCCCTCGACTTCGTTCCACACCGCCCGGTGGGCGAAGTTGGCGGCATCCAGATTCCCGTTCAGTTCGCGGTTGATCCGCGCCAGGAGATTGAGATTGAAGGCCGCGGTCACACCCTGGGAGTCGTTGTAAGCCGCCAGCAGGGTTTCGGCTTCCTTGGCCAGGTCGACGCCGACAATGAAAAGCCCCTCGTCTCCCAACAAGCGGCGGACGCGTCTCAAAAGATCCACGGCAGCGGCCGGGGCGAAGTTGCCGATCGTAGAGCCGGGGAAGAAGCCGACAGGCGCTCCATTGGTCGGCGCCGCCATGATCTCTTCTATGGCGGTGAAGTCGGCGATGACCGGACGGACATCCAAGAGCGGATAGTCGGCGGCGATCGAGGCCACGGCGGCGCCGAGGGCTGCTTCGCTGACGTCGATCGGTCGATAGGCGGCGATGCCGGTGGCCGCATCGAGGAGCCGGCGCGTCTTCAAACTGGCTCCGCTGCCCAACTCCACCAAGGTTGCGCCGCCCGGGATCCGCGACGCGATTTCCGGAGCGATGCGCGCCAGCAAATCGTTTTCCTGGCGCGTCAGGTAGTATTCCGGCAGCCGACAGATCTTCTCGAAAAGGGCCGAGCCGCGGGCGTCATAGAACCATTTCGGCTCGAGGCGCCTGCGGGGCGCCGAGAGGCCTTCGATGACATCGGCCCGAAACTCTTCCAGCGGACCAAATCCCGCCCCGTCTTGCGCCAATCGGACGCCGGCGAACATCCATCTCTGATGAGGATAGAAGAAGTTTCGATAGGTGGCCCTGGAATGGCCGCCGGGGGAGACGCAGGCGCCGCCTTTGAGCACCATCTGGCCGACCATGAACTTGGCGTTGTACTCGCCCACCGCACCCGCGGCCGGCGCGAAGCCGGGATACGGCGCATAGGCGCTGGACGTCCACTGCCAAGCTGAGTCCTCGATTTGCTCGAGCCGCTCACCAGCCCTTATGGCGGCGTGTTCCCACTCCGCCTCTGTCGGCAATCGCTTGCCCGCCCAAGCCGCATAGGCCGCCGCTTCATAGAAGCTGACGTGGACCACCGGCGCGTCGGGATCGATATCGCAGGCGCCGCGGAGAGTCATGGTGCGCCACTGATCTCCGGCGTCTTCCCAATAGAGCGGAGCGTTCCATCCCTCCGCCTTGACCCGCGCCCAGCCGTCGGAGAGCCAGAATTCGGGCCGCCGATAACCGCCGTCGGCCATGAACGCCAGCCACTCGCCATTGGTCACCAGGGACGAAGCCAGGCGATAGGGCCTGAGCAGGACTTGGTGGCGAGGTGTTTCATTGTCGAAAACGAATCCCGATCCGTCGGATCCGACGTCGGCGATGCCGCCCGCGAATCCGATGAATCGCGGCGATGTCCGCCGCGCCGGCGGAATCGGCCCGTCAGCGGCATAGGCCGGCTTCAGGGGTGACAGGAAAAAGAGGTGCAAGATGTCCATCAGGATCAGTTCCTGATGCTGTTCCTCGTGCGCCAGGCCCAGCACGATCAGATCCCGGACCTCGATGGTGGGCGGAGCCGCCAATAGACGTTCGACCGCGCGATCAACGTGATTGCGATAGCGCAGGACATCGGCGTTCGGCGGGCGGGTCAGTAACCCGCGCGCCGGCCGCGGGTGCCGATCGCCCATGGCCTCATAATAGGAGTTGAACAGGTAGCCATAGCGGGGATCGAAACTCTGGTAGCCGTCGAGATGAGGCAGGAGCACGAAGGTTTCGAAGAACCAAGTGGTGTGAGCCAAATGCCACTTCACCGGGCTGGCGTCGGGCATGGATTGGGCCAGTTGATCCTCGGCCGAGAGAGGCGCCGCCAGGGCTTGGCTGGCGCCCCGCACGGCCCCGAAGCGGTCAATCAGGCCGCCGCCCGCGGGGTTGGACCACTCCTGCCTGGTCTGGACAGCCGGCGCGTCGTCCGATGGCGCCATGGCCAAGTCCCCTGATCGCAGAACACCGCCCGGCACATAGTGACGCTGCGCCGGTCCCGCCAGCCCACAACGCGGCGGCCAGTGAGCGGTTGCTTCGCCTTCAGGGAATGAGAAGGACCCGCCCGACCGCTTGCCGGCTTTCGATATAGGCGTGAGCCTCGGCGGCCTTGGACAAAGGGAACGTCCGATCGATCACGACTTTCAGTTCGCCGCGCGCCGCCTCGTCGATCAGCCGCTGAATGTTCTCGTAAACCCGGTCCGAGCCGATCTCGGCCCCGAGAAACACGCCGGTCAGGGAGCGATTGCCGGCCATCATCGACGCCACGTCGACCTGCATCGGCTCGCGTCCGGCGGCCCCGACCATCGACAACCGGCCGCGATAGCCGAGCGAGAGGATACTCGCCTGCAAGGTCTGGCCGCCCACCGAGTCGACGACCAGATCGACGCCCTTGTTGTCGGTGAGCCGCATGACTTCCTGGACCACGTCCTCACGCCGATAGTTGATTCCGCTGTCGAGCCCATAGGGCCTGAGGCGTTCGAGTCGATCGTCGCTCGAGGCCGTCGCCAGAACGGT
>DASZKO010000020.1:0-6171 GCA_035605655.1 Caulobacteraceae bacterium | reverse complement strand
CAGCCACCAGTGGGCGCCGTAGGAGCCGTCGAGGCAGCCGGCCTGCTGGAAGGTGGGTGTGCGGGCGTAGTCGACCCAGCCGGCCGGCAGGAGGCGTCGGCCCTCCCAGATCCCGTCGCGCAGGTAGAGCAGGCCGAAGCGGGCGAAATCGCGCGGCGTGGCGAAGCAGAACGAGGAGCCGATGAAGGTACCGGCGGCATCGAAACGCGGCGCGGCGCTCGTCATGCCCAAGGGCGCGAACAGCCGCTCGCGCATGAAATCCTCGAAGGCCGCGCCGTCGGCGCCCAGCGCCCGGGCCAGGCAGCGACAGATGATGTTGGTCGTCCCGCTGGAATAGGCGAAAAAGCTCCCCGGCGGGTGGGCGAGGGGGAAGGCGGCGGCGAAGGCGGCGGTGTCGGCAGCGCCCTTGCCGAACAGCATCTCGATCACGTCGGAGGGCTGGTCCGGCGAATAGGCCTCGACGAAGGCCAGGCCGCTCGACATCCGCAGGAGCTGGTCGAGGGTGATCTGGGCGCGCTCATCGCCGCGCCAGGCCGGCACGTCGGCGGGCGCGAAAACGTCCAGAAGATGGTCGCCCGTGAGGAGTCCGGCCAGGGCGTGGGTGATGCTTTTGGCCATGGACCACGAGTGGCAGGTGTCGTCGGGTCCGCGGCCAGAGCCATAACGCTCGGCGACAAGCCGCCCACCGTGGATGATCACGACGGCCTGCGTCTTTCCAAGGTCGTCAGGGGCGGCCTCCGAAAAGGCGTGGGCCAGCATGGCCTCGAGCCGGCCGCGGTCGATCCCGGCGGGGACCTCTCCCGCGGGCCACGCCGCCGTCGGCCAAGGCGTTCCCGCCGGCTGGGCCGGGAGCGGCGGCAGGACCATCAAGTGAGATCCCTGGCTGTTTTCGGCCGGTGACGTTTCATCGGAGCGTCGGACATCGGGTCAATCTTCTTTTCCCGGTGTCCGCCAGGCAAGGGGCGGAAAGGTGTCGCCGCCCGCTTTATGGGGGGAGGCGGGCGGCGACGGGGCGAAGAGAGGGGGGCTATTCCCTTCGCCGCCTATCCGAGTTCCTCGTTCCGAGTCCAGGCATAGGCCCGGTCCGCCCGAGCGTCCAATCGATTGATCTGATCTCGCTGATAGTTTCGCTCAATCGAGCTTTGCCGGTCGCCGGCGCGGGACTAAGACCTTCGTGAGGAAAGGGGGAGCGCTCGGCTTGGCAGATGCGGTCGACGTCGCCGGACGCGCCGAAGCGCGCCTCGGCGTGGCGAGGCTGGCCGTGGGCGTCGCCCAGGGCGTCGTGTTTCTGGGCCTGCACCATGCCCAGGAGGGCAAGACGTGGCCGGCCACCGATGGTCCCGCGTTCGCGGCCATCGCCATGGCCGCCTTCTTCACGCCCCTGGTCATTATCGTCGGCCTGGGACACATGCGCCGCGCGACCCTTCTCGCCTGGACCCTCGGCGTCGCCGGCCTGGCGGCGGGTCTGGGCGCCTATGCGGTGGCGAATTCGGTCCGTCAGTACGAGAACTCCGATCCGGCCCTGGTTCCCGACTTCCCCGTCTGGGCCGCCATGGCGGCGTTCGTGTTCATCGGCCACAGGCTCATCGCTCCGGCCGACGCGCGCCGCCGCTGGCTCGCTCCCTATCCGGACTACTTCGACGTCGGCTGGCTGGGCGCCGCTCAGCTCGCGCTGGCGCTGGTCTTCACGATGGTGTTCTGGTTCCTCCTCAAGCTGGGCGCCGCGCTGTTCAATCTGATCGGGCTGCACGGCTTTGAGACCGCGATCACCACGGACTGGTTCTACTTTCCGGCGACCACCTTCGCCTTCGCCGCCGGCCTTCATCTGGCCGATGTCCGCGTCGGACTGACCCGCGGCGTCCGCACCATCGGTCTTTTCCTGTTGTCGTGGCTGCTGCCGCTGATGAGCCTGATCGCGGTGGGTTTCCTCGCCGCCCTCCCGATCACCGGCCTCGCGCCGCTGTGGGCCTCGAAAATGGCGACCGCCGTCCTTCTGTGGTCGCTCGCCGCCCTGATCATCCTGGCCAACGCCACCTATCGCGACGGCGAAGGCGAACGCGTGGCGCCGGCGTTCCGCTGGATCGTCCGGGTCACCGCCATCGCCCTGGTCCCGCTGGCCGTCGTCGCGGCCGTCGGCCTGTGGCTGCGCGTTCATCAGCACGGCTTGACGCCCGAGCGGATCGTGGCCGGAGCCTGCGTGCTGGTCGCCCTGGTCTATGCCGTGGGTTATGCCGCCGCCGCCGTCCTGCCCGGCCGCTGGATGCGCCGGCTCGAGACCACCAATGTGGCCGCCGCCTTTCTGATCCTGGGCCTGATTGTCGCCCTGTTCTCCCCGATCGCCGACCCGAGACCGATCGCGGTCGCCGATCAGGTGTCGCGGCTGACGCGAGGCGTGGTCGCCCCGGGCGATTTCGATTTCGTCTTCCTTCGCTATCGCGCCGGCCGGGCCGGTCTGGCGGCGCTCGAGACCCTCGCGACCCAGCGCGGCGGTCCAAACGCGGTGGTGATCGCCCAGGATGCGGCCCGGGCGCTCGAGTCGAAAAACGCCTACGAAGCCGCTCTGACGGGGACCGCGCGGTTCGAGCCGTTTCCTCGGGGCGCTTCTCTGCCGGAGGGATTGCTCGCGGCGCTGCAGCGAGACCCGACGTACTACGCCTGCCGGCAGGCGCCGTGCGAGGTCTATCGCATCGCCTTGGCCGGCGCCGGAAACGCCCAGTACCTCGTATCCATGGGGTTCGTCGTGCGGGTCTACAGCCAGGCCGGCGGCGTCTGGTCCATGGTCGGACAGGTCAATGGTCCCATTTGTCCCGCGGCGAGGCAGGCCCTGCGCGCCGGCCAGGCGGTGAGTGCGCCGACCGCCCCAAGCTGGAAGGACGTCGTCGCCGGCGGCCAGCGCCTGGTCGTCATCCCGCTGTTGGAGTTTCACGGCTGCCCGACTACGGCGTCTGGCGCCCCAGGGCCTTCTCCGATGTCGCCGGATCCTTCGCCGCGCTAGGCGTCCGCCGCGCCCAGGCGATCAGCGGCCGCTCGATCCAGACGTGACAGGCGAGGCCGGCGGCGATCGAGGCGGTGAGGGCCGCGGGGATGAAGACGGCGTCGTGCGTCACGCCCAGGGTGTGGGCGACAAGAGCCTGGACCGGCAGGTGGACGAGATAGAGGGCGTAGGAGGCGTCGCCGAGCATTTCCAGCGGGCGAAGGCGCGGTACCCCGCCATGGTCCTCGGCGCCCAGCGCCCCGCCGACAATCATCGCCGCCGGAATTCCCCAGATGAACGGCCGGCCGAGCTCGCTGAAGGCCCCCAGCATGGCCGGAACGGCGAGGCCCGCGAGGCCGGCGAGGATGAGGCCCGCCGCGGCCCACCGGCCGGGCAGGACACGCGCCCGCGACAGCAGGGCCACGGCGATGCCGGCGGCGAACTCGAGGAGGATGGGATTGGCCCCCAGGATGTAGGCCGGATCATCCAGCACAATGCCGGCCGCGACGATGGCGAAGAGCGCGGCGCAGACGATCGCCGCCTGCCGCCGCCGGGGCGCGAAGAGGGCGGCGGTGAAGACGAGGTAGAAGATCGCCTCGTAGCTAAGGGTCCAGCCCGGCGGCAGGAGCGGGAAGGGCCGTCCGGTCGGATCGAAATGGGGAATGAAGGCGAGCGACAGCAGCAGGTGTCCGAGCGCCGGATGCACATTGGCCAGAAAGGTCGGCCAGGCGACCGTTATCGCCGCCATCACGAGGGTGATCAGCCAGTAGAGCGGGGCGACGCGGGTCACCCGCCGCCAGAGGAATCGCCCCGGCCGCTCGCCCGCCGTGATCCGCCACATGATCACCCCGCTGATCACGAAGAAGACGTCGACGCCGGCCCGGCCGACGTTGAAGCCGCCCGCCCGCCACTGGCAGGCGTGGAACGCCACCACGCCCAGCGCCGCGGCGCCGCGCAGGTATTGGATGGAAAGGAGCGGCTTCAGAGGGCGTCTCGCGGATCGGAAAGGGATGGCCTAGGCTAGCCCTCATGACCCGACTCCCCAACCTCCTCACCGGCCTTCGCCTGGCCCTGGCTCTCTTCACCTTCTTCGGCCTGGCCGGGGCGACCCTGCTCAGCGACCGCCTCACACCCGCCGAGCAATTCTCCCTCGAGCGGTGGGCCTTCTGGGCCTTCGTGGTCGCCGCGCTCACCGACTTCTTCGACGGCTGGCTGGCCCGACGGCTCCACGCCACCAGCCTGTGGGGGGCGATCCTCGACCCGATCGCCGACAAGGTGCTGGTGTGCGGGGTGATCCTCGGCCTCCTGACGCTCGGCCCCAACGCCCCGGTGGCCATTCCCGCCGCCCTGATCCTGTTCCGCGAGTTCACCGTCAGCGCCTTGCGCGAGGTGGCGGCCGGGAAGGGGGTGAGCCTGCCGGTGACCCTGCTCGCCAAGTGGAAGACCACCCTGCAGCTGGTGGCGCTCGGGGCGGAGCTGCTGGTGGCCTGCTGGGCGGCCTTCTCCCTGCCCAGCGACCCGGCCATTCAGGGCCCGGCGACCATTGGCGCCCACGCCTTGCTGTGGCTGGCGGCGGTGATCACGCTGGTCACCGGGGCGCAGTACTGGGAGCAGGCCAGGAAGGCGCTGTCGGCGGCGGGTTGATCAACGCGGCGGGTTCGCCAGCGCTCTTCCAGCAAACAACGCGGCGGCTTCACGGCGCACATCCAGCGAACAACGCGTCATGGCCGAGCTTGTCTCGGCCACCCATGAACACGATGACCGCCGGCGCTCAATAGGTCCCCGGCACGAGGCCGGGGATGACGCGTTGATCAACCCGCGATCCGCGGGGCGCCCGCCGCGTCGATCAACCCGCGATCCGCCGGGCGCCCGCCGCGTTGATCAACCCGCTTCCCACTGTGCACGGTGTTACGTCCGCGGATAGAGCCGCGGGAAGAGATCCTCCAGCGGCGTGGTTCGGAAATCCGCGTGGCCCTGCCCATGCGATCGAAGCGGAACCGCTCCTCGAAGTGACGCATGAAGTCCTCGACGCGATCGCTGGACGACGGCTGGTGGCGGCCCACCGCGACGTCCTCTTCGGGTCGGCTGCGCCACGCGCCGGGCGTCATCCTGATCTGGCGGCCGTTGGCCTTGATCGTCAGCATGGCTTCCGGAGCGTTCTCGTAGAAAGCGCCGTGCACCCAGCGCAGGAAGTCGCACGAGGCCGGCGGAGGCAAGGCGCCCTCGGCCGCCAGGCGGTCGATCCGGGCCTGGACCCGCACGTGGGCGGCGGCCTCGAGCTGGAGGTTGCGGCGCCCTTCTTCCTGGTCCAGTTCCCCGGCGAGCGCGCGCTCGATGTCGCGCGGCCGCGTGTCGTGACCCTCGATGAGGTTGCTGTAATAGGTGTTCATCAGCGAACGAGGTCCGCCAGGTTGGGCGGTGCGCGGATGCAAGGCCCGGCCGAGGGTGGCGGCGGCAGCCGTCAACTCGGCGATCACGTCGGCGATCTCCGCCGTGGGCGCATCGAGCCGGGCCGGTTCGATCTTGGCCGATCTTTCTGGCGTGACGAAGCGTTCTAACGCCATGTCGCAAAAGGAACTTCAGCGCCGTTGGTTGAGAGTTTGGCCGATTTGCTGGCCGATCTCCTGGCCGGTTGCGAGCGGCCGGGCCCTAGCTTCCGTGTCCGCATCATCGATCTGCCGTGGTCGGCGTGGCTTCGGCGGCGTCGATCTCCTCGAACACCTTCCTCGCGAGCCCCACCGCGGTGCTGGCGGGCGGCCAACCGGCGTAGAAGGCGAGGTGGGTGATCAGCTCGACGAGTTCGTCGCGGGTGACGCCGTTCTGGAGCGCGTACTTCAGGTGAAACGGCAGCTCCCCGGTCCGATAGAGGGCAATGAGGGTCGCGACGGTGATCAGGCTGCGATCGCGCGGGGAGAGGCCGGGGCGCTTCCAGACGTCGCCGAACAGGACGTCGTCGGTGTAGCGCGCGAGCGCCGGGGCGACGTCGGCGAAGGGGCTGCGGAAGGGCGGGCGCTGGTCGCTCATCAGGCGTTCTCCCCACGTTCGGATTGCGGCGGGCCGGCGAGGTAGTCTTCGTCGGTGACCTTCTCCATCCAGTCGACCGCCTTGCCGTCCAGCGCTTCGGTGATGGCGATGTGGGTCATGGCGGTGGTCGGCGTGGCGCCGTGCCAGTGGCGATGACCGGGCGGGCACCAGAC
>DASZKO010000008.1:0-1824 GCA_035605655.1 Caulobacteraceae bacterium | reverse complement strand
TAGGGGCTTACCGCCCCGGCCGGTGAACCACATCGCCCATCTGGGCGCGGTGGCGGAGGAAGGCGTCGGCCAGGACGCAGGCGGTCATCGCCTCGACCACCGGGGCGGCGCGGATACCCACGCACGGATCGTGCCGCCCGGTGGTGCGGATATCGATCTCCTCGCCGGCCTCGTTGATCGAGCGGCGGGGGGCGAGGATCGAGGAGGTCGGCTTGAACGCCACTCGGGCGACGACGCTCTGGCCGGTGGAGATTCCACCCAGCACCCCGCCGGCCTGGTTGGAGAGGAAGACCGGGCCGTCGTTTCCCATCCGCATCTCGTCGGCGTTCTCTTCGCCGGAAAGCGCGGCGGCGGCGAACCCGGCCCCCACCTCCACCCCCTTGGCGGCGTTGATCGACATCAGGGCGGCGGCCAGCTCGGCGTCGAGCTTGCCATAGACGGGCGCGCCCCAGCCGGCCGGCACGCCGGCCGCCTCGACCTCGATCACCGCCCCCGTCGACGAGCCCGCCTTGCGCACGGCGTCGAGATAATCGGCCCACACTCGCGCCATGGCGGCGTCCGGACACCAGAACGGATTGGCCAGGGTCTCGTCCCAGCTCCAGTTGGCGCGCTCGATCCGATGCGGGCCGATCTGGACCAGGGCGGCGCGCACGACAACGCCCTCGCCCAGGATCTTGCGGGCCACAGACCCGGCCGCCACTCTTGCCGCCGTCTCCCGGGCCGACTGCCGGCCCCCGCCGCGGTAGTCGCGCACCCCGTACTTGGCGAAATAGGTCCAGTCGGCGTGGCCCGGGCGAAAGGCGCTGGCGATGTCGGCGTAATCGCGCGAGCGCTGGTCGGTGTTCTCGATCATCAGCGAGATCGGCGTGCCGGTGGTCACCTGGCCGCCGTGGCGGGCGATCACCGCCTCGTCCTCGAAGACCCCGGAGAGGATGCGCACCGCGTCGGCCTCCCGCCTCTGGCTGACGTACCGGCCCTGACCTGGCCGGCGCCTGTCGAGCCAGACCTGAATGTCGCCCGGATCGAGCCGCAGACCCGGCGGGCAGCCGTCGATCACGCAGCCGAGCGCCGGCCCGTGGCTCTCGCCCCAGGTGGTCACGCGGAAGAGATGTCCGAAGGTGTTGTGCGACATCGGCCGCCGTTCTAGCGCGGATTGCCGCTGGGCCGAAACTGGCGGCAGTCCCACGGAGGCGAGGGGAGCGGCGGCGTTGCCGATGATGCTATCATATGATAGCATGGCCGGATGCCCCAGCTATTGGTCAGAGACGTTCCCCGCGACGTGGTCGAAGCGCTGAAGCGCCAGGCCTCCAGCCACGGCAGAAGCGCCGAGGCCGAACACCGCGCGATCCTGGAAAAGGCCCTCAGAGCCGGACGCGAGACCTTCCGGGCGCGGGCCGGACGCCTTCGAGAAGAGACCCGGGGACGGATCGCCGGCGAGTCCGCCGACTTGATTCGCGAAGATCGCGACCGCCGGTGAGCGTCGTCATCGACGCCTCCGTCGCGCTCAAATGGGTGCTCGACGAACCGGGAAGGGAAGCCGCCGACGCCCTGCTCGAGGAAGAGCTGATCGCTCCATCGTTGTGGCTCCTGGAGGCCGCCAACGCCCTCTGGCGACGGGCCGGGCGCGGTGAAATCACCGCCGAGGGGGCAAAGGAGCGTCTGACCGAGCTTTACAACGCGCCGGTGACGACGACCCCGATCGAGAACGATCTGCCGGCGGCCATGAATCTGGCGCTCGCCCTCGGCCACCCTGTTTACGACTGCCTCTATCTGGCGCTGGCCATCCGCGAGAACACCCATGTCGTCACCGCCGACGTCCGGTTT
>DASZKO010000231.1:0-7303 GCA_035605655.1 Caulobacteraceae bacterium | reverse complement strand
GGTTCGCGAGCGGGGCAGGTCGTCGCGGCTGAGGCGGACACGCCGACGCCGGCCTTCGTGGAGACATCCCGCCTCACGGACGTTCTGACCGACCGGCGCACCTGGGCCGTGGCCGGAGCCCGCGCGTGTTCGGACAGCGTCTGGTGGCTGCTGCTCTACTGGATGCCTGACCTGTTTAACCGCGTGTTCCATCTCGGCATGAGCGCCTTCGGCCCGCCGCTCGCGGTAATTTACGCCGCCTCCGGGGTCGGTGCGCTGCTCACCGGCTTCGCTTCCACGCGCCTGCTCTCTGCGGGCGTCAGCCTCAACGCCACGCGCAAGTGGCTGATGCTGACGGCGGCCCTGCTGGTGATCCCCGTCTGGTACGCGGCATCGGCGGGGAACTACTGGCTGGCGACGGCGATCCTCGGCCTGACGCTCGCGGCCCACCAATGCTTCTCGGTCAACATTTTTGCGCTGGCAACCGACATCTCCCCGCCCGGACGCGTGGCGACCGTCATCGCGATCCAGGCCTTCAGCGGAAACATCTCCGGCATGGCGATGCTGTCCATCGCGGGCTGGACTCTCGACCATGGATTCGGCTACGGGCCCCTTCTCACCTGGGCGTCGGTTGCGTATCTCCTGGGAGTCGGCTGGGTGCAGTTGCTGCTCCCGCGTATTGAGGGCGTCGCGCCTGGGCCGGAGGCTGCGCCTGCCGTGGCCTGAGGCGTCTGCATCGACCCGGCTCAGCCGTGTCCGCACATCGGACCTGCCCTTACTTCCGCTTTCCACCCTCAGCCACGCATTCCGAAGGTCTGCTTGCGGGCAGGCCATGAACGCCTTCGCTCGCCATGGACGCACGTTAGCCGGTACCAAACGTCAGATTCTATCCGCTAGCTTCGGAACAGCACCACCTTGTCCGGAGGTCCTGGATCCGCGGGGTTCGCGGCGATGGCGCGGATCCATTCGCCGATGGCGGCCGGTTCGGTCTGGGAGGCCTTCTCCTCACCGGGAAAGGCCTGGGCGCGCAGGGCCGTGCGGGCGGGGCCCGGATCGAGAAGGAGGGCGCGGATGGGGGTGTTGTCGACCTCGTCGGCCCAGGCGCGGACCATGGCTTCCAGGCCCGCCTTGGTGGCCGCGTAGGCGCCCCAGAAGGCTTTCGGCGCGCGGGCCGCCTCGCAGGTGAGAAAGATCGCCCGCCCGCGATCGCTGGCCCGCAGCAGGGGCTCGAGCGAGCGGATGAGGCGATAGGCGCCGGTGAGGTTGGCGGCGAGGAGCTTGTCCCACAGGGCCGGCGGGACATGGGCGACGGGCCGAAGGCCTCCCAGCATGGCGGCGGCGTGGACGAGGATATCGAGGTGGCCATGGCGCTCGAAGAGCCTCAGGCCCAGTTCGTCGATCCCGTCGCCGGCGGTGAGATCCATGGGAACGAGGCTGGCGGCCTCGCCGCCGGCGGCCCGGATGGCGTCGTCGAGGGCCTCGAGGCCCCCCTGCGTGCGGCCCACGGCGATCACTTTCGCCCCGGCGGTCCCCAGCGCCAGGGCGGCGGCGGCGCCGATGCCGCGACTCGCGCCGGTGACGAGGGCGACGCGCCCGGCCAGGGTCCGCTCGTCCATCCGTGAACCCGTCAGGCGTCGATCAGGAAGGAAAGCTGCCGCTCGACGCGCTCGTTGCGTCCCTCGGCGATCTCGCGGTCCAGCAGGCGGGTGGGATAGTCGCCGGTGAAGTAGTGGTCGGTGAACTGGGGGTGCTCCGGATCGCGCGGTCCGGCGCCGAGCGCCCAGTAGAGGCCCTCGACGCTCAAGAAGCCCAGGCTGTCGACCTCCAGCAGTCGGGCCATTTCGTCGAGGCTGCGGTGGGCGGCCAGGAGATGGTCGCGATCGGGCATGTCGATGCCGTAAAAGTCTGGCCATTTGATGGGCGGGGAGGCCGAGCGGAGGTGGACCTCGGTCGCCCCGGCCTCGCGGACCATGCGCACGACCCTGACCGAATTTGTGCCACGGACGATGGAATCGTCGATCAGCATCACCCGTTTGCCGGTGAGCACGGCGCGGTTGGGCGAGAGCTTGCGGCGCACGGAGAGCTCCCGCTCGTCCTGGGTGGGCTGGATGAAGCTGCGCCCGACATAGTGGTTGCGGATGATCCCCATCTCATAGGCCACGCCGGCGGCCTGGGCGTAGCCGAGGGCCGCGGGCACCCCGGAATCCGGCACCGGGACGACCACGTCCACCGGCACGCCGCTCTCCTGGGCCAGCCGCTCGCCCATGCGCTTGCGAACGTCGTAGACGCTAAGTCCGTTCACCACGCTGTCGGGCATGGCGAAGTAGACGTATTCGAATGCGCACGGCCGGGCCCGCGCCGCCGGGAAGGGCCGGAACGACTGGATACCGCGCTCGGAGACGACGACCATTTCGCCGTGCTCGACGTCACGCACGAAGCGGGCCCCGACCATGTCGAGGGCGCGGGTCTCGGAGGCGAAGACCGCGCGGCCGTCGAGATCGCCCAAGACCAGGGGACGGATGCCCAAGGGATCGCGCACGCCGATCAGCTTCTTGTTGGTGAGCGCCACGAGGGCGTAGCCGCCTTCGATCTGGCTGAGCGCGCCGATGAAGCGGTCGACCATCTTGCCGTGCTTGGAGCGTGCCAGAAGGTGCAGGATGACCTCGGAATCGGAGGTCGATTGGAAGATCGCGCCGTCGGCGACGAGCTGCTCGCGCAGTGTGAGGAAGTTGGTCAGGTTGCCGTTGTGGGCGATGGCCACCCCGCCGGCCTGGAGGTCGGCAAACATCGGCTGGCCGTTACGCAGGAAGCTGCCGCCGGCGGTGGAATAGCGGGTGTGGCCGATGGCCGAGCGGCCGGGCAGGCGCTCGCCGAGATCGCCGGAGAAGGCGTCGCCCACGTGGCCGAGGCGCCGCTCGGTATGGAACCCGACTCCGTCGAAGGCGGCGATGCCGCAGGCTTCCTGGCCGCGATGCTGCAGGGCGTGGAGGCCGAGGGCCACCAGGCTGGCCGCGCCGGGGGTGTCGTAGACCCCGAATACCCCGCACTCGAGGCGGGGACGGTCGTCGATCGGCTCGCGCACCGGCATGGCGAATTTGCGGCTCACCGTGATTTCTCCACCAGATCGTCGAGGGCCTTGCGCTGGGCGGCGCTGTAGCCGTGGCGGCCGGGGACGGCTCTCGCCGGGGCCTCGGCGTTTTCCACCTCGTCGGGGGCCAGGGCGTTTTCCACCGCCGGACCCACGCCTCTGGCCATCGCCATGCCCTTGGGGGCCAGGGCGTCGAGGGCGGCGCCGGCGGCGTTGGCGACCGGATAGGTCCTGGCCTTGGTGAACCAGGCCGGCCGGCGCTCGGGCGGCGTGGCGGCGCGGATGAGGAGCACCAGGACGCCGACCGCCACCACCCCGCGGGCGAGGCCTATGGCGAAGCCCAGCGCCCTGTCGAGGCTGGAGAGCCCGGCGGTGCGCACCCCCCGGGTCAGGCGCCCGCCGACCAGGCGCACGACGATGTAGATGACGATGAAGCCGGCGAGCGCGGCGGCGACATTGGCCAGCCACGGCGTGTGGATGAAGTGTCGGGCCAGCGGCGCGGTGAAGCGCAGGCCGAAGATCGCCCCGGCCACGGCGGCGATGAAGGCGATGACGGTGGTGATCTCGCGGGTCGCCCCGCGCCAAAAGCCGATCAGGGCCGAGACGAGGAGGATGAACCCGGCGACGAGGTCGAAACCGGTCATGGCTCCCACCGTCCTTCGCCGATGCGGGCGATGGCGTCGGCGAGGCGAGACACGCCGGTGACCTTCACGCCCGCGGCGGCGGCTGAAACCGGGGCGAGGGCGCGGGAAAAGCCGAGCTTGGCCGCCTCCTTCAGTCGCATTTCGCTGCGGCTCACGGCTCGGACGTCTCCCGATAGGCTGATTTCACCGAAGACGACGCAGTCCTGAGGCAGGGCGGTCTCCAGGGCCGAGGAAGCCAGGGCCGCGGCCGCGGCCAGGTCCGCCGCCGGCTCGGTGATCCGAAGGCCGCCGGCGACGTTCAAATAAACGTCACGCGTGGCGAATCCAAGACCGCAGCGCGCCTCGAGCACGGCCATCACCATGGCCAGGCGTCCGGCGTCCCAGCCGACCACCGCCCGCCGGGCCGTGCCATAGACCGACGGGGCGACGAGGGCCTGGAACTCGACCAGGACCGGGCGGGAGCCCTCGATGCCGGCGAAGACCGCCGCTCCGGCCGCCCGCTCGCCACCATCGCCCAGGAAAAGGGCCGAGGGATTCCTGACTTCCGCCAGGCCCGCCTCGCCCATCTCGAAGACACCGATCTCGTCGACGGCCCCGAAGCGGTTCTTGACCCCGCGCAGGATGCGGAAGGGATAGCCCCGCTCACCCTCGAAGGCGAGGACCGCGTCGACCATGTGCTCGACGACTCGCGGGCCGGCGATCTGGCCGTCCTTGGTGACGTGGCCGACGAAGACCACCGCGATCCCGCGCTTCTTGGCCAGACGGACGAGCTCGCCGGCGCAGGCGCGGACCTGGGTCACCGAGCCCGGTCCGGCCTCGTGGGCGTCGCTCCACAGGGTCTGGATGGAATCGATGACGACCACATCGAACGCCTCGCGCTTGAGGGCCTCGACGATGGATCGCAGGGCCGTCTCGGCGGCGAGCTTCACCGGCGCGGCGGCGAGGCCCATCCTGCCGGCGCGGGCGCGGATCTGGTCGGCGGCTTCCTCGCCGGAGATGTAGGCGCAGGCGCGGCCGGCCATCGCCGACCTGGCCGCCACCTCGAGGAGCAGGGTCGACTTGCCGACCCCCGGATCGCCGGCCAGGAGCACCGCCGAGCCGGGAACGAGGCCGCCGCCGACCACGCGGTCGAATTCGGCGACGCCGGTGGCGATTCGCGCCGGGGGCGCGCTCTCACTGGTCAGGGTCTGGAAAGCGAGGCCGCCGCCCTTGGCCGAGCGGGAGGGGGAAAGCGCGCCCGGAGGGGCGCTGATCGTTTCCTCGACCAGGGTGTTCCAGGCCGCGCAGCCGCCGCACTGGCCGGCCCATTTGGAATGGACCGCGCCGCAGGACTGGCAGACGTAAAGGGCGCCGTCGCGGGCCATGGCGGGTGATTCGCTCCAGAGCGGCGCGATCATAGCCTTCGGCGCCCGATTCTCCGCGTGATGTGGGGAGAACCACGCCGTCTCGCCAGGGCGTCGGAATTGCGCTAGCGTCGCTGCTCAGAGTTCCACAATGGGAACGCCAGAAGCTTTGGGAGGGCTTCGCATGACCGTGATGGAAGGACCAAGGAGCGCGGGGCTGGTCGCGCGCGTACAGGGCATACTCACCAAGCCATCGGCCGAGTGGGACATCATCGACGGCGAAACCGCCACGATCCCAGGCCTTTTCACCGGCTACGCCTGCATCCTGGCCGCCATCGGCCCGGTGGCGACGGTTGTGCAGCACCTGCTGTTCCTGCACTGGACCTTGCCGATCATCGTCGTGCTGGCGGTGCTGACCTATGTGATGTCCCTGGTCGGGGTCTACATCGTCGGTTTCATCATCGACGCCCTCGCTCCCAGTTTCGACGCCCAGAAGAACCAGGTCCAGGCCATGAAGCTGGCGGTCTATTCCTATACCGCCGCCTGGGTGGCCGGCATTCTCAACATCGTGCCGGTGCTGGGCATCCTGGCGATCGTCGCCGCCTGCTACGGGCTCTATATCTTCTGGCTGGGCCTGCCCAAGCTGATGAAGGCCCCGCCCGAGAAGGCCACCGGCTACGCCGTGGTGACCGTCGTCATCGCCATCGTGGTCAATGCGGTCATCGCCATGATCGTGGGGGCGGTGATCGCCTCCCTGATGGCCGGCGCGATCCTGACCGGCGCGGCGGCAGGCGCGGCGGCGTTCCACTGATCGCCTGACCTGGGCCGGCGTCCGCAACGGACGCCGGCCTCGAGGCTCACCTGGGTTCGAACCGGCCTTCGCGGGCGTGGTTGGAGAATTTGGTGAGGTCCTCGTTGAAATGCAGGCGGACGATGCCGATCGGGCCGTGCCTCTGCTTGCCGATGATGATCTCGGCGAGGTTGCGGATCGGGTCGAGCTTCTCCTGCCACTCCAGGTGCTCGGCGCTCCCCTCCTTGGGTTCGGCGCGGCTCAGGTAATAGGCCTCGCGGTAGATGAACATCACGACGTCGGCGTCCTGCTCGATGGAGCCGGATTCCCGCAGGTCGGCGAGCTGAGGCTTCTTGTCCTCGCGGTTCTCGACCTGGCGGGAGAGCTGGGCCAGGGCCAGGACCGGAACCGCGAGTTCCTTGGCCAAGGCCTTCAATCCCTGAGTGATCTGGGTGACTTCCTGGACCCGGTTGTCCATTCGCGAAGCATCCGCCCCGGTGACGAGCTGGAGGTAGTCGACGACGATCAGATCGAGGCCGGACGTGCGCTTCAGACGTCGCGCCCGGGCGGCGAGCTTGGCGATGGAAATGCCGCCGGTGTCGTCGATGTAGAGCGGCGCCTCCTCCAGCTCGGCGGCGGCGTCGCGGATGCGGCCGAACTCGGAGGCGTTGATCTCACCCTTGCGGATGCGGTCGGACGGCACCTCGGTCATTTCGGCGAGAATTCGCATGGCCAGCTGCTCGGCGCTCATCTCGAGCGAGAAGAAGGCGACCACGCCGCCGCGAACGGTGCGTCGCTGGCCGTCCGGCTGGGGCTCCCAGGCGTAGTGGCGGGCGACGTTGAAGGCGATATTGGCCCCCAGGGCCGTCTTGCCCATGGACGGGCGGGCGGCGAGGATGACGAGGTCCGAGGGGTGCAGGCCGCCGAGCTTCTGGTCGAGATCCTTGAGGCCGGTGGAAAGCCCCGAGAGGCCGCCGTCGCGCGTGTAGGCCGCCGCGGCCATGTCCACCGCCCCGGCGAGGGCCCGGTTGAGGCCGATGAGGCCCTGGCTGGAGGAGCCGGTCTCGGCCAGGGTGAACAGCTTCTGCTCGGCCGCCTCGATCTGCTCGCGCCCCGAGAGTTCCGGATCGCCGGTCTGGGCGTCCACGGCGATCTCGCCGCCGATGCGGATGAGGTCGCGACGCAGGGCGAGGTCGTGGATCACCCGGCCGTAATCGGGGGCCCCGGCGGCCGGCGGGGCATGGCCCACCAGGTCGGCGAGATAGCGCACGCCGCCCAGCTCCTCGAATGCCGGGTCGCGCTGGAACTGCTCGGCCATGAGGATCGGCTCGGCGAGCTGGCCGCGGCGGACATGGCTCTGGACGGCGTCGAACAGGCGACCGTGGAAGGGCTCGAAAAAGTCGCCGCCCTGCAGCTGGTCGCTCAGCCGCTCATAGGCCCCGTTGTCGTAGAGGAGGAT
>DASZKO010000194.1:0-11873 GCA_035605655.1 Caulobacteraceae bacterium | reverse complement strand
GCCGCGTTGGAAATCCCCGCCGACGACTCGCGCACGACCAGCTTCGGCCGTGTGATCTCGAGCAATGGTTCGACGTTGTCCTCGCCGGCGATCACCGCCACCAGGCGCTCGGCGGCGCGGCGGCTGAGATCGGCGATATCGGTGCGCACGGTCGTCAGCGATGGCCGGACCAGGCGGGCGACGGGCACGTCGTCGAAGCCGGCCAAGGCCACCTCGGCCGGCACGCGCACCCCCAGTTCCAGGAGGGCGAGCAGACAGCCTATGGCCATCATATCGTTGGCTGCGAATATCGCCCGCGGCCGGTCCGCCATGGCGGCGAAACGGACCCCGGCGCGGTAGCCGGACTCCTCGCTGAAGTCGCCCTGGATGACGATATCCTCAGAGCCGCCCAGGGCATCGCGGTAGCCGCGTCGGCGCTCTTCGGATTCGAAGTTGTCGGCGGGCCCGGCGATATGAGCCACGCGGCTGCCGCCAGCGGCGAGGTGCTTCACCGCGGCCACCGCCCCGGCGTGGTTGTCGACACAGAAGGCGACCCTGGGCCGTCCCTCGATGCGGGTGTTGATCAGCACCGTCGGCAGGTCGTCGGCGAGGTTTTCGAACAGGACGTCCTCGTCGACATAGGGCGACATGAGAATCAATCCATCGACCCGGCCGCGCATCGAGCGAATCGCCGCGGCGGCCTCGTCTTCATTACCGTGGGAGGTGGACACCAGCAGGTGCAGGCCGCGGGCGCGGGCCGCCAGGTCGGAACCGCGAATGACTTCCGAAAAGAATTCGCCATGCAGATCGGGCAGCACGACGCCGAGAGTGTCGCTCCGCCGAGTGCTAAGCGCCCGGGCTGCAGTGTGGGGAAAGTAGCGAAGCCGCTGGGCCGCTCCGATAACCCGCTCACGCATTTGGGGCGTGACGTTGTCCAGACCGTTCAGGGCCCTGGAGGCGGAGGCCACCGAAACGCCGGCCTCCCGCGCGACGTCGCGGATGGTAATCGGCCGAGAACCGGTCGGCCCTGGATCCTGGCGCGTCAATGCGCGGCGCGCCGACGGGTGATCTGCAGGAGCATTGGCGATCCTCCCCGGACGAAACCGGTTCGGCCGCGGACATGGCGACGTTCCGGATTCCATCTCCCCTTGCCAAGCTGTTTTATTATCGGCATTGGCAATGTAACCGGTTTCATGAACCTGTAAAGCGGCCTTGGCTCGGAGACTTTCCGGTGATGAGTTCCAGCAGCGGCTTCCCGGACGGGTTCCTGTGGGGCGCGGCGACCGCGGCTTACCAGGTCGAGGGCTCGTCCATGGCCGACGGGGCGGGGATGAGCATTTGGGACCGGTTCGCCCACACCCCGGGCCTGATCCGGGGCGGAGATACAGGAGACGTGGCCTGCGACCAGTACCGGCTCTATCGCCAGGATGTCGCTCTGATGGCCGGGCTTGGCCTGCAGGCCTATCGCTTCAGCGTCTCGTGGAGCCGGGTCCTGCCGCACGGCCGCGGCGCGGCCAATCCGGCTGGCCTCGACTATTACGAAAGACTGGTCGACGCCCTTCTCGAGAGAGGGATCGAACCCCTCCTCACCCTCTACCATTGGGATCTGCCGGCGGCCCTGGACGACCGGGGCGGCTGGCTCAACCCCGACATCGCCGGCTGGTTCGCCGACTATGCGAGCCTGATGGCCCGCCGCCTGGACGGCCGCGTGAAGACGTGGGCGACGCTCAACGAGCCGTGGGTGGTCACCGACGGCGGCTACCTGCACGGGGCCCTGGCGCCCGGCCACCGAAATCGATTCGAGGCCCCCATCGCCTCGCACAACCTGATGCGGGCCCACGGCGCGGCGGTGAAAGCCTATCGCGGAGAGGGCCGCCACCGGATCGGCATGGTGGTCAATCTGGAGCCGAAATATCCCGCCTCGCCGTCCGCCGAGGATCAGGCCGCCACGGCTCGGGCCGGGGCCTATATGAACCGGCAATACCTCGATCCGATGTTTTTGGGCCGCTACCCGGAGGAGTTGGCGGAGATCTTCGGCGAGGCGTGGCCGCGCTGGCCGGACGAGGACTTCGACCTAATTTCGCAACCGATCGATTGGCTGGGGGTGAATTACTATACGCGCAGCGTCACGCGTCACGACGAGACGAACTATCCCCTGAAAGCCGCGGCGGTCCGCCAGGAAGCCTCGCTCTATACTGAAACCGGCTGGGAGGTATTTCCGCGGGGCCTGACCGACACCCTCCTGTGGGTCAAGGAGCGCTACGGAGATATCCCGATCCAGATCACCGAAAACGGCGCCGCATTCGCCGACGGCGAGGTCGATCATGGCGGGCTGAGCGATCCTCAGCGTACGGAATATCTACGCAGCCATCTCCGCGCCCTGCTCGACGCGATCGACGCGGGCGTCAAGGTCGAGGGCTACATGGTCTGGTCGCTGCTCGACAATCTCGAGTGGTCGCTGGGCTATTCCAAACGCTTCGGCATCGTCCACGTGGATTTCGCGAGCCAGGTTCGCACACTCAAGGACAGCGCCCGCTTCTACGCCGAGGTGATAGCGACCAATGGCGCCAACGTGGCGTCGTCCCAGGGCTAGATCATTCCCGCCGCGGCTCACTGGTTTTGCTGGTTGGCGCCCGCCGCGGCGCTGATCGTTGCCGGGCCGGCGGCGGCGGAGCCGGCGTCGAACGCCAGGATGAACGCCGCGATCGAGGCCTTGGCAAGGCAGGCGCTGCGCGGCGCTTTTCCGCGATCGTTCAGCGGCGAGCAATCCTATTGGACGCTGATCGGTGTCGATGGCGGGGCGGCCAGTGGCCTCGTCGGCGAAGACGGGGCGATCGAACTGGGCAAGGGAGGGCCCTCGATCGAACCTTTCGTCATCGACGGGGGACACCTTGTCACCTGGGCCGACGGCCAGATCGGCCAATCCCTCGAGGATGGTTATCTTCCGATCCCAAGCGTGACCTGGCGCCGACGGGGCTGGACTCTGCGGATCACCTGCTTCGCCGAGGGGGAGCCCCGCCACCCTCGGCTGGCGGCACGCTATGAACTGCGCAATTTGACAGGGCGCCGCAGGACCATGGTCATGGCCCTCGGCGTGCGGCCCTTTCAGGTAAACGGGCCCGAACAGTTCCTCAATACGCCAGGGGGTGTGAGCCCGATCCACGACCTCGCCTGGAACGGCGCGACCCTGACCATCGACGGCCGCCGCCGGGTCCGGCCTCTCACCCCGCAGGTCCGGTTCCTTGATTCGCCCGTAAACTTCGCCGGCCTCCCGGCGTTGCTCGCCTCGCCGCGATCCCAGGACCAAGTTCACGACGGGGGCGGTCTGGCGTCCGGCGTCATGGCTTGGCGGTTGACACTGCCGGCGAAAGGGACCGCGGCCGTGTACTGGGTCGCGCCACTCACCGATACCGGGCCACCGCCTGCGCCCAGCCGGTTCAGCTTCGCGCGGGATCTGGCCGATGTCGCCCGCGGCTGGCGCCAGCGACTGGGTCGTGTCGCCATCGATGTTCCGCCCGCCAGCCGCGCTGTCGCCGACACGCTGAAGACCTCCTTGGCCATCATGCTGATCTCACGCGACGGTCCAGTGCTGCGGCCAGGCACGAGGTCGTACGACCGGTCATGGATTCGCGACGGGACGATGATTTCCGAGGCTCTGCTGCGCCTGGGCGAAGCCGGGGCGGCGGCGGACTATCTGCGCTGGTACGTCCCCTATCAGTTCGCCGGCGGCAAGGCGCCCTGCTGCATCGACGCCCGCGGTCCCGACCCGACCCAGGAAAACGACAGCGAGGGCGAATTCATCCACCTCGCCGCCGAAGTGTATCGCTACGGCGGCGATAGGGATCTGCTGCGCTCGCTATGGCCACGCATCCTGGCCGCAGCGAACTACATGGACAGCTTGCGCCAGTCCAAAACGGGCGGCGCCAGCGCGGCGACGCGCGGCCTCCTGCCCCCCTCGATCAGCCACGAGGGCTATTCCGCCAAGCCGGCCTATTCCTATTGGGACGACTTCTGGGCCTTGCGCGGATACGAGGACGCCGTTTTCATCGCCGAGGTCCTGGGTGAACGGGCGGAGGCCGCGCATCTGGCGGACTCAACCGGTCAGTTCCGGCATGATCTCTACGCCTCGATTCCGGCGTCCGCCCGCGCCCACGGCATTGACTACATCCCAGGCGCCGCGGATTTGGGAGATTTCGACGCCACCTCGACGACCATCGCCCTCTCGCCCGGCGGCCAGTTGGCCGCGCTTCCCAGGCCCCTCCTGGACCACACGTTCGAGCGCTACTGGCGAGAGTTCATCGATCGCCGGGACCGGGACCGCACCTGGGAGGCCTACACGCCCTACGAGCTGCGGACGATCGGGTCCTTTGTCCGCGTGGGCTGGCGGGACCGCGCCGGCGAGCTCCTCGACTTCTTCATGCACGACCGCCGCCCCCTGGCCTGGAACGGGTGGGCCGAGGTCGTCGGCCGCGAGGCGCGCAAGCCGCGGTTCCTCGGCGACGAGCCGCACGCCTGGGTCGCCTCGGACTTTGTCCGCTCGGTGCTCGACATGTTCGCCTATGGGCGGGAGAGCGATGAGGCTCTGGTGCTGGGCGCCGGCGTGCCGCGGGCTTGGTTCGCCGACGCCGGGGTGGGCGTGCGTGACCTCCGCACGCCTTACGGGGTACTCACCTGGCGAGCCCGCAAGCGTGGGGCCGGCTTCAGCCTGCGGCTGGCCGGCGGCGTCCGGCCTCCGGGTGGCTTCATCTTCGCCTGGCCGTTCATCGACCCGCCCGGACCCACGTTCTTCAATGGCCGTTCCGTGGCCTGGGACGGCGGCGCGGTGCGCCTGAGCGGCGACGGTCTGCTTATCGTCAAGCCAGCTCGTCAGGGGCCCGCGAGGCGCGGGTAGGCGCGCCCTGTTGGATCGAAGAGATGGGCCGCAGCCGCCGGCACGCCCAGGTGTAGCGTCTCACCGGCCCGCACCTCGGCATCGGGCGCGAGTTGGGTTGTGAGCTCCTCCTGCGAGCCGGCCAGAACGCCATAGGCGTAGGTCGCCGCGCCGAGCATTTCGACGAACCCGACCGTGGCGCTGAGAGTGTTCGTCCGCTCGTCCGGGTCGAAATGTTCGGGCCGCACGCCAAGGGTGAGGCGGGTTCCAGGCGCCGCCGCGCCGGTGTCGGCGGCGATCTGGATCATCTCTCCGGATGACACGCGGACCCTCGCCCCTCCCCGCCCCCCTTCGACGAGTTCGGCGGCCAGGAGGTTCATCTTCGGCGAGCCGATGAAGCCGGCCACGAACAGATTGTCCGGCCGCCGATAGAGGTCGAGGGGGGCGCCGACCTGTTCGATGCGACCCTCGTTGAGCACGACGATCCGATCCGCCAGAGTCATCGCCTCGACCTGATCGTGGGTGACATAGATCATCGTCGCCCTGAGGGTCTCGTGGAGCTTGGCGAATTCATAGCGCATTCGCACCCGCAGGGCGGCGTCGAGATTGGACAACGGCTCGTCGAACAAGAAGACCTTTGGCTTGCGCACGATAGCCCGACCGATCGCCACCCTTTGCCTTTGGCCGCCGGAAAGCTGCTTGGGCCGTCGCTGCAGAAGAGGCTCGATGGCGAGGATCTCGGCCGCTTCTGCCACCGCCGAAGCGATCGCCTCGCGGGGCGCCTTGGCGAGCTTCAGGGCGAAAGCCATGTTCTCGAAGACGGTCATGTGCGGATAGAGGGCGTAGGACTGGAAAACCATCGCGACCCCGCGCTCGGCCGGGGTGGCTTCGTTGACGCGTGAGCCGGCGAAGCGGATCTCGCCCTCGGTGGGATCCTCGAGACCGGCGATGATTCGCAGCAGTGTCGATTTTCCGCACCCGGACGGCCCGACGAACACCACCAGTTCGCCGTCCTCTATGGCCAGATCGATGTCGTGAAGAACTGTGACCGCGCCGAACGCCTTGCGCACTCGCGACAATTCAACCCGCGCCATGGCCGGACCAGACCAAAGGCGGCCGCCGGGCGCAAGCGACAATGGGAAATGCTGGAGCTAGTCGCCGTCCAACATGCTGTCGACCTCGGCACGGTGGGGCAACGAGGGCTGCGCCCCCTTGCGGGTGACGCTGAGCGCAGCCGCCGCCGAGGCGAAGCGCGCCGCCGCGGCGGGCGCGGCGCCCTCGGCCAAAGCGACGGCGAAGGCGCCGTTGAAGGCGTCGCCCGCGGCCGTGGTGTCCACCGCCTCGACCGGAAAGGCCGCGATCAGGTGCGGCTCGCCGCCGGCCTCGAGCATCATCGCCCCCTCGCCGCCGAGCTTGATGATCACGCCCCGAGCGCCCAGCGCCTGAAGGGCGGCCGCGCCGGCCGCGGCGTCGAAAGGTCCGTGCAGGCCCAGGATCGAGCGTGCTTCGGTCTCATTGGGGGTCAGCCAGTCGACGAGCTCGAGCAGTTCGGTGGGCAGGCTGCGGGCCGGCGCGGGGTCGAGGATGAAGATCGTGCCCTGCGCCTTGGCTAGGCGGGCGGCGCGGATCACGCCGTCGAGCGGCGTCTCGAGCTGGGCCAGAACAAAGGCTACGTCGGAAAAGGCGTTCGGATCGATGGCCGCCGCATCGAGCCGCCCATTGGCGCCCGGCGCCACGACGATGCTGTTGCCGCCAGTCGGCGTGGTGATGATGACCCCGACCCCGGACGGCTCGTCGAGACTCATCAGGCCGGCGACGTCGACTCCCGCCTCGGCCAGCCCGGCGCGAAGGGCCACGCCGAAAGGATCGGCGCCCACCGCCCCCACCATGGCCACTTGGCCGCCCAGTCTCGCGGCGGCCACCGCCTGGTTGGCTCCCTTGCCGCCGAGATACGTCGCAAAGACGCCGCCCAGCAGGGTCTCGCCCACCAACGGGGGGCGGTCGGCCGCAACCACGAGATCCATGTTGGCGCTTCCGACGACCAGGATCTTGTTCAACCGGCGCGGCCCGGAACCGGCGGCCTCGCCTTGGCGAAGCCCTTCCACACGTCGTCGTAGTCGAGCTGCATCAGGGGGGTCTCCGTCGCCCAGCGGGTCGGCCGGATGACCCAGCGGCTTTCGAACATGAAGGCCATCGTGTCGGCGATCTTGTGCGGGGCGAGGTCGGCGGCTTGGGCCTTTTCGTAGCTCTCCCGGTCGGGTCCGTGGCCGCTCATCTGGTTGTGCAGCGAGGCGCCGCCGGGAGCGAAGCCGCCGGCCTTGGCGTCGTACTCGCCGGTGATGAGACCCATGAATTCGCTCATCACGTTGCGGTGGAACCACGGCGGCCGGAAGGTATCCTCGGCGACCATCCAGCGCGGCGGGAAGATCACGAAGTCGCAGTTGGCCACGCCCGGGATTTCCGACGGCGTGGTCAGGACCGTGAAGATCGAGGGGTCCGGATGGTCGTAACTGACCGTGTTGATGGTGTTGAAGCGGCGCAGGTCATAGGCGCAAGGCGCGAGATTGCCGTGCCAGGCGACCACGTCGAGGGGCGAGAATTCGAGCCGGGTGGTCCACGGCCGACCCTGGAATTTCACCACAACTTCGGTGGGCTCGTCGATGTCCTCGAAGGCGGCGTGCGGCGCGATGAAATCGCGCGGGTTGGCCAGGCCGTTGGACCCGATGGGCCCGAGCTCCGGTAGACGAAAGAGGGCGCCATAGTTCTCGCAGACATAGCCGCGCGCCGTGTGGTCCGGCAGATCGACGGCGAAGCGCAGGCCGCGCGGGATCAGGGCGATCTGTTGCGGCTCGACGGCGAGGCGGCCCATCTCGGTCCGGATCGCGAGGCGGCCCTCCTGGGGGACGATCAAGAGCTCGCCGTCGGCGCTGGCGAAGACCCTGCCGGTCATCGATCGGTTGGCGGCGTAAAGGTGCGCCGCCATTCCCGAGCCCATGGCGACATCGCCGGCGCCGCCATAGGTCACCAGGGAATCGACGAAGTCGCGAGGCTCATCGGAGATCGGCAGGGGATCCCAGCGCAGGCGATTGGGCGAGGGCGCCTCGGCGACAGGGGCGGCGCGCAGCAATGGCGCACCGCCGTAGGGCTCGAATGGCCCTTGGCTGGCCGTAGGGCGCAGGCGGTAGAGCCACGAGCGGCGGTTCTCGGCCCTGGGGGCGGTGAAGGCGGTCCCGGAAAGCTGCTCGGCGTACAAACCGAATGGCGGCTTCTGGGGCGAATTGCGTCCCACCGGAAGCGCCCCGGCCACCGCCTCGCTCTCGAAATGGCCGCCAAAGCCGGTAAGCGCGCGGCCGGGCGAATTCGCGGCGAGGTCGGCGCCGTTGGTCATCTCATCCATGCCTCGCGGCCCCTTTGTTTGAGGCGGTGTTGCGGGGCTTGGTATCAGACCGGCGCCGACGGCTCGACCTTTTCGTTCGTCTGCGGCGGAGGTCCGCTCGTCAGACCAGGGTTCTCCGCCAAGGTCCCGGCGGCGATCACAAGGACCAGAAGGGTGCGCAACGTCTTTTCTGAGTCTCCGCTCGCTTCCACATTTCGAGGAATCGCTGGTGAAGATAGATTGCTCGGGTGGACGAGAGTTTGGCAGCCCCAGGCGTCGGGCGAGATGGCGGCGGAAATTTTGCCATGCGCGATCCTCACGATCTCGAAAGGTTCGTCGCCGCTCAGGAGCCGGTCTTCGCTACGGCGCTCGCCGAGCTGAAAGCCGGGCGCAAGATTGGCCATTGGATGTGGTTCGTCTTCCCGCAGATCGCCGGACTTGGCCTCAGCCCGATGGCCCGCCGCTACGCCATCTCTTCGCTCGAGGAAGCCAGAGCCTATCTGGCTCATCCGGTGCTTGGCCCTCGCCTGCGTAAATGCGTCGAGGCCGTCCTGGCCCATGAACACCTCACCGCCGTCCAAATCATGGGGTCCCCGGACGACATCAAGCTTCGATCGAGCTTGACCCTGTTCGCGCGGGCGGACCGGAGCGCTGGACTCTTCGCCGAAGCCCTCCGGAAGTATTTCGCCGGCGATACCGATCCCCTCACCTCGAGCCGCCTCGCCGACAACGGCTGAAGCGCGGCGCGGCCATCGCCATGCATCCACTTCGGCCCCCGGGCCGTTGAACAGTCTCCCTGCCGAGGAGTCGCCATGAACCGCTCGATCGCCGTCGCCGCCATCCTTGTCGCCGTCTCGCTTTGCGCATGTTCGCAGCGGACCCAGGATCAGGCCTCGGCAGCCGCCGACCAAGCCGGCGCGGCCACCGCCTCGGCGGCTCAGGACGCCGACGCCAACACCAGAGCGGCCGGAGCCGACGCCGCAGCGGCTTCCCGCAAGGCGGCCCGCAAAGCCAATGCGGCGGCGGACGCAGCGGCCCGGACCGACTAGAGCGAAAAAGCCGGGCCTGTAAGACGGCCCTGTCGCTCTCGGCGTCAGCCCGTCGTTCAGACTTCGGCCCGGTGAGAACCTTCACGGCGCGGCGGACGTTTGCCTTCCATGAGAGATGGAGGCGATTGATGGCCGAACTCAACACCGGTTCCCGCAAGAAGCTGTCGGCGAAGAAATTCGCGGAGCCCGACAAGCGCAAGTATCCGATCCAGGACAAGGCGCACGCCCGTAACGCCAAGGCCCGCGCCAGCCAGGCCCAGAACGCCGGCCGAATGTCCAAGGCGGAAGAGAAAAAGGTCGACAGGAAGGCGGACGCCGTCCTGAAGCATTGAGGCGAGGCTAGACCTTTTCGCCGGCGGCATCGAGTTCGGCGGCGAAGGCCTCGTCGCTGACCTGGTTGCGGGCGATGAGCAGGCTGCAGCGGATGTAGTCGCTGAGGTACGCGCCGGTCGACCCCGACCACCAGCGGTCGAGCAGGCCTTTCTTCTGGTGCCCCACGACGACGAGGTCAGCGTCGACCTCCTTGGCGAAGGCGCAGATCGCCTTGACCGGTTCGCCCACGGTGACGCGGGCGACCGGGTCCAGCCCGAGGCGCCTGAGGCGGGCGACTCCCCTGGCCAGCAGATCCTTGTAGCTGTCCAGCTGATGGGAGATGGCGGCGGCGTATATTCCCTCGGCCACGTGCACGCCTGTCCCCTGCGGAACCACCGAGAGTATGAACACCTTGGCCCCGCATCGCTTGGCCAGCAGCGCCCCCTCGCGAAGGGCCACGGCGCCTTCCAGGGTGCCGTCGTAAGCCAGGAGAATTCGCTCGTACATCAGGCGTGGTCCCCGCCGAGGTCGGTCGAGGCGAAGTTTGGCGCACGCTTTTCCCGGTGTGAAGCCAGGCCCTCGCGCGCCTCCGGGCCGGTGAAACCGAGGAACTCCAGGGCCAGGGAGGCGTCGAAGGCCGGCCCGGCGGCGCGCAGCCAGTTGTTGAGGGCGTACTTTGTCCACCGGATGGCGTTGGGGGCGCCCTCGGCAAGGCGGGTGGCGATCTCTACCGCCTTGGCGTCGAGCGCCTCTTCCTCGGCCAGCAGGGAGATCACCCCGATCCGCTCCGCTTCGGCGCCGGTCAAGGTCTCGCAGAGCAGCAAGTAGTACTTCGCCCGCGCCATGCCGCACAGCAGGGGCCAGATGATCGCCGCATGGTCTCCGGCGGCCACGCCCAGGCGGGTGTGGCCGTCGATGATGCGGGCCGTTGGGGTTGCGATGGAAATGTCGGCCAGCAGGCCGCACACCAGTCCCGCCCCCACCGCGGGACCGCGGATCGCGCTTACGATGGGCTTGGAGCAGTTGATGACGTTGTAGACGATGTCGCGCGCCTCGCGCATGACCCGCGCCCGCGTCGCGAAGTCATCGATGATCGCGCCGATCATTTCAAAATCGCCGCCGGCCGAGAACGCCCGTCCCGCTCCGGTCAGGATGATCGCCGCCACGCTCTCGTCGGCGTCGGCATCGCGCCAGATCTGCGCCAGCTCGGCGTGCATCCTGGCGTCGGCGGCGTTCAGCCGGGCGGGATTGTTCATGGTCACCCGCAGCACCGCCGGATGCGGCCGGTCGAACGCGAGCCTCTCGTAGCGATCGTAGGGCGCGCCCACGCTGGTCATCGGCCCTGGAACGCCGCCGGCCGCTTGGCCAGGAAGGCCCCGACGCCTTCGGCGAAGTCGGCGGTCTTGCCCGCGGCTTTCTGCGCCAGGCGTTCGCGGTGGAGCTGGGCCGGCCAGTCCGTTTCCATCGAGGCCCACAGGAGCTGGCGGGTGAGGCCGAGCGAGGCTGGACCCTCGGCCAGAGCCCGCGCCAGGCCCATGGCCTCGGCCATGAGGTCGGAGTCGGGCACGCAGCGATTGATCAGGCCCCACTCCAGGGCCTTGGCGGCGGGGATCTTCTCGCCCAGCAGGGCCATCTCCATGGCCCGCGCCTTGCCGACAGCGCGCGGCAGCAGCCAGGTCGAGCCGCCGTCGGGCACCAGGCCGATGCGCCGGAAAGCCTGGAGGAAATAGGCGTCCTCGGAGGCCACGATGAGGTCGCCCAGCATGGCCAGGGAACAGCCGACTCCGGCGGCTGCTCCGTTCACCGCCGTCACCAGAGGCACGCTCATTTCGCGCATGTAGGTGACGAGAGGATTGTAGATCGTTTCCAGGGCCGCCCCGGCGTCGGGCTTGCCGTCACCATCGAGGCTCCGCTGGCCGCCGGCGCTGAGGTTGGCCCCCGAACAGAAGCCGCGGCCCTCGCCGGTGAGCAGGATGGCCCGGGCCGGCGCCTCGCCCATGGTCTCGCGCCGGAAAGCGGCCAGGAGTTCGCCGGCCATGTCGGCGCCGGCGGCGTTGAGGGTGGCCGGATCGGCCATGGTGATCACCCCCACCGCCCCCTCGCGGCTCACCTTGATCTTCGCGTAGCTCATGGCCTTTTCCTCTCAGGGGACCTTGGCGAAGCTGGCCGTCCCTTCCCTAAAGGCCGTCAAGGCCGGCCTAGAAGATCGTGTAGCCGCCGTCGATCACGAAGCTGTCGCCGGTATGGAAGCGCGAGGCGTCCGAGGCGAGGTAGACGGCGATGCCGG
>DASZKO010000158.1:0-3340 GCA_035605655.1 Caulobacteraceae bacterium | reverse complement strand
CTCGTCGAGGACGGCGACACCATCGAGATCGATATTCCGGCCCGCTCCATCCGCCTGGCGGTGGCCGACGCGGAGATCGCCCGCCGCCGCGCCGCCAAGGGCCCGACGCCGTGGGCGACGCACGGCCGCACGCGCAAGGTCTCGCCGGCCCTGCAGGCCTACGCCGCCCTCACCACCAGCGCCGCGAAAGGCGCGGTGCGCGACGTGAGCCAGCTCGGCCGGAGACGCTAGCCTGAACTCAAAGGGGGGATCGGCATGACCATTCTGAGCACCTATTCCAGCGGCTATTCCCTCGCCGCCGGCGGCATCCTGACCATCACCAAGACCGGGACGATCGGCGGGACGGGCCTGACCGCCGACGCCGGCTCGACGACGGTAAACCAGGGGCTGATCGAGGCCGCCGCCGCGGCGGGCGGCGCGGGCCTCGCCGGAAGCGCGGCGGCGCGCATGTCCGGCCGGGCGACCAGCAGCGGAACCATTGTCGGAGGGGCCGGCGGATCGGGGGTGGCCGGGTCGGGCACTTCGTTCGGGAATGGCGCCCCAGGCGGCCTGGGCGGGGTCGGCGGGGCCGGCGTGAGCCTCGCCTCCGGCAACATGACCAACACCGGCCAGGTGACCGGCGGCGTCGGAGGCTACGGCGGGGCCGGGGCCTACGGACCCAACACCGGCGGGAACGGCGGGACCGGGGCGGCCGGCGGCGCGGGCGGCGCGCTCGGCGGTGGGACCCTCACCAACACCGGCACGCTGACCGGCGGCGGCGGCGGCAGGGGCGGAACCGGCGGCAATGCCGGACTCGCGGCCGGCAACGGCGGCGGCGGAGGGTCCGGCGGCGCGGGGGCGGCGCTGGCGGGCGGCGAAGTCATCAACCGCGGGGTGATCCTCGGCGGAGGCGCCGCACCCGGCGGAGCGGGCGGCTCGGCCGCCTTCGGCAAGGGCGCGACGGGGACGGGCGGAGCGGCCGGCGACGGCGTGCTCGTCATCGGCGGCGGGGCCGTCGTCAACCAGGCGGGCGGGACGATCTTCGGGCTGAACGGCGTCGAGGACGGCGGGACCGGGTCGGTCACGGTCACCAACTTCGCGTCCATAGCCGGCGCGGGCGATTCGGTGCTGTTCCGCGCCGCCAGCGACCACCTGATCGCCGAGGCCGGCTCGGCGTTCACCGGCGAGATCGTCGGCGGCGGCGGGGGCCTCACCCTGGCCGGCGGGACCGGGACGATCGCCGGCCTCGGAGGGTCCGCAACCCTCACCGGCGCAGTCAGCGGCGTGTTCGAAGGGTTCGGAAGCTACGCCCTCTCCGGCGCGGCGGCCTGGACCCTGGCCGGATCGGCGAGTCTGGCCGCCGCCCAGACGTTCACGGTGGGAGCCGGGGCCGTCCTCAAACTGTCGGGAACGTCCCTCGCCGACGGCGGCGAGATCGAACTCCAGGGGGTCTCCACCAAGGTCGCCCGTCTGCTGGTCAATGGAACCGACACCCTCACCGGCGGCGGCTTCGTCAGCCTGAGCAACGGCGGCCACATCGTGGCCGGGACGGCCGGCGGGACGCTGACGATCGCCGGCGCGACGATCGCCGGCGGCGGGGCCATCGAGGGCGCGCTCGGTCTGACCAACGACGGGGTCATCGATGCGACGAGCGGGACGATGCTGATCGGCGTGTCCCCCACCATCGTCAATGACGGACTGGTGGAATCGACCGGCTCGGCGACGCTGCTTCTGCGCAACGCCACCCTCGACAGTTCCGGCGGCGGATCGGTTTTGGTCGGCCACCGCCTGCAGCTCGACGACGCGATCCTGGTCGGCGGGACCCTGACGGTCGCGGCCGGCGGCGTCCTCCAGTCGCAGGCGGGCGGCGGGACCATCGACGGGACGGTGGCCAATTCCGGCCTCGTCCAGGCGCAGAACGGGGCGCTGACCATCACCGGGGCGGTGAGCGGGTCCGGCTCGGCGCGGGTCGTCGGAACCGGCGTCCTGGAGGTCGACGGGACGCTCGGCGAAAACGCCATCTTCACCGCCGGCGCCACGGGGCGCCTGGTCCTCGGCGGCGGCTTCACCGGCAAGGTCTTCGGCCTTTCCAAGAGCGGGGCCAACCAGGTCGACCTGAAGAGCTTCGCCTTCGCCGCCGGCGATACGGCGAGCTACGCCGGCGGGGCGGCCGGCGGGACGCTGACCATCCTCGACGGCGCCTCGTCGGTCATCGCCACGCTCGAGCTCAGCGGCGATTATCGCGCCGCCAACTTCGTGGTTTCCGACGGCGGCGCGGACGGTTTGGCCATCACAGCCCAGGCGGCGACGCTCGCTTCGGCCATGGCCGGCCAGTTCGGGCCGAGCCCGGCCAGCTCGGGCCAGGGCCCGGCCAGCTCCGCCCCATTCGGGCGCTTTGCCGGCCTATTCGGGCCGGTACTGCCCCATCCGGTCCCCTGATGGCCCGAACCCAGGCGGCCGATTACGGCGAGCGCCGCGCCGCGATCGTCGAGGCGGCCGCGAAGCTCTATGCCGAGCGGGGCTTCCTCGGCGCCTCGGTGGCCGACCTCGCCCACGCGCTGGGCGCCTCCAAGTCGCTGATCTATCACTACTATTCCTCGAAGGAGGAGATCCTCTTCGAGGTCATGGATTCGCACCTGCGGGCCCTCGCCGAAGCGGCCGAGGCGGTCGTCGCCCAGCCCCTCGCGCCGGCCGCCAAGCTGCGTGAATTATCGCGTCATTTCATGGGCTTGTATGTCGGCGCCGCGGCTCGCCACAAGGTCCTTCTCAACGAACTGGACGCCCTGCCGGCGGTTCGTCGCGCCGAAATCGTCGGGCGCCAGCGGCGCCTCATCGAAGTGGTGGAGAGCCTGCTTTGCGCCCTCCAGCCGGCGCTCGCCCCCCGCCTCAGGCGTCCGGCGGCCATGCTGTTTTTCGGGATGATCAACTGGACCCACACCTGGTTCCACGAGGGCGGCGGAGCCAGCGCCCGGGAGGTCGCCGACCTGGCGACCGACCTCACCCTCGAAGGGCTGCGCGGCCTCGATCGTCAGCCGTCGTAGTCGAGGACGACGCCCTCGCCGACCGGGGCCGCCTGGCAGGTGAGGATGTAGCCCTGGTCGAGCTCGGCCTGGGTCAAGGCGTAGTTGGCCTTCATCTCGACCTTGCCAGCCAGGAGCCTGGCCCGGCAGGTGGCGCACACCCCGCCCTTGCAGGCGAAGGGGGCGGCGAGGCCGGCGGCGCGGGCGCTGTCGAGGATGCTGCCCTTGTCGGCGTCGAAGGCGATCCGCGCGCGGCGGCCGTCGAGGATGACGGTCATCAGCCTGCCGCGCGCCGCCTCTTCGAGGCGCCGGGCCCGGGCGGCCTGGGCGGCGGACACCGG
>DASZKO010000153.1:0-2825 GCA_035605655.1 Caulobacteraceae bacterium | reverse complement strand
CAACCCGACACCCCTCGTCAGGACCCTGGATTTCGCTCAGCGTTGGGTCGCCGCCGTCCCCTGGCGCACGCTCGAAGCGAGCCGGGCCGTCCTCGACACCTGCCACGCATTCATGGATCCCGCGGAAGCGGATGATCGCGGTATTCGATTGAAGGTGCCGGATGCTTACGCCGCGTAGTTCCGGGCTTCGAGTAGGCACCAAACAGCTCGCAGCCGCCCGAGGAAGCCGGCGCCGAACTCGCCCGCGTGCTCGACGCCGACCCGACCTAGGCCGACGCAGTGTTCAACCTCGCCGCGACTGCGCATGAAGGGCCGGCCAGATGGGCGCGGCCGGGGCGCAGTATCAGCGTTTCCTGGAGCTGGACCCGCCGGATCCACGGCGCGGAAGGCGATCGCCGTCCCGCTCGGCTCGGCCCGAACGCGGCCATGGCCGCCGCGAGCGGGGCGGCCCGGATCTCGCCCCGGCGGGCGAGTCGAACACCGTGGTCCCCCCGCGTCCGTTGCTGGAGAGCGTCCAGGCCGAGGCCAAGTGGTTCCCGGCCAGCTTGATCTCGGCGGTGTGGGCTCCGTCGGTCACGGTCAGCAACGCCCGAGGTTCGCTGAACGAGGCGGTGGTCGCTCCGCTCGCGAAGGCGATGTCGGTGGAGATGGTCTTGGTGCTCACCGCAGGCCCCGTTTCACTCGGTCAATGGGGAGATTGGCGCGCTCGGAGCGATTCGAACGCCCGACCCTCAGATTCGTAGTCTGATGCTCTATCCAGCTGAGCTACGAGCGCGCGCCGCCTGACGGCGAAGGGCGGATACCTAGTCGCCGGGGCGGGAAGATTCAAGCTACATCCTGGCGCATGCCGGGACCCGGGCGCCCTGCCTGGCAGAGGGATCCGGTCACGTCGGAAGACCGCCAGACTGGACAGAACTGGGCCCCGGCTTACCGCCGGGGTGAGCGGAGCAGGGGGATTTCCCGGAGCCGATTAGTCACCCCCGCACGTACTCCCCCAGCCCCGCCACCAGGTGGTCGAACATCGCTCTCAGCCGACGATCCCCCTTCAGGTCCTCGTGCATCACCACCCACACAGGCAGGGAAAGCTCGAACTGGCCTTCGAGCAGGGGGGTGAGGTTGGGGTCGCGCTCGGCAATCGTCCGCTGGCAGGGGGTGAGGCCGGCGCCGGCCCGCAGCAGGGCGAGGGCGGCGAGGTCGTTGTCTGTGCGTAGGGCGAACATCTCGCGGCTCACCGCGATGGGCAGGTCGCCCAGGCCCTCCAGGTCGAGCGGAATGCGGTCGTAGCCGATCAGGGTGTGGCCGGCGAGGTCCTCGAGGGTCCGAGGCGCCCCGTGCTTCTGCAGATAGCTGCGGTGGCCGTAGAAGATCAGGCTGATCTCGCCGATCTTGCGGGCCAGGAGCGATCCTTGCGTCGGGCGGCTCATGCGCACGGCGATGTCGGCGTCGCGGCGCAGCAGGTCCTCGTTGCGATTGGAGCACAGGAGCTCGATGTCGATCGCCGGCCACGCCTCGCGGAACCCGGCGAGGATGGGGGGCAGCACCTCGGCCCCCACGATGTCGCTGGCGGTGATCCGCACCACCCCGCTCATGTCTTGCGCCGTCCCGGCGGCGGCGCGCACGAAGGCCCCGGCCGCCGCGGCCATGGCCTGGGCGTGGGGGGCGAGCGTCAGGGCGGCGCGGGTGGGCGCCAGACCGCCGGGCGAGCGGGTGAAGAGGGCTTCGCCGCCCAGCGCCGCTTCCAGGGCTTCGATCTGGCGCCCGACGGTGGGCTGGGCGAGGCCGAGCGCCCGCGCCGCCCCCGAGAGGCTGCCGGCGTCGAGCACCGCCAGGAAGGTCCGATAGAGGCTCCAGTCCGGCTCGGCCATGCATAATCGTATAGCTATCCTGCGGCTTTGGACAATTCCCTATGGCCCGCGCGGCGCTCATCTTCCGCTCGTCCTTCAAGGGAGACTCCAGATGACCACCCAAAAAACCGCCCTCATCATCGGCGCCGCCGGCTCCTTCGGGGCCCACGCCATGTGCGCCCTGCTTCGCCACGGCTGGAACGTCCGGGCCCTGGCTCGCGACCCGGCCGACGCCGCCCGCCGGGCCGGCGTCATGACCCCGGTCGAATGGGTCAAGGGCGACGCCATGATCGAAGCCGAGGTGATCGCCGCCGCCAAGGGCGCGAGCGTCATCGTCCACGCCGCCAATCCGCCGAAATACCAGCGCTGGCGCCAGCTGGCGCTGCCCATGCTGGCCAGCTCCATCGCCGCGGCCAAGGCGAGCGGCGCCCGCCTCATTCTGCCGGGCGCGGTCTACAACTTCGCCCCCGATGCGGGGACGCGGATCGCCGAAGACGCGCCCCAGGCCCCCGTCACCCGCAAGGGCAAGGTGCGCGTGGAGATGGAAGAGATGCTGCGCGCCGCCGCCGCCGAGGGCGTGAAGTCCCTCGTCCTTCGGGCCGGCGATTTCTTCGGCCCGGCCGCGCCCAACAGCGGCCTCATTTGGCTCACCACCCGCAAGGCTGGGCGCGTCACGGGCGTCTATCGCACCGGCCCGGTCGGCCACGCCTTCGCCTACCTCCCCGATCTCGCCGAGACCCTCGCCCGCCTGCTCGACCGCGAGGCGGCCCTCGCCGACGTCGAGGTCTTCCACTTCGCCGGGAATTGGCTGGCCGGGGACGACGCCCTGGGCCACGCCGTGCGCCGCGTCACCGGCGATCCGCGCATCCCGATCAAGGCCTTCCCGTGGGCCATGGTCTACGCCGCCGCCCCCTTCGTCCCCATGCTCCGCGAGATGGCCGAAATGCGCTACCTGTGGACCAAGCCCATCGGCCTCGACGA
>DASZKO010000115.1:0-22966 GCA_035605655.1 Caulobacteraceae bacterium | reverse complement strand
TGGCCGGCGACGTCGGTCGCCGCCACCGCCCGCGTCTCGCCGAGCCTGGCCATGCCCGGATTGCCGGGCGCCGAGATCACCGCGGCCACCCGCGGCGAGGCGGCGATCTTCCAGGCCAGGGCGTGTTCGCGCCCCCCCGAGCCGACGATCAGGACCTTCATGGCGGCCGCTTTGCGGCCCTCGGCGGCGCGCCGTCAAGCCGGGCCGGCGGACCCCTCGCCGGCCGGCATCGGGAAATAGGCGGCGAAGGTCGCTCCCTGGCCCTCGGCGCTCTCCACCGTCAGGCCGCCGCGATGGCGGTTGACGATGTGCTTGACGATGGCGAGGCCCAGGCCCGTGCCGGCGTGCTCGCCGCTCTTCTGGCCGGCGACGCGGTAGAACCGTTCGGTCAGGCGCGGCAGATTGCCCCTGGCGATCCCCGGGCCGTGGTCCTGGACCCTCAGGACCACATAGCGGCGGCCGGCCGCATGGTCGGGGGTGAGCAGGCTGAGGTGGGCGGTCGCCGGCGATCTGGGGGCGGCGCGGGCGGCCGCCTCCTGGCCGATCTCCAGGCCGACCCGCACGGTTCCGCCGTCAGGGGTGAATTTGACGGCGTTCTCGGCCAGATTCTGGATCACCTGCAGGATCTGGTCGCGGTCGCCGGTGACCAGGGCCTCGCCGGGCTCCGGCACATGGGTGGCGAAGGCGACGCCGCGCTCCTGGGCCAGGGGCGCCAGGGCGTCCAGCACGTCGATCACCGCCACGGCCAGGTCGACCTCGCCGGCCGGGGGGATGTGCTCGCCCTGTTCGATCCGCGAAAGGCTCATCAGGTCGTCGATCAGCCGCCGCATGCGCTCGGCCTGGACCTGCATGATGGCCAGGAACCTGTCGCGGGCGGAGCTGTCGTCACGGGCGTGGCCGCGCAGGGTCTCGACGAAGCCGGCCAGCGAGGCCAGCGGGGTGCGCAGCTCGTGGCTGGCGTTGGCCAGGAAATCGGCCCGCGTCCGCTCGCTGCGCCGGAATTCCGTCTCGTCGCGCAGGGAAATCAGGGCCAGCAGGGGTTGGCCCTCGGCCTCCAGCGGCTCGGCGCTCACTCGCCACACCCGGTCCAGGGCCCCGCCGGACCGATAGACGGCGTGGGCGCTCCGCCGCTCGAAGAGCGCCTCGTCCACCGCCGCCAGGACTTCGGGAGCACGGATGGCGGTGGTCAGGGGGCCGGCGTCGCGCTGGATGCGCAAGAGATCGCGGGCGGCGGCGTTGGCGTAGAGGAAGCGCCGGCTGCTCGGATCGGCGCGCGCGCCGGCGGTGGCCAGCAACAGGGGATCGGCGAGCTGCTCGAGGATGGCGGCGTAGGGCAGCGCCGGCCCCCCGGAACCCCGTGGAGCGACACTCGGGGCGGCGGGCGAAATCGCCGGCTCGGGTCTCCGCAGGGCCTGCGCGACCCGGGCGACGACGCCTGGCCGAATCGGCCGCCCGGGGCCTTGGCGAACGTCAGTCATCGGACAAGATGAAAGGCAACATCAGGATTCACGCTTCGCGATCCGCCTATTGAGGTCCATTGTGTGACTTGCGCGTGACAGTCGCCGCCTCCCGGTGCTTTGCCTTGAATCGCCCGCAATTTCCCTCCTATTAGGCGGGTCGGAACCGAACCTGAACCGCAGCGAGCCAGAAGACCCGTTCATGAAGCGCAAGTTCCTGGCCGTCGCCGCCGCCGCACCCCTTCTGGCCGCCGCCGTTCCGGCCGCCGCCCAGGTCACCATCTCGACCGCCACGAGCGCCCCCATCGCCACGGCCACGGCCAATAACGGCGCCCCCGCCGACGTCACCATCGCCGCGGGCGGTTCGATCACCCTCACCGCGCCGGGAACGGCGCTGACGCTGAACTCCAACAACTCCATCCTCAACGCCGGCGCCATCGGCGCCACCGGCGTCAACGACATCATCGGCATCGATATCCTCGGCGGTTTCACCGGCACGGCCAGCAACACCGGGTCGATCAACCTCACCGAAACGAGCGCCTCGATCGTCGACAACAATAATGGCCTGCAGACCGGTCCCTTCGCCACCGGTTCGGGACGAATCGGCCTCGAGGTCACCGGGGCCGGCGTCTTCACCGGCTCGATCATCGACACCGGCGCGATCTCGGTCGTCGGCAATAATTCGTTCGGCGTGACCATCCAGGCCCCGGTCACCGGCGACTTCCTGATGCAGGTTGTGACCCCGCCGGCCAGCGGCTCGACCACGCCCACCGTCGCCGATGGCTCGATCGCCATCACCGGTAACAACAGCATCGGCCTTCAGGTCACCGCGTCCGGATCCATCGGCGGGAACCTGCCTATCGAGGGCGTCAGCGCCTTGGGGGCCGGGGCCCAGGCGGTTCAGATCAACGGCGGCGTCAAGGGCGCGATGAACTTTTCCGGGACCATCACCGACACCGGTTACCGGACCACCAGCCGCCAGTCCAATCCCGCCTTGCTCCAGCTGCAGACCCGCGAAGAGATGCAGCAGGGCGGCGCCGCGGTCACCCTGGGGGGCGACGTCGGCGGCGGCGTGATCCTCAGCGCCGCCCCGATCATCAGCGCCACCATCCCCGACGTCGACAACGACGGCGTCCCCGACGCCCAGCAGACCAGCGGCTCGGTGATTTCCTACGGCTCCGCGCCGGCCATCCAGATCGGCGGCGTCGCCAAGAGCGCCGGAGGGGGCGCCCCGGCGATCGCTTTCGGGCTTTATACGGGGAGCGACTACCTCAGCGCCAACAATCCGACCCCCCCGGCCAAGACTTTCGGCCTGGTGATCCAGGGCACGGTCGGCGCCCTGGGCCTCTTCGACCCCCTGACCTCGCCCAACCTGCCCGGCGTCGTTTCGGCCACCGCCCTGCAGATCGGCGGCCAGATCCTCGTCAGCCCGGCCATCGACACCTACGACGCCAACAACGTTTACGTATCGACCGCGCCGGCGGTGTGGGCGGCGGCCGGGGCGGTCGACATCGCCGGCGGGCTCTACAACAGCGGCAACATCGCCGCCCAGTCCTACCAGGCCGACGCCACCGCCATCCACATCGGCGCCGATCCGCTGAGCGGCCACTGCAATCCCTGCGCCCTGGTCACCGTGCCGAACATCTACAACGATGGCCAGATCACCGCCAATTCCATCCAGGTCAACTCGGCCACCACCCCGACCATCAACGGTAACAATCTGCCCGACACCCCGGCTCCCGTGCCGGTCAACGTCACCGCCATCCTCATCGAGAAGGACGCGGTGGTGAACTCGCTCACCAACAACAGCGGCATCATCGCCGAGCTCACCGGCACCGGCGGGGTGGGCGGCGTGACCACCGCCATCCTCGACAAGTCCGGGACCCTTCAGAGCGTCACCAACACCGGCCAGATCGAGGCCTTCCTCAACCAGACTCTCGCCACGGTGCCCCTGCCGGCTATCTCGCCCACCGGGGCGAGCAACACCGTGGCCATCGACCTCAGCGCCGGGACGGGTCCCCAGACGATCACCCAGGCTTTTTCCAACATCGCCGCCACCGCCACGCCCTATGTCGAGACCGACACCTATGCGGTCGGCGCGGTCGTCACCTTCAACGGCAATGTCTACAAGAACGTCGTCGCCGCCGGTCCGGGCGCCGATCCGGTCTCCGCCCCCACCGATTGGGCGCAGATCGGCGCGACGACCCCCTCGATCATCGGCGATGTCTATTTCGGCTCCGGCGCCGACACGCTCAAGGTCACCGCCGGCTTCGTCAGTTCGGGCAAGATCGCCATGGGCGGGGCCCTCAACACCATCACCGTCCAGGGCACGCCCACCGACGCCAACGGCGTTGTCAACTCCCCCATCGTGGCCGGCTACATCACCGAACAGGCCGGCGGCTCCTTCGCCCTCAACGTCGGCCTGGGAACCCTCAGCGACACCAATCCCAACGCCGTCAAGGCCTCTTCCATCAACATCGGCTCCGGCGGCATCCTCATTGTCGCCGTCGATCCGGCCAATAACCGCAACACCGACTTCATCACGAGCGGCCAGACCAAAATCGCATCCGACGGCCAGATCGGCGTCACCCTCGTCAGCCTCCAGGCCGCGCCCAGCCGGACCTACACCGTTATCTCGGGCGCCCCGGGCTCGATCACCGCCCCCGGCCTCGGCTCGGCCGCCATCGGCGAGACCCCCTTCCTGTACACGGCCAGCGCCGCCCTCGTGCCCGACGACAAGGCGACCGGCCAGGAAGAGGTCCAGGTCACCGTCGCCCAGAAAACCACCGCCCAGCTCGGTCTCAACGCCGGCGAGGCCGGGGCCTTCGGCGCCGTCCTGGCCGCCTTGCCGGTGTCCAGCGACGCCGGCATCCAGCAGCAGATCCTCGCCCAGACCACCCAGGCCGGCCTCAAGAGCGTCTACGACCAGCTCCTCCCCAACCAGGGCCAGGGCATTTTCGCCGCCCTCGACGCCGCCGCCCAGAAGATCTCCACCTTCACCGGCCTGCCGCCGGACACCGGCCAGCACATCGGCGGCTCCAGCCTGTGGCTGCAGGAGGTCAACGAACGGGTCGACCGCTCGGGGATCGATTCGGTCGCCTCCTCGGCCAAGCTCCTGGGCCTGGTGGGCGGCTATGAGCGCATGGGCGTGGCCGGCGGGGCGCTCGGCCTCTCCGTCGCCTATTTCAACGTCCAGGAAAGTGACGAATTCTCGGCGCTCGGAGCCCACGACGTCGGCTCCCTGGTCGAGGCCGGCCTCTATTACCGCCGGTCCATCGGCCACCTCACCGTCTCCGGTCGCGGGGCCGGCGGCTACGGCTGGTTCTCGGAGGACCGCCGCTTCGCCTCCGGAACCGAGTTCGACACCGCCACCGCCAGCTGGACGGGCTGGTTCGTCGACGCCCACTTCGGGGCCGGCTACGAGGTCAAGATGTTCGGCCCCTACTACGCCCGGCCGGAGGTCTCGGTCGATTACCTGGCCCTCCACCAGCGGGGCTACGCCGAGGGTGGCCTCAACCCCGGCTTCAACCTCGCCGTCGCGCCGCAGACCGACACCCAGTTCTCCGGCCAGGCCGTCATGGTTCTGGGCCGCCAGTGGGGCAAGACCACTTGGCTGCGCGCCGAGGTGCGCGGCGGCTGGCGCGAGGTCTTCTCCGGCACGGTGGGCGACACCACGGCCAGCTTCGAGAACGGCACGCCCTTCGTGGTCACCGGCGATCCCGACCGCGGCGGCTGGTTGACGGTCGGCTTCTCGCTCAAGACCGGCTCGCAGTTCTCCTACCTGGCCCTCGAGGGCGATGCCGATTTCCGCCCCGGCGAACAGGAATTCGACCTGCGCGTCGCCGGCCGCTCGATCTTCTAGAGTCCATGACCCTGATCGACGGGGTCGGCGTCGCCGCCGCCGTCTGTTCGATGACCAGCTTCGCCCCCCAGCTGGTCAAGATCTGGCGCGAGCGCGACGCCGCTTCGGTGTCCCTGCGGATGTATCTCGTCACCGTGGCCGCCTTCGTCCTGTGGGTCGCCTATGGCCTGCTCATCGGCCGCTGGCCCCTGGTGGGCGCCAACGCCGTGTGCCTGGTCATGGCCGCCGCCATCCTGGCCCTGAAGCTGTATTTCACCCGTCGCGGCCGGTGAGCGGCCCATGACCTCGCCGGCGCCGCCGCCCCCGGCCGCCTGGGGCGAGCTGATCGGTCCCCGCTTAGCCCCGCGCACCGCCCTCGTCCTTTTGGGGATATGGCTCAGCGCCGCCGACGGCCTGGTCACCGTTACCATCATGCCTTCGGTGGCCCGTGACCTCGGCGGCTACGCCTGGTTCGGCTGGGCGGTGGCGATCTATCTGTTGGGCTCCATCCTCGCCGGCGCCAGCGCCGGCCAGCTCGCCGCCCGCCTGGGGCTGCAACGGGCCCTCGTCATCGCCGCCCTCGTCTACGCCGCCGGCTGCGCGTTGAGCGCCGCGGCCCCGGCCATCGCCCCCTTCATGGTCGGCCGCCTGGCCCAGGGCCTGGGCGGCGGCTGGGTGGTCGGCTTCTGCTACGTCGCCATCAGCCAGATGTTCGAAGAGCGCCTGTGGGCCCGCCTGTTCGGGGCCGGGGCCGGGGTGTGGGGGATCGCCTCTTTCCTGGGCCCCCTGCTCGGCGGAGCCTTCGCCGCCGTGCATTTCTGGCGCGGGGCCTTCTGGATGTTCGCCGCCCAGGGCCTTGTCCTCGTCGCCGCCGCCGTCCTGCTCCTCCCCGCCGCGTCCCCGCCCCGGCCGGCCGATCGCCGGCCGCTCGCCTGGCGCACCCTTTTCGTCCTCACCCTGGCCATCCTCGCCATCGCCATGGCCGACATCGCCGGCGCGGCCGGCGAAGCGGTTGTCCTCCTGGTCGTGGGCCTGGCGCTCCTGGCCGCCGCCGGGGCCGTCAACGCCCGCCCGGGCGAGCGCCTGCTGCCGCTCGACGCCATGCGCCCGGGAACCCTGGCCGGGGCCGGCTACGCCTTCATTTTCGCCACCTCGGCGGCATCGACGGTGTTCGGGGTCTACGGGGCGGCCATCCTCCAGGTGGTCAATGGCCTCTCGCCCCTCACCGCCGGCTACGTGGTGGCCAGCGACGCGGTCGGCTGGACCCTCACGGCGATCATCGTCTCGGGCCAGCCGGACCGCCGCCACGGGGCCTTCATCCTCCTGGGAGGGGCGACCATCGTCGCCGGCATGGTCGCCCTGACCCTCACCATCGGCACGCCCCGGGTGATCGGCGTCGCCGCCGCCGGCTTCCTCCTCGGCGCCGGTTTCGGCTTCGCCTGGTCGCTCAACACCCGGCGGATTCTCGCCGCCCTGCCGCCCGCCGAGCTCGCCGTCGGCGCCTCGGCCAACCCCACCACCCAGTGGATCGGCTCGGCCGCCGGGGCGGCCGCCGCCGGGGCCGCCGCCAACCTCCTGGGCCTGGCCCACGGCTTCACCCCGACCCGCGCCCACCTCGCCGCCCCCTGGCTGTTCGCCGCCTTCCTGCCCCTGGCGGTCCTCGGCCTCCTCGCCGCCGCCCGCGTCGCCCGCGCCCGAACCTGAAAGCCGTCGCCGGTCGCGCGAGGCCACTTGACAAGGGCGTCGGGAATTACATATTGTAGCACATGCAATCTGAAATCCCGTGGACTCCCCAGCCAGGCCCGCAGCGCGAATTCATCGACAGCCATGTGTTCGAGCTCGTCTACGGCGGGGCCCGCGGCGGCGGCAAGACCGACGCTGTCCTCGGCGAATTCGCCCATCACGCGATCGAGGAGGGCGCCGCCGCCCAGGGCCTGCTGGTCCGCCGCACCCGCACCGCCCTCGAGCCGACCATCGCCCGGGCGCGGCAGATCTTCCGCGGCGCCCGCTGGCAGGAAAACCGTTCGCAATTTGAATGGAAATCCGGCGCCGTGCTGGCCTGCCGACACCTCGACAACGACGCCGACGCCGATCTCTACCAGGGCCACAGCTACACCCGCGTCTATGTCGAGGAGATGACCCAGTTCCCGAGGCCCGGCCCCATCGACAAGCTCAAGGCCACCCTGCGCAGCTCCGCCGGCGTGCGCTGCGCTTTCCGCGCCACCTGCAATCCCGGCGGGGCCGGCCACCACTGGGTGAAGGCCCGCTACATCGATCCGGGCCCGCGGACCCTCGTCGAGGAGACCTTCGTCAGCCCCTTCGACGGCGGCGAGATGCGGCTCGAGCGGATGTTCCTCCCCGCCCGCCTCAGCGACAATCCCAGGCTCCTCGAGAGCGACCCGATGTACGTCGCCCGCCTGCAGCAATGCGGCTCGGCCGAGCTGGTCCGCGCCTGGCTGGAGGGGGATTGGGACATTGTCGAGGGCGCGTTCTTCGACGGCTGGTCGTCGCGAAACGTCGTCGCCCCCTTCCGCCCGCCGGAGTTCTGGACCCGCTTCCGGGCCTTCGACTGGGGCTACGCCTCGCCGTTCAGCGTCGGCTGGTGGGCGGTGGTCGACGACGACCATCGTCTGGGCGCCGGCCTCGTCCTGCCGCGCGGGGCGCTCGTCCGCTACCGCGAGTGGTACGGCGCCGATGCGAACGGCGCCGGCCTGCGGCTCGACGCCGAGGAGGTCGCCGCCGGCATCCTCGCCCGCGAGATTCCCGGCGAGACGATTTCCTGGGGCGTCGCCGACCCGTCGATCTTCGCCCACAACGGCGGCGCCTCGATCGGCGAGCGGATGGCCGGGGCGGGCGTGTGGCTGCGCCGCGCCGACAACACCCGGGTCGGGGCGGCCGGGGCGCTGAGCGGCTGGGACCAGATGCGGGCCCGCATCCGCGGCGATGGGCTGAGGCCCATGCTCTATGTGTTCGACACCTGCCGGGATTTCATCCGCACCGTGCCGGTCCTGCAGCACGATCCGGTCCGGCCCGAGGATCTCGATACCGCCGCCGAGGACCACGTCGCCGACGAGACCCGCTACGCCTGCCTTTCCCGGGTCCTGCCGGCCCGCCTCCCCCCGTCCGGCCGCGCGCCCGATCGCTGGCGTCGCCCCGAGCCGCCGATGACGATCAATCTCCTGTGAAGCCCTGGCCGGCCGGCCCGGCCAGCTGGCTGCGCAGGGCGTCGGCCTGGGAGATCGCCGCCGCCAGGTTGTCGTCGGTGGGATCGAAGTTCGCCACCGCCCGCGGTCCCAGGCCCTGGGCCGCCAGGGGCCCGGCCAGGTGGGCCAGCAGGGGCCGCCGCTCCTCATAGGGTCGGCCGATGAGGCCGCGCCCGACCGCCCCCAGCAGCTCCGCCCGCCGCGCCGCCGCCGCCCGCTGATCGGGCGAGAGCGCCGCGATCGCGTCGGCCGACCTCGCGTCCCCGGTCAGGGCGTTGGCGCTCGCCGGCGGCGCGGCCAGGCGCCGCCCGGCCTGAAAGGCGTTGGCGAACTCCCCGGCGATGTTGGGCGGCGCCTTCGCGAGCCCCCAGTCGATGTCCACGGCGTTGCTCATTCTCATCCTCCCACGTTCAGGCCGGGCGCGAAGGCGTTGCCGCCGCTCGTCCCGCCGCCGAAGCTCGATCCGCCGCGGCTGAGGCCGTAGGCCGAGAAGGCGTTGCCCAGCAGGCTGTTGAAGCTGTTGGCGGCGGCGAGGTCGGCGTTCCCCGACGCGGCGGCGGCGCTGTTGTTGTTGCCGCTCACCGCATTGGCGTAGCTCTGCCCCTGCCCGGCCAGGGCGTTGGCGGAATTGGCCCCGGTCGACACCTCGTTCTGGAGGTTGCCGACGTATTGCTGGCCGTATTGGTCCGCCAGGCCGGTCCCGAAGGCGTCGAGGCTCTTCACGAGCGAGCCCGAGCCCAGGAGGCCCGAGGCGGCCTTGCTGTTGGTCACCGCGCCCATCCCCTGGTCGAGGTTGAACTGGTAGCCGGTGGAATCGAGATACTTCTGGAACGCCGCCTGCGTCGCCTTGGGATCGCCGCCCAGGCCGAGGAAGCCGTTCAGCTCGGTCTCGGCATTGTCGCCGCTGGTGATGAACGGCGTCTCCAGGCCCTTGTTGGAATTGTAGATCTGCTCCTGGAGGGCGTTGTTGGCCGCCGCCGCGTTGGATGCGGCGCTCGACGCATCGTGCGCTCCGATGAGCGACGCGCCGGCCCCGGCGATCCCGGCGACGCCGATGGCGATGGCTAGTGGCATTTGGCTCTCCTTCTTTTGGCGGCGGCGGACTGGCTCCACGCCGCCCGGGTCAGCACCCACAGGCGCAGCGTCCCCAGCGGCGTCTCGCGCCAGTCGCCGGCCTGTTTGAACCCGAAGCTGGCCGGCGGCCGGCTCCTCTCGTTCCCGGCCATCTCGCAGGTCACGATGGCCTGGTAGTCCAGCAGCCAGATCGCCCCCACGGCCTCGACGGCGGCCAGCAGCGCCTCGCGGCCCCAGCCTTCGGGCGTGAAGAGGGTGTGCAGCTCGCAGACGAAGCCCAGGCCATCAAGCCGGATGAACATGAAGCCGCCGTGCTCCGAAGCCAGCGGCAGGACGTGGGACGCGGTCGCCATCGCCCCGACCTGACCCGGCTGGACGTGGCCCAGCGTGGCGGCAACGGCCGGATGGGCGGCGACGGCCTCCCAGAACGCCGGATCGCGCTCGACGCGGATCACAGCCCGTAGCCTCCGAGCTTCCAGGTAAAGGTGTCCACGGTCACCATCGCCGCCGCATCGCTGAGGGTCACCGTGCCGGCGCCGCTCACCGTGTCGGTATTGTCGACCAGGAAATACAGTCTATCGCCGCTCGCCACCGGGATGTTGCCGGTGACCGCGGTCGGGCCAACGCCGTTCCTCACGTACTTGATCACGGCCGGGCCGGTGATCACCAAGCCGAGCGAGCCCGGGCCGCCGATCCCGCTGATCGTCTGGCTGTTGGTCACCCCGGCCGAGGCGGAGCGGTCGAAGATGCTCGTGAACGCCAGGCCGGAGATGGTCCCGCTCGAAACGGCGACCCCGCCGCAGTCGAGCAGCACGTCCAGCACCCCGCTCACGAGATGTTGGTCCCGCTGATCAGCCAGGTGTCGGCGTCTTCCTTGACGAGGGTCGCCAGGCCCCACTGGGTCATGGCCACGTCCTTGGAGGTGGTGGACCCCACGATCCGCAGGGTGACGCCGCTCCCCCGCGTCACCGTGCAGGTTCCCGCCCCGATGTTGCGGATCACGATGGCCGTCCCGAGCGGATAGGCGACGGAGCTGTTCGGCGGAATCGTCGCGGTGTTGGCGCTGGCGTTGCTCATCCGCACCATCTTGCCGGTGTCGGAGAGGACGAGCGCATAGCTCGCCGTCTGGTTGTTGATCGGCGTCCCCAGATACCCGGCCGAATTGGTCGCCGGGGCCGTGGGCGTGATGGCGAGATTGGTCGCCGTGTCGCCGGCCTTGTTCACCGGCGTGTAGCCGAGGGCGGTCGCCACGCCCGTCCAGGCCGCCAGGTCGTAGGGGCTGACATAGACGCCGTGCGCCGTCCCGGCATTGGTCTGCGTCGTCGTCGCCTCGGCCGCGCCCACCAGCACCGGATCGATGTCGGCGATCACGCTCCCGCCCGCCGTCTTGAGCTGCACGCGATAGGTGACGGTGGGATCGAGATACACCGGCCCGAACATCCCCGAGCCGTTGGCCACCACCGGATTGGCGTTCGGCGTGGTCAGCCCCGCGTCGGAATAGGTCGTGGCCGGCGTGGTCGTGCCGGTGGCGAAGAACTGCAGCAGGGCCCCGGAGATCGGATCGCCATTGCCGTCGAGCGCCACCAGCACCGGGGCCGGGAGAAGGGAGCCTGTGGTCATGAACGTCTCCCCGAGCTGCTTTTGTTGACCTGGGCGGCGGCGCGGCCATATTCGGCCCATGGCCGCTCGCTACCGGGTCACCGCCGATTGGGACGCCGAAGCCGGCGTGTGGGTCTCCACCAGCGATGTGCCCGGCCTCGTTATCGAGACCGCGACGCTGGCAGAATTCGAAGCCGTGATGCGCGGTCTCGTGCCCGAACTCCTGGCCGAGAACTGCGGCGTCGAGGGCCCGGTCAGCATCGAATGGACCAGCCACGGCGCCTTCGAACTGGCCGCCGCCTAGTCGCGCGAAATCGTCAGAGAAATCGCCATGGTGTCTTCCCGCCTTGGGCCTGCCGGATTTTTTGGAATGCCCAATATTCGCAAGACCCATCGTCTTCGACAGGCACGGTGAAGGGCAGCTTATCCGCTACTTGCCACCACTCGGCTGTGCTTATGGAGGTTGGGCCTTGGACGGGCGCCGCACCAAGATCCCTTAGGCTCCTCTCCCATTGGCTGCGGGAGAGGAATCGACTCGACAGCATTCAGGCGGTGCAGGGCGACGCGGAAAACTCGAGCTTGCGGCGCAATCCGAAGAGACGTTCGAATGTCAGCACAGGGGGGCGCACCGGCGCGCGAACGGCATGCGGCAGAGAACCCAGCCTTTCAACCCTGACCTCGCAACCGAGTCGGGCTGAGAGAATGTGGTTTAGGGCAGGCTCGATGTCACGTAGGACGCGATGATGATCGCGGTGCGACAGAACCAACTCCGGAACGTCGTCGCTCCACACCCGCAGTCCACCGTCGCGCCGGCGCTGCATTCGGACTGTGATTTTGAAGTTGTGGACCTCTGGTTCCATGCTTTCTGCCTTGCCCCTCCCAGACAGATGCCGCCACCATTTGCTGGCGCGGGGCCCAAAGTCAACGCAACGTCGTGTGATTCGATCCGAAAACCCGGCATTTCAGTGCCCCGTGGGCGAGCCATCCTGGGCCGATTTGTCTATCTCGCGCCGCTTTCTTGGAATTAGCGCGGCGCTTTCATCCCGTATGACGGGATTCTGAGTCTTTGCGGTGTCAATAGTGGAAAAAGTCGTTCCGAAGGCATTTGGCGTCACTTCCCAGCCCCCTCACGCGCTCACCGCCGCGCCGTCGCAGGCGCTGATCCAGCCGCCACTGCTCCAGAAGCACGGCACGCCGGTCCCGCTCCCCGTTGTCTCGCCGGGCTTGCGGCCATCGAGCGCATAGGCCCAGTCCCCCTCGCCGGCCTTGGCGGTGGGCAGATCGGCGACGGCGGCGTAGGCCATGTAGAGGCTCACCCCGATATTGCCGCCGAGCGCCCCGCCCTCCTGCAATCCGCCCGAGCCGATGACCTCCGTCACCTGCGGCACGGCGGCGCTGGCGATGGCGTGGGCGGCGTCCACCTTGTCCGACTGCCCCCCGGTGCGTTCCTGAAGGCTGCGGAATAGCTCGTATCCGTAGCGGGTCAGCTTGCCGCTGGCCGGATCGACGAGCTGGGCGTTGTAATCCAGCGTCGGGACGTTGACGCTCGCCATCTACTGCGCCGGCCGCTTGGGGTTGAGCTCCAGATGGCTGAGCGCCACGTCCACCGGCTCCGAACAGCGCACCTGCACCAGCCGGCCCGGCGCCCGCATCTGGCCGAGCCGCGACCACCTGGCCCGCGCGCCGTAGTCGCCCTGCGCGCCCAGCGGCGAGGCCCGCCAGCGCGAGAAGGTGCGGCCGAGGTCGTCGCTCCAGCGTATCTCCAGCAGCGGGGCGCTGCCCTGCCCGGTCGAAAGGCCCATCCCCGTCACGCCATGGCAGATGAGGGCGTCCATGCGCGGCCGGCCCTCCTCGATCTTGATGAATGCCGAAGCGGTGCGGACCAGCGGGTCGGTCCCGTCGCTCCAGGCTCCCACGGTCATGGCCCACACGTCGTTGGTCGTGTCGTCGCCGACGTAGGCCACGCCGCCCACGTAGGCCGCCACCCGGCCGCGAAACACCGCCCGCCCGAAGCTCGACCACACCGCCCATTCGCCCCGCGCGTAGCTGTCGCCGTAGGCTCCCTCCGCCGTCCCGACCCGGCTGATGTCGTAGGCGTAGGCCCCCACGCCGGGCAGGGTCAGGACATAGAACTCATGGCCCTCGAACGTCGCCACGAACGCGCTCGCCCCGGCCCGGTTCGCGCACCGCCGGATCGCGTCCTCGATCGATGACGAGCTGATCCGCACCGGGGTGGCGCCGGAGCGATAGACGGTGCCGTTGTCGCCCAGCCAGAAGAGGTCGTTGTCGGCGAAGCGCACCGTGTCCCTCGCCGCGCAGCCGCGCTGATGGCCCCGGCCCTGGTTGGGCGTGAAGGCCGCGTCGGTGAGCCCGGCGCCGGCGTTGGCGCTCCAGAACTCGACGCTGGCGGACGTGAACAGCACCAGTTGGTCGTTCAGCACCGCGCCGGCGAGGATCGGGGCGGCGCTGTCGTTGGTCTGGGCGAAATTGGCCCCGTCCACGCTCGCCGCGTCGAGCACGTCCGACCAGTAGAACCGGCTCGTCCCGGTCTGCGGATAGATGAACCGCCCGGCGATATAGACGACATCGCTCGTCGCCCCGATCACCCCGTTGTCGATCGCCGTGAAGCTCGTCAGCGTCACCCCGTCGTAGAGATACGCCGCGCCACCCGCCACCGCGACGATCTGGTTCGGCGAGGTCCCGTTGGTCGGCGAGGCGGCGAAGCAGACCAGATCGGTCCCGGCGATGGTCCCCACGCCTGAGCCGTCGCGATAAATCGTCGTCCCCGAGACGATGAAGAGCGAGCCGCCGAACACCCCCGGCCGGCTGAACACGCCGCGGATCGGCCCGGCCCCATGGTTGAGGCCCGCGACCAGGCCCGGGCGGGTGTAGCGAATCTCCCGAAAGCCGGAATAGGCCGCGTAGGGCCGCTCCTCGCGCAACGGGCCGGATTCGGAGATGAAATTCTCCAGCCGCACGTCGATCCCCAGGAACGAGCGGGCGAAGGCGTCGGAGAGGAACGGGATCCGCATCCCGGTGAGGGCCGAAAACCCATCGGCGCGAAACTGCGCGATCTGGGCGCTGGGCGCGGAGCCCTGGCCTTCTACGCCTTGGGGCATGAAGTCCTCCGCAGATGGCCGCAGATGGGCGCAGATGCTAAGCGCTGAGGCGGGGGGCGCACCATGGGAATGGGCGACCACGGGGGAGGGCCGCTATGTCAGAAAAAGATGCACCAGCGACCCGGCCGATCATGCCGATCATGCCGTTGCCGCTCGAACACTACGCCGCCATCGGCAAGGTGGCGGCTAACTGGGCGGCGCTAGAACTGATCGTCGATAGCGCGTGCTGGGTCTTGGCGGGCGTCGCCGATGAGCCGGGGGTTTGCCTAACGTCGCAGGTCGCGGGCATACAGCGAAAGCTCGACGCCCTCACCGCACTTCTGCGATTCCGCGAAAAACCCGAAAACCTCGTCAAGCAAGTCAATAAGATCGCTAAGGACGCTCGCGGGCTATCAGAACGCCGGAACCGTGTGGTCCATGATCCCTGGCAAACCGGGGGCCTCCTGGGAGGCCCCCACAGGCTCGAAGCTTCAGCGCGGGCGAAGTTGGTGTTTGAATCCGTCCCGATGGGTACGGGAGAAGTCATCGCCCTCGTGGATGACATCTGGGCGCTGACAAACCGGTTCACAGTGCTGATGATGGGCTTGGGGATTGTAGCGCCGCCATAGCGCGAAACACCGCGATCGCCGCATCGCGGTCGGCGCCTAGCTCCGCGTCCCGGAGCGCCATATAGCGAATCCCTAGCTCCTCGACTCCCGCCTCGATCATAGCCGCGGTGATTTCCCGCTCATCGGCGCCCATCTGCGTCTCCATCTGCGTCATCTGCGGATTCTACCCCTGCCCCAGCTGGGCCGGAGCGCCCAGCGACGCCTCGACGAGGTTCCTCCCCCTCGGCGCATACATCCGGGCCATCACGGCGCGGCCCTCGGCGGCGCCGGCGATTATGTCGGCGCGCAGCTCGGTGTTGAACTCCGCCGCGCAGACCACGGCCAGCATGTAGGGGAAATAGGCCGCCACGCTGTCGCCGAACTCGACCACCGCGTTCTCGTCGGCCCACGGCGCCTGGCGCACCCAGTTCCCCGCATCGCCGCGATACCACCACTGCCGGTTGTCGCCGTCGACGTTGATCACCAGGCTCCCCGTCGCCCCCTCGATCTGCCGGCCGTTCGGATCGACGGTGAGGTTGTGGGTCGCGAAATCCAGCGTCGCGTCCACCGCCGCAAAGCGCATCCCCGAGCGGGGGCTGGCCGGCGCGGTGAGGGTGAAGGCCACGGAGGGGATCGGATACTCCCCGCCGTTCTCGGCCTGGGCGAGGGCCCCGGCCACGGCCTGCTCGGTCAGGCGCCCGCCGATCAGGGCGCCGAACCACGCCGCCTTCATGGCGTTGGCGGCGGTGATCATGTCGGCCATGGCGTCGGCGCCCGGGTGCTCGCCGGCCGCCAGTTCGCCGTTCAGCCGCATGGCCCGCTCGATCACGTCGCGAAGGATCATGGTGAGGCTCCTTCCCCGTTCGCCGCCGTGCTAGGTCTCGCCGCCATGCCGAGCCTCGCCGAGAACCACGCCGCCCGGGCCGCCGCCTTCCTGGCCGCCGCCCGCGGCGATGTGCTCGCCGCCCTGCCGCCCGATCCGCACGCCGTCATCCTCGATCTGGCCTGCGGGGCGGGAGCCACCGGGGCCCTGGCGCTGAAGGACGGCAAGTGCGGAGCTTACGTCGGCATCGAGGCCAATCCCGCCGCCGCCTCCGAGGCCCGCTTCGCGATCAGCGATGTCGTTGTGGGCGACCTCGCCACGGTGGCCATCCCCGGCGATCCCAAGACCTTCGACGTGGTGATCGCCGGAAGCGCCCTGGCCGGCCTCGCCGATCCGCCCGGCTTCCTCGGGCGCCTCGTCCCGCTGATGCGCCCGGGCGGGCGCCTCTTCGCCGCCATCCCCGCCGGCTCGCCCCATCGCTGGGAGAAGATCATCCGCCGCGCCGGCCTCGTCCAGGACGCCCCCAAGCCCCGCAAGGGCCTCGCCCGCCTGTTCGCCAAGCCCCCCAAAGCGCCCTACGACCTGAGGGCGCACAAGCGGTGGCGTTGAGGCTAGGGGCAGCGGCCCGGTGGCCGGGATGCAGTGGGGCCGTCATACCGATAGATCCAAGCTGAATAGTCGTGGCCCCGCGTGGCGGGGAAATAGGCCATCGGCGTCGCGCCCGTCAGCGGCGCTTCGGTGATGAACCACCGCACGCCGGAGGCCGCGAGACGGCCATCTGTGCCCGGCTGCCCGACGACGCCAAGATGGTTCCATTTCGTGAAGGTGTCGGCGCACATCCCGTCGAGGTCGATCGTCGGGCGGCCCGTCGCCCAGGTGATGCGCTCGCCGGCCGATCTCGGCCATGCGCCCCAGGTCTCGTGATCGAGCCCGCGTTGGCGCACCCAGGCGGCGATCGCGCGGTTGTTGGAGAAGGGCGCGGCAGTCGCCGAGAGCCAGAACGGCGCGCCACAGAGGACCAGCAGCCCCAGCCACGCCTTGGCGACGAGGTTCGGCGCCAGGCCTTCGGCCTGCTCCAGCCAGAGCGCCGCGACGGCGAAGACGACGATCATGCCGGCGTGGTGCGGATAGAGAGGATAGATCGCGATCGAAAAGGCGGCCACGCCGCCCCAAAGGCCGGCGAAAACCAGCCGCGAGCTACGAAGCCGAAACAGCCACCAGCCGAGAGGGAGTGTCAGCAGCCCGATCCACCAGCCCCACCACCCCGGCGGGTGGCTCTCCCAGCGGTAGGGCCACGACGGAATGGCGGGCACAACCAGGCCCGACATCGTCCGAACCGTCCGGACCACCGATCCCGCCCCCGGATGGGCTTTGTCGTTGGGCACGAAGTCGGCTGGGTGAGGCAGCGCCGTGGCGGCGGCGAGGGCCAGCCCGACCGCGAGAATGGCGACGCCGCGCCAGTCGGGTTTCCGGATGAACAGCAAGACCCCGACGGCTACGGCGGCGAGCACCCCGGTGGCGCAGGTGTTGGCCGCCAGCGCCAGGGCAATCCAGGACCACAGTGAACCGCGCCACACGACCGCGCCGAAGATGAAGATCACCGTCAGGCCATAGTCGCGCGCCTGGATGGCGTACTCGAAGACGAAGAAGTAGCTCAGCGCGACCAGCGCCTTGACGATCAGTGAGAACGGCGAACGCAGCCAGATCAGCGCCTGGATGGCGATCGCGATCGGGACCTGGGCCATGGCGAGCGACCACGGCGCGGCGCCCGTCAGGCGATCGACGAGGCCGAGCCAGACGTACCAGAGCGCGCCGTGGCCCTCGTATTTCAGGTTGCCGAAAAGGTCGGCGAAAGGCGCGCGGGCGATGAGGAGCGCCTGGGTTTCATCCCACCAGGGAGCGTGTTGGAAGATCAAGAACACTTGGACGGTGGAGATTACCGCGAACGCAATCAGCTCCGGCTTCGGCTTGATCCGCCCCACCGTCAGTGCCGGCGAGGCCGTGGCTAGCCTTGCGCCGGAAGGAATCAGATCAGTTCGTGGCCCGGCCATCCGAGGACCCTTACCAACTGCACAGGTCCCGGCAAGGCGTGAGGCTCATCACTTGGCGCAGGCGACCGCGTGTGTCTCAGCGTCTCGCTATTTTGCCGGCCCGTCGATCGTTGCGGCGCCGCCCACCATGCGGCCAACTGGCTTGCCCCGCAGAGCCCGCAGGAGCGGCTTTTCGATCCACTCGTGGGTCACGACGCTCGCCGAGATCGGGAAGGCCAGTGCGGCCACGACAAAGGTCCAGCTAGACAGGCCCAGCCGCGGCCACGCCAACGCCAGTCCGTAGATCACCAGCACGTGGACGAGATACAGGCAATAAGAGGCGTCACCGAGGTAGGCCAGTGCCCCCCCGAGACGACTCCGCGCCCATGGCTCTAGACGGAGCGTGCCATAGACGATTGCCACGGCCGGCGGGCCAAAGATCAGCACACGCCGCCAGACCGATCCGCTGACAAAGATCCAGACTCCATTGCCCACATCCTCGTGGCCGTGATCGAGCATCCAGTTGTAACCCCATACCGCCGTTAGAACGCCGCCGCCGATGATGGTAATGGCGGCAACGACAGATGGCTTTATGGTCAGTCGCGCTATGGCCAAACCGGCCAGAAATTCCAGGATCATGGGATTTCCGAGGAATGCCGCAGGCGGCCACGCGACGAACATGAAGGCGACGGCGCAGGTAGTTCCCACAATTACAATTACGAGGCTGGCCCCACGCGGAGCGGCCAGAAAAAGCGCCAACGCGCAGTAGAACAACATCTCGAAACACAGCGTCCAACCGACCCCGAGGAACGGCAGCGCCACGGCCGCGCTTCCAATGGCCACATGTGTGCCCGGGAGCCAGAACAGGAGGGCGGACACGGTCGGATCGATGAGGCGTTGCCCCTGCTTCACGGCTACCAGCACCCATGGGATCGAGAGCAGGAAATAGATCGGAGCGATTCGCAGCCACCGATCTCTGAAAAAGTCCCAAGGGACCGGCTGCGGGCGCCTGAAGAGGGCGATTCTGCCCATGACCAGGCCGGAAATCACGAAAAACACGTCCACCCCCAGGACGCCAAATTGGCTGTGGTGAACGAACGATTGATGGGGCAGCGTGGCAGTCCAGAAGGCGACGTGCGCCGTCACGACGCCGAACGCCGCGAAGAATCGAAGGATTTGAATCGAATAGAGCCGCCCTTCCATCGAGCAACGGTAGCAGAGAAACTACGGTGTCGATATTTCGATCATCGGCTGGCCCCAACTGTAGATCGCGCCTGTCCCGCCGCCGTTGGCGGGGAAGCGAGTCCCGTCGAAGGTGAACAACACCTGGTGCTGGCCATCCGGATGCTGAAACAGCGTCGGATGCGGATTGGTGCCGTTCTCTTGCGATCCACCTGCGCCGTTGAGGGTCGCCCCCTTTAGCGGCCCGAGATAGGTCAGCGTCATGTCGTAGACCCGGCTCGAATTGCCACCGACAAGGCCGCTGTTGGGGACGGGGAAGCCGGGGCCGCCGCAGAGTACGTAATCCGATCCGCTGGCGTTGGTGATCGAGCACCCTTCCCAGTCGCCCAGCAGGGACGAGTCGGAAGCGATCGACATCCAGATCCCGGCCGGCGAGGACGTCGCATAAGCGAGCGCGGGATAGAACGAGGTGGCCGGCGCGGCGAGAGAGCCCGTGGCGTTGGTCAGGATCGTGTAGGCCAGAAACCAACATGGCGTCGGCGTCGAGGGGCATTGGGAGGTCGTCGCATAGACCAAGGCCGGGTCGTAGGCGCCGTTCGTGTCCCCGGGGAGCGTCAGCTGGGTCATGGCGACCACGCTGAGGTTGCTGGTCAGTAGATCACCCTGCGAGCCACTGGCGAGGTAAGCGTATTGCACCTTGACCGGACTGGCCGGGAACGTATCCCAACCGCTCAGCAGCAACTCGCGGTCGCCATTGGAGTGATAAATGACCTGTCCGGCGTCATCGACGTGCGTCACGCTGCTGCGCGTGTCGAGGATCACACCGGTTTGGGTTATCGCCAGGGTGTTTAGGTTCAGGGTGAAGACGCCCTCATAGGACATGCCGGTCGGGCCGGCGACGGTGGCGGTGAAATAGATCAGGTTTCCGCCCGGCTGATAGGTAGTGCCGTCCGGGTTGATAACGGGCTTGATGTCCCTCAATCCGATGCCGCCGAACCGGCCGCCGCGCTGGGCCTGGAAGTTGCTTGTAGAGCTGGTCCCGGCGGCTTCACCGAAGCACGTCTTGACACCGCTCATCGCCCCGGAGGCGGTGAAGTTGTAGGCGCCCGCGCCGATGGCCGAGCTGTTTCCGTAGATCCAATAATTTCCGGTCTTGTACCAGGTGGAGACAGTGTTGCTGATGGCGCTGAGCGCGATCTGGTAAGGGGCCGTCAGGGTCACCGAGATCGAGCTGCTCGTGACACTGCCCAGCCCCCCGAAGGCGTAGGAATAGAGGGTGTGGCCGACCGTGTCGTAGATCGCGAACGCCGCGACGGTCGAGCTTTTGCAGACCCCCACCATCACGTGATCGTAGCCCGAGCCGCTCGATGGCTTTCCAGACACGGTGATCGACGAGAACCATTCCGGCGCGGCTATGGCGTCGCTCGTCTCCTGGTAGAACTGCTGCCAGTTAGCGCCTGAGCCGGCCACGGTCCCCGTGCTCGAAGAGACGGAAAAGCTGGCGCTTCCCCCGACACTGATGTTTGTGAAGGTGCCGGTCGAGGCGAAGTTGTCGGTGACGTTGATCAGGCCGGCCGGCTGCGGGTCGAAGTACGGGATCTGGGTCGCCGGCCCGAACTTCAGCAGATAGGGCGGGAGCGCCTGTTGCGAGTTCGTTCCGCACGTGAGCCCCGTCCCGCTCACGTAGTTCAGATGCTGCCCGCCGCTGTCGGCGCAGCTCGGCATGGCGTTGTCGGTGGCGTTGGCCGCCCCGGCGGTGAAATTCCCCTTCACCGTGTTGGCGGCCATCTGGGCGGCCTTGGCGTTGGTCACCGCGTTGGTGGCGATGGTCGTGGCGCAGGAGCCGGCCGCGGTCGTCGCCTCGCCGGTCAGCGCCGGGAGCTGGGCGCAGGTCGCGCTCCCCGAAAGGTCGCCGAAGGCCGGCTGGGTCAGGGTCGCGACGCCGGATGTGATCGCGGCGATGAACTTGTGGGTCTGGGCGGCGATGTCGGCCAGGGAGCAGGCGCCCGTGGTGGTGATCGTCCCGCCGTTAAGGCCCGCGCCGCAGGTCACGCTCGTCACCGTGCCGCCGCCGATGGCGGACTGGAGCTGCGCGACGGTGGCGCTTTGCAGCCGGGCCGCGCCGGCCGGAAGAATGGGGATGAGGTCGGTCGCCTGGACCGGCGGGGTCCGGGGCGCAAGACCGCTCACCGGCGCGTTCTGGGCGCGCGCCGGGCCGATCATCATGGCGAACCACAGGACGCCGATCAGGACATAGCGCAGGTCCATGGTCAGATGTCCTCCGCCGCCGTTTTTCCGGTCATCGCGAAACCCTCCTGGAGAAGCAGCCGGTCATCGAGCCCGCCGACCAGCACCACCGGCTTGGATTGCGGCCACGCCGGCTGCACGGTGTCGATGAAGAGGTCGTCGCCGATGCCGGCGGCGCTCGTGCCGAGGTTGGCGGGCTCGGCCGCGCGGGCCGTCTTGCCCACGGTAGCCATCAGAAGTAGCTCGCCCGGGTTTCGAGCCGCCGCGCCCCGGGCCGCTCGAAGAGCGCCAGGCGGGCCATGGCGGCGCGCTTGGCGACGCTGGGGCTGGGCTCGCCCACGGTCAGCTCGTCCTCGATGCGCTCGGCGAGGAACGCCCCCAGCGGCCCGGCGTAGCGGGCGGCCAGGGGCACTTCATCGTCGAGGCGGATATCGAGGGCGTTCACCCATTCGTTGAGATCGGCGCGGTAGAAGAAGAGCTGCTGCGTCGTCCCGACGATCTCGATCCGTGACCCGTCGCGCGGCGGGCGCCACAGCACCCCGTCCGCCGGGCCCGTCGAGCCCTGGACCTGGCCCGATTGCGCCGAGGTGATGAAGCCGTAGTCGTAGGGGTCGAGGCCGCCGATCATCCGCACGGAGTTGGGCAGGGTCACGGTGACGCTGGCCCCGTCCTCGATCCGCACCCGCTGGTTCTCGTCGGCGATCCAGTCGGCGCTCACGTCCACGTCGCGCAGCGGCCCGCGCCCCTCGTGCAGTTCCTGGATCAGGTTCTGCAAGCCGGAGAGCCCGGCATTGAGCTGGTCGACATGGGCCATATCGCCCGGCGCCAGCACCTTGAGGGCGCGCAACGCGTCCTTGATCACCGAGCGAGCGGTCGGCATGGCCTACAGCAGCCCCGCCGTCTCGCTGGCCAGGAACCTCTCGGCGACGGCCTCGATCTCGCTGAGGAGCGGGCCGACGATCCCGGCGGCGACCGATCCGGCCCCCGGCTTGAGCTTGTCGACCACGTTGGCGATGGCGGTCCCGGCGAGATTGCCGAGATCGACGATGGCGACGTTGGCCACCGCGCCGGCGGTGGGGAGGGCGGCGACAATGCCGCCCACCGCCGCGCCGATGCTGGCCGGGGTGGGGCTGGCTTCGGCCTTCTCGATCTCGTCGAGCACGGGGCCGAGGCCGATGGAACGCGCGAATTGGGTGGCCCAGGACATGGGGGAGTCTCCTATTGCTGCTGAGGGTTTTCCGGCGAGACGGCGCCGGAGCCGGAGTTCGAAGGGATCTTGTCGGAAAGCCTGGAGGCGCCGGCCCCGGCCAGGGCCCCGGTCAGGCCGCTCACCACCGCCAGGCACACGTCGTGGGCCGCCCCCGGGTCGAGGATCAGCGCCCCCATCCCCAGCGCCCCCATCACCACCGCCGCGGTCACATTGAAAACGGCCACCCCGTTCATGGCGAAGCTCCCTCTTTCTGACGTGGGTGTGATCAACGCGGCGGCGTCGCTGTGCTCGCGGGTTGATCAACGCGGCGGCGTCGCTGTGGTGCGGGTTGACCAACGCGGCGGCTACAGCGTGCGGTCGCGGGTTGATCAACACGGCGGCGCCGCTGTGGTGCGGGTTGACCAACGCGTCATCCCCGGCCGAAGTGCCGGGGACCTATTGAGCGCCGCCGGTTACGGTGTTCATGGGTGGCCGGGACAAGCCCGGCCATGACGCGTTGTTCCCTGGAAGAACGCCGGCGCCGCCGCCGCCGCTCATCGTGTTCATGGGTGGCCACCCGGCCATGACGCGTTGTTCGCTCGAAGAACGCCGCCG
>DASZKO010000091.1:0-50597 GCA_035605655.1 Caulobacteraceae bacterium | reverse complement strand
GGGAAGACCACATAGGCGCGGGAGCCCGTGACTTCTTGGCGGGCCACATTGCCCAAGGTGACGCCGGCGTTGGTGTCGCCATGCGCCTTGGCGTCCTTCATCAGGTCGGCGGCCCAGCTTTCGAAGCCCTTTGGGCCCTGCCACAGATGCGGGGGAACCTCGTCGATGATCGTCACCCCGCCGACGGCATAAGCCCCGGCGGCAGTCTTGGTGTCGCCTTTGTCGAAGGCGTCGATGAATTGGTGGATGGGCGCGGTGAGCGGATCGGCCGCGGCCAGGGCGGTGGTGGTCATTCCCGCGGCCAGCGCGAGTCCGATGCAGAGTTGCTTCATGGTATTCCCCCTATGGCGGCCGAGCGTCGGCCGTCGCCAAGAGTTACAAGCGGCGCCCTGGCTGGTCCAGATTTCTCATCACGGAAAAAGGAAGATCCCATGGCCCTGAACGTCCTGATCACCGGCGCCAACAGCGGCTTTGGCCTTCTGACCGCCGCGACCTTTGCCCAGGCTGGGCACATCGTTCACGCCGGCTACCGCGACCCGCTCAAGATTGCCGCCCTCGAGGCCTTGACGACGGCGGGGCTCGAGGTGCGGCCGGTTCGTCTCGATGTCACCGATGAGGCCTCGGTGCGCAGCGCGGCCGGCGAGGCGGCCAAAGCGGGCCTCATAGACGTTCTCGTCAACAATGCCGGCTTCGAGGTCTCCGGACCGGTTGAGCATCTTTCCGACGCCAGCCTGCATCGCCAGTTCGATACCAATGTCCTGGGCGTCGTGCGGATGGTCCGCGCCGTCGCTCCCGCCATGCGCGAGCGCGGCGAAGGACTGATCGTCAACGTCTCGTCGGTCGCCGGCCATATCGCCGCGCCTTTCACGGGCGCCTATTCGGCCAGCAAACACGCGGTCGAGGCCCTCAGCGAGGCTCTGTGGTTCGAGATGCGGCCTTTCGGCGTTCGGGTAGTGTTGATCGAGCCGGGGGCGTTCTCGACGAACTTCGGCGACAACGTCATCGTCGAGCCGGCTTATGGGGAGGACTCGCCCTACCGCCCGATCGCGGCCCGGTTCAACACCGCCATGGCCGGGTTCCGCTCCGGCCCGCCGCAGGATCCCCAGGAGGTTGCGAACCTGATCCTGGCCGCCGCCGCCGATCCCGATCCCAAACTGCGCATCCTCGCCGGCGATGACGCGCGGATGCTCGTGCCGCTTTACCGGTCGATGGATTTCGAGGCCTTCGCCGGCGTCATGCTGCAGCGCCTGGGGCTCGACGATCTCATCAAGGCGCCGCGACCGGGCTGAGACCGGGGGGGCGAGAAAGTTCGGAACGCTAACGCTTCAAGCTTGTTCAAGCTTGTTCGGGGGGCTCCCGATCGAGGAGACCTTCATGACAAGGATCGCTTTCCGATTCGTCGCCCTGGCCGCCCTGTGCGCCGCCCCGGTGATCGGTTTTGCGCAGATGCGCCCCGCGCCGGGCCCGGCGACCGCCGTTCCCGGCCCCGTCAATCCCCAGTCCCCGCCCGCGGCGGCGACCCCGCCGGCGACGACCGGCGCGGCGACCAACACCAACGCCACCGCCCCCGCCACTCCGGTCAGCGCCGGCCTTACGGTGAAGGACAATACGGGCCTCGCCATCGGCCAGGTCAGCGACGTCAAGCCTGACGCCAGCGGCAAGTCGATGGCCACCATCAAGATGGGCGCCAATGCCTTCCAGGTGCCGGCCGCCAATCTCGCGGTCGAGAACGGCGCGGCGACGATCAACCTCACCAAGGCCCAGATCGACGCCCAGCTGCCCAAGAAGTAGGGCCTGCTTGCCGATCGCCTCGCCGCGCGCCCATATGAGTCTCTGACGACCGCTAGGTCAGGGAGTTTAGCCATGGCCGGAGGCTGGACGCGCGACGGGGCGATCACCGAGCAGATCGAAGACACCGTCACGGATGGAGTCGCGGCGGCCCGCGCGCGTTTGCCCTCAGGCGACGGGGCTAGCCATTGCGAAGAGTGCGGTGAGGAGATTCCGCCGGCTCGCCGCCGCGCCTTGCCGGGCGCCCGGACCTGCGTTCGGTGCCAATCCGATCGCGACCGCAGGGTCGTCCACAGCCCCATCAACCGCCGGGGCAGCAAGGACAGCCAGCTGCGCTGACAAACGGGCCCGATGGCTGGTCTATGGGCGCGATCCGGGCCGTGTTGCCCCCCTGCCAACCCCATGGTATCAGCGCCGCGGCTTCGAGGGACGGGTCGTTTCGGCCCCGCGCTCACGTGCCCTTTTTCGGCGCAATCAAGCCTTTGAGGCCGGGCCGGGACTTCGCGAGGTTCCGGTCGCGGCGCTGACGGCAACAACTTGGACGGTTTGAACTAGGTGGCTGACGACAACCAGGCGAGCGATGTCGCCGCCCGCTACGCGCGGGCGCTGTTCGATCTCGCGCTCGAGACCAAGGCCCTGGACGCGGTTGCGGCGGACCTCGCCTCGCTGAAAGCCATGGCGGCGGCGAGCGGCGACCTTCGCAGCCTGCTCGTCTCGCCCAGGTTCAGCGACGACGACAAGGCCGCGGGCTTGAAAGTCCTCGCCGAGCGGGCGGGCGCCGGCGCCACCACCCTGAAATTCGTCGGCCTCCTGGCTGCCAACCGCCGGACCGCCGAGCTGGTCGCGATCATTTCTTCGTTCGAATCGCTCCTCGCCGCCCATCGGGGCCTCGTATCGGCCAAGGTGACGACCGCCGTGCCGCTCACCGCCGCCCAGTCAACGTCGCTCGCCGCCGCGCTGCGGACCGCCCTGGGGGCCGATCCCCAGGTGGAGACCGTGGTCGATCCGGCCATTCTGGGCGGACTGAAGGTCCGCGTCGGTTCGCGCCTTTACGACGCCTCCCTCAAGTCGAAGCTCGATTCCCTCAAGTTCGCCCTCAAGAGAGCCTAAGCCGCCATGGACATTCGCGCCGCCGAGATCTCGCAGATTCTCAAGAACCAGATCGCCAATTTCGGCGTCGAGGCCGACATCTCCGATGTCGGCCAGGTCCTGAGCGTGGGCGACGGCATCGCCCGCGTCTACGGGCTCGATCAGGTCCAGGCGGGCGAGATGGTCGAGTTCCCCTCGGCCGGAGTGAAGGGCATGGCCCTCAACCTCGAGCGCGACAATGTCGGCATCGTGATCTTCGGGGCCGACGCCGAGATTTCGGAGGGCGACGAGGTCCGTCGCCTGGGCGAGATTGTCGACGTGCCCGTCGGCAAGGGCCTGCTCGGCCGGGTGGTCAACCCCCTGGGCGAGCCGATCGACGGCAAGGGGCCCATCGGCGATGTCGCCGAGCACCGGCGGGTGGACGTCAAGGCGCCGGGCATCATTCCCCGCAAGAGCGTGCACGAACCGGTCCAGACCGGCCTGAAGATCATCGATTCCCTGGTCCCCATCGGCCGCGGCCAGCGCGAGCTGATCATCGGCGACCGCCAGACCGGCAAGACGGCGGTGGCCATCGACGCCATTCTCAACCAGCGCCAGGTCAACGCCAGCGACGACGAGAAGGCCAAGCTCTACTGCATCTACGTGGCCATCGGCCAGAAGCGCTCCACCGTGGCGCGGATCGTCAAGACCCTCGAGGACCGCGGCGCGCTCGACTACACCATCATCGTCTCGGCCACCGCTTCGGAGCCGGCGCCCCTGCAGTTCCTGGCCCCCTTCGCCGGCTGCGCCATGGGCGAATGGTTCCGCGACAACGGCATGCATGCCCTGATCATCTACGACGACCTCTCCAAGCAGGCGGTCGCCTATCGCCAGATGAGCCTCCTGCTGCGCCGTCCGCCCGGCCGCGAAGCCTATCCGGGCGACGTCTTCTATCTCCACTCGCGGCTGCTCGAGCGGGCCGCCAAGATGAACGACGACTTCGGGGCCGGCTCGCTCACCGCCTTGCCGATCATCGAGACCCAGGCCAACGACGTCTCGGCCTATATCCCCACCAACGTCATTTCGATCACCGATGGCCAGATCTTCCTGGAGACGGACCTTTTCTACCAGGGCGTGCGCCCGGCCATGAACGTCGGCCTGTCGGTCAGCCGGGTCGGGTCGGCGGCCCAGATCAAGGCGGTGAAGACCGCCGTGGGGCCCTTGAAGGGCGAGCTGGCGCAGTATCGCGAGATGGCCGCCTTCGCCAAGTTCGGCTCCGACCTCGACGTCTCGACCCAGCGCCTGCTGGCCCGCGGCGAGCGCCTCACCGAACTGCTCAAGCAGCCGCAGTATTCGCCCCAGCAGGCCGAGGAGCAGGTCTGCGTGCTCTACGCCGGCACCCGCGGCTATCTGGACAAGATTCCGGTCGCCCAGGTGCGGCAGTTCGAGTCCGAGCTGCTGGCCCGCCTGCACGGCCATCACGCCTCCCTCCTGGACGCCATCCGCACCCAGAAGGCTTTGACGGCGGAACTGGAAGCCGAGCTCAAGGCCGCCCTCGACGCCTTCGCCGCCAACTTCGCCTGACCTGAATGGCCAGCCTCAAGGACCTCCGCAACCGGATCGCCAGCGTCGCCGCGACGCAGAAGATCACCAAGGCGCTGAACATGGTCGCGGCGGCCAAGCTGCGCCGTTCCCGCGAGGCGGCGGAGAACGCGCGGCCGTACGCCGAGCGCATGGCGGCGGTGATCGCCAACCTGGCGCAGGGCGTTTCCGCCGCCGGCGCCCCGCCGCTGCTGGTCGGCACGGGCCGCGACGGCAAGGAGCTGGTGGTGGTGGCGACCGCCGACCGAGGTCTCGCCGGCGGCTTCAACTCCTCCATCGTCCGGGCGGCCCGCGAGCACATCGCCTCGCGCGTGGCGGCGGGCAAGCAGGTCTCGATCCTCACCGTCGGGCGCAAGGCGCGCGACCAGCTGCGGCGGCTCTACGGCGATCGGTTCGTGGGCAACCTGGAGGTGGGGCCGGCCGCCACCCTCGCCGTCGCCCATCAGGTCGCCGACATCGTGCTCAAGCGTTTCGCCGACGGAGAGGCCGACGTCGTCACCCTGTTCTTCAATCATTTCGTCTCGGTGGTGACCCAGAAGCCCACCGCCCGGCAGCTCATCCCGGCCCAGGTCGCCGGCTCGGCCCCGACCATCGATCTGAAGGGCGCGGTCTATGAATACGAGCCGGACGAGGAGACCATCCTCGCCACCCTCCTGCCGCGCAACATCGTCACCCAGATTTTCGCCGCCATGCTGGAGAACCAGGCCGGATTCTTCGCCGCCCAGATGGCGGCCATGGACAACGCCACCCGCAACGCCGGCGACATGATCGCCGCCCTCACCCTCATCAAGAATCGCACCCGCCAGGCCCAGATCACCAAGGAGCTGATCGAGATCATCTCCGGCGCCGAGGCGCTCTAGCCGCTAGGATAAAGCCATGACCGACACCCTCACCGCTCCCGAAAAGACCGCCCTGCCGCAGGGCGTCGCCACCGGCCGCCTCGTCCAGATCATCGGGGCCGTGGTCGACGTCGAGTTCGACGGCCACCTGCCGGCCATCCTCAGCGCGCTGGAGACCACCAACACCGATCAGAAGACCGGCGAGCCGTTCCGCCTGGTGCTTGAGGTCGCTCAGCACCTCGGTCAGAACACCGTGCGGGCCATCGCCATGGACACCACCGAGGGCCTGACCCGCGGCCACCCGGTGGTCGACACCGGCGGGCCGATCACCGTGCCGGTGGGGCCCGGGTGCCTGGGCCGGATCATGAACGTCATCGGCGAGCCGGTGGATGAAGCCGGACCCATCCCGCACAACCGCCGCGCCTCCATCCACCGCGAGCCGCCGCCGTTCGCCGACCAGACCACCTCGGCGGAGATCCTCGTCACCGGCATCAAGGTCGTAGACCTGCTGTGCCCCTACACCCGCGGGGGCAAGATCGGCCTCTTCGGCGGCGCGGGGGTCGGCAAGACCGTGACCATGCAGGAGCTGATCAACAACATCGCCAAGGCCTACGGCGGCTATTCGGTCCTGGCCGGGGTCGGCGAGCGCACCCGCGAGGGCAACGATCTCTATTACGAGATGATCGAATCCAAGGTGAACGTCGATCCCAAGGAACACGGCGGGTCCACCGAGGGTTCGCGCTGCGCCCTCGTCTACGGCCAGATGAACGAGCCGCCGGGGGCCCGGGCCCGCGTCGCCCTGAGCGGCCTGGCCCAGGCCGAGTACTTCCGCGACGAGGAAGGCAAGGACGTCCTCCTCTTCATCGACAACATCTTCCGCTTCACCCAGGCGGGCTCGGAGATGTCGGCGCTCCTGGGCCGCATCCCCTCGGCGGTGGGCTATCAGCCGACGCTGGCCACCGAGATGGGTGGCCTGCAGGAGCGGATCACCTCCACGACCAAGGGATCGATCACTTCGGTGCAGGCGATCTTCGTGCCGGCCGACGACATGACCGACCCGGCCCCGGCGACCTCCTTCGCCCACCTCGACGCCATGACCGTGCTCTCGCGCGACATCGCCGCCCTGGGCATCTTCCCGGCCGTCGATCCGCTGGACTCCACCTCGCGGATCCTCGACCCGCTGGTGATCGGCGACGAGCACTACGGCGTCGCCCGCCGGGTCCAGGAGATCCTTCAGCAGTACAAGGCGCTCAAGGACATCATCGCCATCCTCGGCATGGACGAGCTCTCGGAAGAGGACAAGCTCACCGTCGCCAGGGCGCGCAAGATCAGCCAGTTCCTCTCCCAGCCCCTGCACGTGGCCGAGGCCTTCACCAACCAGCCGGGCGTCTTCGTCCCCCTCGAGGAGACCATCCGCTCCTTCAAGGCGGTGTGCGAGGGCGAATACGACCACCTCCCCGAGAGCGCTTTCCGGATGGTCGGCGGCATCGACGAGGCGGTAGCCAAGGCGGAGAAGATGGCGGCGGAAGCGTGAACGGCAGGCTGCACTTCTCCCTCGTTTCGCCGGAGCGCGAACTCTTCAGCGGCGAGGTCGATCAGGTCGACGCCCCCGGCTCGGAGGGCTCTTTCGGCGTGCTCGCCGGCCACGCTCCCTTCATGACCACCCTCAGGGAGGGACGGATCCACGTCCATCTGGGCGCCGATGAGCGGGTCTATGAGGTCAAGGGCGGTTTCGCCGACGTCACCCCCGAGGGCCTCACCATCCTGGCCGAAGAGGCGAGTGAGGTCGTCGAGGCGGCCGGCCGCGCAAGCGGGACTGCCGCCGCTAACGCCACGAGCGCCTGACCGACGCAATGCGACAAAATCGGCTTTTGCGCCGGCCCGCGCCTGTGGCTAGAACGCCAGTTCGACTTTCAAGGGATCTGATCGCCATGCGCCTGATGCTCGCCAGCCTCATCGCCGCCCTCGGCGTCGCCCCCTTCGCCTCGGCCCAGACGCCGCCGGGCCCCGCGAGCCCGCCCGTCGCCCCGCCGCCGGCGAGCGCTCCGGCCGTCGCCGCGCCGACCCCGCCGCCTCCGCCCGCGCCGCCCGCCCCGCCCACCGATCCGGTCGCCATCGCCCTGCTCAGCATCCTGCAGAGCGTTTGCCAGCCGGCCCTTTCGGGCGGCGGCGATCTCGGCAAGCTCGCCAAGGCCGACGGCTGGCGCAAGAACGGCGAAAGCTGGGTCATGAATGGCCGCGGTTTCAAATTGACCCTCCTTGCCCCCGGCTCCAATCCCGATCAGTGCCATATCGACATCGTCCATCCGGTCGACCCCCAGGCGCCGGCCGCCGCGATCGTGGTGGCGTTGCACAACTGGGCGGCAGTGGAGCGCGGCTGGAGCCTCTACCGCAACGACAAGAACGTCAGCGGCGCCCAGGAGCTGACCACCCGCTCGTGGGAGCATGACGAGACCGGCCGCCACGAGGCCCTGGTGATCACCACGTTTCGCCGCTCCGACGGACGGCCGCTGGCCGGATCCAATGACACCTCGACGGTGATCTACAGCTCCGACAAGACATGAGGGCGCCCGACGCCGCCGGCCTGGTCGGCGTCATTCTGATGCTGTGGGCCTATATCGGGGCCCAGAACGGCCGCATGGACCCCACCGGCCTCACCTCCCTGCTGATGAACCTCATCGGCCCGGGGCTGGTGATCTTTTCGCTGTTGTTCGCCTTCAACCTGCCGGCCTTCCTCACCGAGGCGGCCTGGGCGGCGGCGGCGACGATCGGCCTCGTCCGCCTGGCTCTCAAGCGACGCGCGGAAGGGTCTAAAGCGCGGTCGCCAACATCGGGGTGAAGATCTCCACCACCTTGCGGTAGGTCGCCTCCTTGAAGCCGGCGACGAGGTCCGGCGCTTCGGCCAGATCAGCCCAGCGCCAGGCGTCGAACTCGATGTGGTGGTGGCCGGTCAGGTCGATCTCCGATTCAGACCCCAAGAAGCGCATGGCGAACCAGATCTGTTTCTGGCCGATCCAGCCCTTGGCGACCTTGGAGCCGGCATGATCAGGGGGAAATTCATAGGCCAGCCAGTCGTTGGTCTGGCCGATGAGCTTGGCCGTGGTGACCCCGGTCTCTTCGCGCAGCTCGCGCACCGCCGCCGCGAGGGGTGTCTCGCCCTCGTCGACGCCGCCTTGCGGGAACTGCCAGTTGCGCGGCGGGGCGGCGTCCGCCCGGCGGCCCAGCCAGACCTTGTTATCGGCGCGCGCCAGCACGACCCCGACATTGGGCCGGAAGAGCGCGAGGTCCATGGGCTTCGTAGAAAGGCGCTAGAGCGAGAGGCGGCTGAGATGGACGCCGACCGGCCTCCCACCCCCCGCTCTTCCCCGCGAAAGCGGGGAAGGCCTTTTGGGTTTGCCCGAGCTCGCCAATCTGCGCGGAAGAGGTCCCAGCTGGACACAACCGGGTCCCCGCTTTCGCGGGGAAGAGCGGAAGGGGGTCGGCATTTGGCCAATCATAGGCGATTCCCCCACGGCGGATGCGCTAGTTGTTGGGCTTGGGCGCCGCGGCCGGGGCTGTGTGAGGCCGCAGAATGACCGCCTCGGCGAGAGTCGCGGCCGGCTTCGGCAACTTCGGCGTCGCCTGCACGGAGCCGTATTTCAGCACGTCCAGGGCCCGGGTGAGCTGGAAGTCGCCCTTCTTCTGATCGAAGGCCTGGGGCGGGGCTTCGGCCGGCTGGTGGGCGCCTTCGCGGGTCTTGCCGCGATCAGCGTCCAGGGCATTGCGGAAGCTGGCTTCGCTGAACTGGAAGGCCTCGTTGGCGACTTGCTGGGCTTCCTCGCGCGTCTCGGCCACCTCGAGGTCGGGCTCGATGCCGGTCTTCTGGATCGACCGTCCGGAGGGGGTGTAGTAGCGGGCGGTGGTCAGCTTGACCGCGCCGTCGAGGCCGCCGCGCAACGGGATGACCGTCTGCACCGAGCCCTTGCCGAAGCTGGTCAGGCCGACGATCTCGGCGCGGCGGCGATCCTGCAGGGCGCCGGCGACGATCTCCGCCGCCGAGGCGGTGCCGGAATTGATCAGGACGACCACCGGGAGGTTGCCGAGCTTGGCGCCGGCCCGGGCGTTGTAGCGCTCGATGTCGTGGGGGTCGCGGCCACGCTGGGAGACCACCTCGCCGCCGTTGAGGAAGAGGTCGGACACGCCCACGGCCTGGTCGAGCAGGCCGCCGGGATTATTGCGCAGATCGAGCACCAGGCCTTTCAAGTGCGGGTTCTTGGCCCGCAGGTCCTCGATCGCGGCGCGGGTTTCCGAGGTCGCCTTCTCGTTGAAGCCGGAGAGGCGAAGGTAACCGTAGTCGCCCTCGGCGTGGTAGGTCACCGACTTGGGCTGGATGATCTCGCGGGTCAGCTTGACGTCGAAGGGATCGGTCTTCTCGCGGGCGATGGTCAGGGTGACCACCTCGCCGATCTTGCCGCGCATCTGCTTGACGGCGTCGTTGACCGACAGGCCGAGCACCGTCTGGCCGTTCACCGCGGTGATGTAGTCGCCGGGCTTGATCCCCGCCTTGGCCGCCGGGGTGCCGTCGATCGGCGAGATCACCTTGACCACGCCCTCTTCGCTGGTGATCTCCAGCCCCAGGCCGCCGTATTCGCCGCGGGTGTCGTCCTGCATCTCGTTGAAGGCCTGCGGCGGCAGGTAGTCGGAGTGCGGGTCAAGGGAGGTGAGCATGCCGTTCAGAGCGGCTTGAATCAGTTTCTTGTCGTCCACCGGGGTGACGTACTGCCGCTCGACGGTGTCCAGGACGTTCCCGAACAGCTCGAGCATATGGTAGGTCTCGGCCCGCGGTTCAGGTGTGGCCCGAGCCGATTGGCCCAGGTAGGCCATGGAGCCCGCCCCCAGCGCAAAGGCCGAGGCGCCGATCAACAGATAATTGCGCATGAAGTTCGCCATGACTGCCGCTCGCGCCGGAATTATGGCGCTACACTTTGCGGCGCCTTGCTTACCCGAATATTTCAAGGATGGCGCGCCCATTTCCGTGGTGCAAGTCGAGGCCCCGTGGTTTTGCTAGGCGAAGCTTAATTTGCCGCAGGCGCCGATCAGTCCCGGTGATAGGGCTGGCCGGCCATCAGGGTGGCGGCGCGATAGAGCTGTTCGGCCAGCATGGCCCGGGCGAGGGCGTGCGGCCAGGTCTGGGGTCCGAAGGCGAGGGTCCGCCTGGCGGCGGCGGTGACAGCGGCGTCCAGGCCGTCGGCGCCGCCGATGGCGAAGGCGAGGTGGCGCACGCCTTCGTCGCGCAGCGCCGCCAGCCATTCGGCGAAAGCCCGCGAGGTGGTGGCCCCGCCGTGCTCATCCAAGGCGACAAGCAGGCCGTCCTCGAAACGGCGAAGAAGGGCCTCGCCCTCCGCCGCCTTGCCGCTCTTGCGGGCCTCGACCTCGACGATCTCGACGGGACCAAGGCCCAAGGCCCGGCCGATCTGGCCGGCGCGCCGCGCCCAGTCCAGCGCCAGGGCGGCCTCCGGGGCCTGGCCCAGCTTGCCGATGCAGAGAATGGAGATCTTCACCGCCTAGTGGGCGGCGGCGGTCGTCGGCGGTTCCACCGACCAGATCTTCTCGAGGTTGTAGTAGGCGCGGACCTCGGGACGGAACACATGGACGATGACATCGCCGGCGTCGATCAGCACCCAGTCGCAGGCCGGCAGGCCCTCGATCCTGGCGCGGCCGTGGCCAGCGTCCTTGAGAGCGCGCAGCAGGTGGTCGGCGATCGCGCCCACGTGGCGGTGCGAGCGGCCCGAGGCGATCACGATGGCGTCGGCCAGGGGACTCTTGCCCTTCAGATCGATGAAGATCACGTCGCTCGCCTTCTCGGCGTCGAGACGTTTGAGGATGGTGGCTTCGAGGGGGGTGCGGGCCGCATTCTCGTCGTGTGAAACGGTTGCGGCGGTGGAGGTGGCGGTGGGCGCGGTCTCGCGGCTCAGAGGTTCAGCTCCTTGGGTGGGCGTGGCGACAGACTCGAACCCTATCACGCCTCGCCGTCCAGGTCTTGTGGGACGCACGACATCCGAAGCGCGGTGGACGAGGCGTAGTTCCACGGGCCGGTGAGATAGATCCAGGCGGGGGGGGCAGCGAGCGGCAGGCGGCGCGCGGCGCTGGCGGGCAGCCGGGCCCGGGCGAAGCGGCGCGCGGCGGGAGACGTGAGGGCCCTGAGGCTGAAGCCGGGCCGGGCGACCACCGCCACCGGGATTTCGGCCATCAGGCCGATCCAGTCGCGCCAGCGGTGGAGATCGGCGAGGCTGTCGGCCCCCATGACCCAGACGAAGCGCACCCGGGGAAAGCGCGCCTTCAGCAGGCGAACGGTGTCGATGGTGTAGCGCACGCCAAGGCGCGCCTCGGCCCGCGAAACCACCATGGCCCGCCGCGTCAAGACCGCCGCCGAGCGCGCCCGATCCGACAGCGGCCTCGGCGAGTCCTTGAGCGGGTTGCCGGCCGCGACCAGCCAGACGAGCCGATCCAGCCCCAGCCGCGCCATCGCCGTCCTGGCCACATGGGCATGGCCGGCGTGGGCGGGGTTGAACGTGCCGCCGTAAAGGCCGACGGCCATGCCGGGCTCGAAGTGAAGGCCGAGCCGCAGGGCGCGCGGGCGCCCGCCGGCTGGGCGCCTTGGCGAGGGCCGGGCGGTGCTCAGCGGGGGCCCTCCGCCGGGGCGGCGAGCGCGAGGTCGTCGGCGTGGATCAGCGGGGCGGCGGCCTCGCCCAACAGGACCTCGATTTCGGCCGAGCGCAGGCCGAGGATCTTCTTGGCGTCGGCGGCATCGTAGCGCGCCAGGCCCCGGCCGATCTCGCGGCCGGCGAGGTCGCGGACGACCACCGCGTCACCTTTGCCGAAGCGGCCCTCGGCGACCTTGACGCCAGCAGCCAGCAGACTCTTGCCGGCCTTGACCGCCGCGGCCGCGCCGTCGTCCACCGTCAGCACCCCGTGGGGGGCGAGCGAGCCGGCGATCCACGCCTTGTAGGCGGCGGCCGCGGTCGAGCGAGGCGGGAAGAACGTCGCCCCGGCCCCTTCCTCCGCCGCCAGCAGGGGCGCGGAGCGGCGGCCAAGCGTGATGAGGGTGGCGCAGCCGGCGGCCGCGGCGATCCTGGCGGCGGCGAGCTTGGTGACCATGCCGCCGCTGCCGACGCGAGCCTCGCGATTGGCGCCCCCGGCCATGGCTTCGATGTCCGCATCGATCGTTTCGACGCGGTCGAGGCGTTGGGCGCCGGGGTTCCGCCGCGGGTCGGCGGTGTAGAGGCCGTCGACGTCGGAGAGGAGAACCAGGAGATCGGCCCCCGCCATCTGGGCGACGCGGGCGGCCAGGCGGTCGTTGTCACCATAGCGGAGCTCCTCGGTGGCGACGGTGTCGTTCTCGTTGACCACCGGCAGGGCCTTCAGCTCGATGAGGGTGCGCAGGGTCGCCCGGGCGTTGAGAAAACGCCGGCGCGACTCGGTGTCGTCGGCGGTGAGAAGCAGCTGGCCGACGTGGAGGCGATGGGGGGCCAGGGCGTCCTGCCAGGCGGCCATGAGCAGGGACTGGCCGGCGGCGGCGGCGGCTTGTTTCTCGGCCAGGGTGAGGGCGTGGACCGCGAGGCCCAGGGGCCGGCGGCCGAGCGCCACGGCCCCGGAGGAGACCACCACGAGGCTTTGCCCACGGCCCAGCAGGCGCGCGGCGTCGGCGGCGAAGGCGGCCAGCCAGGCTCGATCGACCTCGCCGCTCTCAGCCTCCGCCACCAGGGCCGAGCCGACCTTGACGACGATCAGCCGCGCGCTCGCCAGCGGACTCACGGCGTCCAGTCCGTGTCAGGCGCCGCGGCGGTGATCGCCGGCGGCCCGGGGGATATCTTGCGCCAGGCGGCGCGTAAGAGGGGCCGAACGCCTTCGCCGGAAACCGCCGATACCAGAAGGGGCGCGACGCCCGCCGCCTTCCTCACCGCCGCGGCGGCCTTTTTGCGCGCCGCCGGATCGAGGGCGTCGATCTTGTTGAGGGCGACAATCTCCGGCTTGGTCTCCAGCCCCGCGCCGTAAGCCTCCAGCTCGCGGCGGATCGCCCGCCAGGCCCCGCCCGGATCCTCGGCCGTGGCGTCGATGAGATGGATGAGCACCCTTGTCCGCTCGAGGTGGCCCAGGAACCGCACGCCCAGGCCGGCTCCCGCCGACGCCCCCTCGATCAGGCCGGGAACGTCGGCCATGACGAAACGCTCGTTGGCCGAAAGATCGACCACCCCGAGGTTTGGTGTGAGGGTGGTGAAGGGGTAGTCGGCGATCTTCGGGGTCGCGGCCGAGACGGCGGCGAGGAAGGTCGACTTGCCGGCATTGGGCGCGCCGACGATACCGACATCGGCGATCAGCTTCAGGCGCAGCCAGATCCACCGCTCGGTCCCCGGCAGGCCAGGGTTGGCGCGCCGCGGGGCCTGGTTCACCGGCCCCTTGAAATGAGCGTTGCCAAAACCGCCGTTGCCGCCGCGCTCCAGGAGGAGCCTGGCGCCGGCGTGGTCGAGATCGGCGACCAGGGTTTGACGATCCTCCTCCAGGACCTCGGTGCCCACCGGCACCTTGAGGACGGCGTCGGCCCCGGCCGCGCCAGAGCGATTGCGGCCCATGCCGTGAGTGCCGGTCGCGGCCTTGAAGTGCTGGTGGTAGCGATAGTCGATCAGGGTGTTGAGGCCCTCGACCGCCTCGACCCACACGTCGCCGCCGCGCCCGCCGTCGCCGCCGTCCGGTCCGCCATACTCGATGAACTTCTCGCGCCGGAACGACACCGCCCCGGCTCCGCCGTCGCCCGAGCGGACGAAGATCTTGCACTGGTCGAGAAACTTCATGCCCGCTTGTGGCTCAGGAGGACGGAAAAATCGAGCCGGGCGGGCGGCGCTCGAACTCCAGCCAGACCGGCGCGCAGTCGCCCAGGCGCTTGGCTTCATAGCGGGTGGCGACGTGGCCGGCGGGCGGTCGGCGCCAGTCGTCGGCCCGCTCGGCCGTCCACGCCAGCGCCGGGCAGGCGCCGAGGATGGCGAGGGCCTCGTGGGCGTAGTCGGACCAGTCGGTGGCGAAGGTGAGGCGCCCGCCCCCAGCCAAGATGCGAGCCGCCTCGGCGGCGAAGGCGGCGTTGACGAGCCGACGCTTGTGGTGCCGCGTCTTGGGCCAGGGATCGGGAAAGAGCAGGAAGAGGCGGCGGACCGCGCCGTCCGGCAGCCGCGCCATCAGCTCGCGCCCGTCGCCGTGGTGGAGGCGGACATTGCCAAGGCCGCGGACGTCCACGTGGCGCAGGGCGCTGGCGACGCCGTTGAGGAAGGGCTCGGCCCCGAGGAACAGGACGTCGGGGTGAGCCTCGGCCTGGCCGGCGAGGTGTTCGCCGCCGCCGAATCCGATCTCCAGCCACACCTCCCGCGCACCGGGCATGAGCAGCATCGGGTCGAACGGCGAGGCAGGAATGGCCAGGCGCGGCAGAAGCTCATCGACAAGGGCGGCCTGGGCCGGCTTCAAGGTCCTTGATTTGGTCCGCCCGTAGGTGCGGATCGGGGTCATGCCCGCCGCCGAGACCAGCCGACGGGGACCAGGGAAATCACCAGCATGGCCAGAAGCGGCAGGTCGCCCCAACGGCTGAATGGCGTCGGCGCGAGGGCCGGGGGCAGCGGCGCATCGATGATTCCGTAGGCGCCCTCGCCCAGGCTCGCGGTCGGGCGCCCGGCGGCGTCGATCACCGCCGAGACCCCGGTGGGGGTGGCGCGGACCATCGGCAGGCCTTCCTCGATGGCGCGGTAGCTGGCGATGTTGAGATGCTGCAGCGGTCCGCTGGTGGCGCCGAACCAGGCGTCGTTGGAGATGTTGACGATCCAGGCCGGGCGCTTCCCCGCCGCGATGGCCCCTTCGCGCGTGAAGCCGGGGTAGAGGGCCTCATAGCAGATCAGCGGCTGGAAGGCGGGCAGGCCGGCGGGACTCAAGGGGCGCGGCCGGGGACCGGGCGTGAAGCCGTCGCCCACATGGACGAAGGTCTTGATCCCCAACCGGCCGGCCAGGGCGTCGAAAGGGATGAATTCGCCGAAGGGCACCAGGCGAAACTTGTCATAGCGGCCGATGAGGGCGAGGCCGTCCCCTTGCCGGCGCAGCACCGCCAGGGTGTTGAACGCCACCGGCCCGGTGGCGGAGCCGGCGCCGATCCGGTAGCCGCCGAGAATCAGCGTTTCGCCGGGCGCCAAGGCATCGACGATCGCCTGCTGCGTCCAGGTCCCCGGAGCCAGATAATCTTCGAAGGCGGCGGGGATCGCCCCTTCCGGCCAAATGACGATGTCCGGGCGGCGCGCCGCCGGCGCGCTGGTCAGGGCGATGTAGCGGCCGACGATGCTGTTGAAGATCGCCGGATCGTATTTGGATTCCTGGCGCACCCTGGCCTGGACCACCCGCAGCAGGGGCCCGTGAGGATCTGGCCGCGGCATGGCGGCCAGGCGCTCGGCGCCGAAAGCGTAGGCGGCGGCCAGGACGGCGAGGGCGCTCGCCACGACCGCCCCGCCAGGCCATTTCTCGGCGATCACCGCCGGGGCGCCGGCGATGGCCAGTGTGATCCAGGTGAGGCCGTAGGCGCCCACGACCGCGGCGACCTGGCTGATCGGCGAGCCCGCCGCCCACGTCTCGCCCGGAAGGTCCCAGGGAAAGCCGGTGAGGACATGGCCGCGCAGCCACTCGAGGAGGGTGAAGCAGGCGGCGAACTGGAGAACCCGGCCGACGCCCTTGGGGGCCGCAAAGCGGTAGGCCACGGCGGCCACGCCCCAGAAGAGGGCCATTCCGGCGGTGACGATGCCTACGGCGAAGGGGGCCATCCACCCCTGGTGAGGGGCGTCGACCTGGAACGGTTCGGTGAGCCACCACAGACTGATGGCGAAATAGCCCACTCCCGCCAGCCAGCCGCGTTGAAAGGCCGAGCGCAGCGGCCGCTCGCCCAGGGCCGCGCGGTCGAGAACGGTGACGAGAAGGGCGTAGCCGAGCAGGCCGGGCAAGAAGCCGAACGGCGGCTGGGCGAGCGCGGCCAGCGCGCCGGCCGCCACCGCCGCGCCACGCGCCAGCCAGGGCGAACGCCCCCGCCCGGCTTCAGCCATCGGGGCCGGCGGCGGCCGGGCGCACGCGCAGGCGCTTGATGCGGCGCGGATCGGCGTCGGTGACCTCGAAGTCGAAGCCGGCCGGATGGGCGATGATCTCGCCGCGCTGCGGCAACCGGCCGGCGAGCGCGGTGACTACGCCGGCGGCCGTATCGATGGCCTCATCGTCCATGTCGTCGGTGAAGAGGCGCTGACCGAGGGCCGCCTCGAGATCTTCCAGGGGGGTGCGGCCGTCGACCTCGAAGATGCCGCCAGGGCGAGCGGTGATCTGGGCGATCTGGGCCTCGTCGTGTTCGTCGTCGATCTCGCCGACCACCGCTTCGAGCACATCCTCGAGGGTCACCAGGCCATCGACCCCGCCGAACTCGTCGATCACCATGGCCATATGGATGCGGCTGGCCTGCATGCGCACCAGGAGGTCGGCGGCCCGCATGGAGGGCGGCACATAAAGGGTCTCGCGCTTGAGGCGGCGCAGCACCGCCCCGTCGGCCTTGGCGCGCAGGCTGGGCTCGGCGATGAGCAGGAAGACGTCCTTCAGGTGCGCCACTCCGACCGGATCGTCGAGGGACTCGCGATAGACCGGCAGGCGGGAATGCTCGCTCTCGGCGAAAGCGGCGATCAGGGCTTCGAGCGAGCTCGACAGCTCCACGCCCTTGATGTCAGCGCGGGGGATCATCACGTCGGCGACGGTGAGGCTCTGGAATGCCCGGGCGTGATCCATCAGGTCGGCGCCGGCCGATCCGGGTTCGGCCGCCGTTACCGTCCGCCGCGGACGAAGGCCGACGGCCTCGAGGAATGCGCTCAAGGGCCCCTGCTGGGCCTCGTCGAGGGGGGGGTCGGCGGGATCGCTCATCGCGCTTGCGCCGCCTCGGCATAGGGGTCGGGTACGTTCATCGCCGCCAGGAGCTCGCGCTCCACCGCTTCCATGCGCGCCGCCTCGTCGTCGCCTTCGTGATCATAGCCCAAGAGGTGCAGCACGCCATGCACCACGAGATGGCGCAGGTGATCGGCCAGCGGCTTGGCCTGCTCGGCCGCTTCCCGCTCGCAGATCCCGAAGGCCAGGGCGACGTCGCCCAGACGACCAGGCGAGGCGTCGGGGAAGGCGAGGACGTTGGTCGGCCGGTCCTTGTTCAGAAAACGGGCGTTCAGGCCGCGCAGGGCCTCGTCGCTGGTGAGCAGGATGGCGACCTCCCCCTCCGCGCCGGCCAACGCGGCCAAGGCGGCGGCCCGGGCGAGGCCGGCGGCGTCGGCGAGGGCGGCGGTCCACGCGCCCTCGGCGATCTCGACCTCGATCATCGGGCGCGCCCAGCGGCGTCGGCGTCGTAGGCATCGACGATCCGGCCGACGATCGGATGGCGAACGACGTCGGCGACGGTGAAACGGGCCACGGCGACCCCTTCGACGCCTTCGAGGATCGAGACGGCGTGAGCGAGACCCGAATCGTGGGGATCGATGAGGTCGACTTGGCTCGGATCGCCGGTCACCACCATCGACGATCCTTCCCCCAGCCGGGTGAGGACCATCTTCATCTGCAGCCGCGAGGTGTTCTGGGCTTCGTCGACGATCACGAAGGCGTGGGCCAGGGTGCGGCCGCGCATGAAGGCGATGGGGGCGACCTCGATCTCGCCGCGGTCGCGACGCCGGCGCAAGGCGTCGGCCCCCAGTATGCGGGTCATCGCCTCCCAGACCGGCGCCATGTAGGGGTCGACCTTCTCGGTGAGGTCGCCGGGCAGGAAGCCGAGCCGCTCGCCGGCCTCCACCGCCGGTCTGGTCACCACCAGGCGCTCCACCGCCCCGGCCCGCAGCAGTTCGGCCCCGTGGGCGACGGCCAGGAAAGTCTTGCCGGTCCCCGCCGGGCCCAGGCCGAAGACCAGGGGATGGGTCTCCATGGCTTCGAGATAACGGGCCTGGCCGGGGGTTCTGGCCCCCACCGCGCCGCGCCGCGGAGCCGGCCCGCTCTGCGGTCCGCCCGTTCGGGCCTGGTCGATGGCCACCCGCACATCGGCTGGAGCGACCTCGAGCTTGGCGGTGACTCGCGCGGCGAGGCTCTCCACCGCTGCCCGGGCCGCCCGCCGGGCCCGCGCTTCGCCGCTCAGCGACACGCCACCGCCGGGTGTCTCCATCAGGACGTGGAAGGCTTCCTCGATCAGGGCCGCATGGCGCCCGCCGGGCCCGGCGACGGCGCGCACCGCGTCGTCGCTCAGCGGCAGGAATTCGGCTCCGGGGCGGCTCAAGCGGTCTCCAGCAGCCGCTCGCCGGCCAAACTGTTGGCGCCGGCCGAGCCGATGCGCACCGCCTCGATGGCCCCGATGAGCGAAGCCGGAGCTTCGCAGTGGACCGCCTGAAGATAGGGACTGCGGCCGGCAAGTTGGCCTGGGTGGCGGCCGGGTCCCTCGAAGAGAACCGGGATTGTCTTGCCGACCAGGCCCGCGTTGAAGGCGGCGCGCTGGGCGGCCAGCGCCGCCTGCAGCCGGGCCAGGCGATTGTCCTTCTCGGCTTCGGAGACCTGGCCGGCCATGGCTGCGCCGGGTGTGCCCGGGCGGCGGGAGTACTTGAACGAGAACGCGCTCGCGTAGCCGACGTCGCGGACGAGCTCCAGGGTGGCCGCGAAATCGGCTTCCCGTTCGCCAGGGAAGCCGACGATGAAGTCCCCGGAGATCGCGATATCGGGCCTTGCGGCGCGAACGCGGCCGATGAGACGCAGATAGGTCTCCGCCGTGTGGCCGCGGTTCATCGCCGCCAGGACCCTGTCGGATCCCGACTGAACCGGCAGATGGAGGTAGGGCATAAGCGCCGCGACCTCGCCGTGGGCGGCGATGAGGCCGTCGTCCATGTCGCGGGGATGGCTGGTGGTGTAGCGGATCCGCGTCAGGCCGGGGATCGCCGCCAGCCGCCGGATGAGGCTCGCCAGGTCCACGCCGTCGACATCGCGGTAAGCGTTCACGTTCTGGCCGAGCAAGGTGATCTCGCGCATGCCGCCGGCGACCAGGGCGCGGGCCTCCGCTTCGACGGCGCCGGCGGGCCGCGAATACTCCGCCCCACGGGTGTAGGGCACCACGCAGAAGGTGCAGAACTTGTCGCAGCCCTCCTGGACGGTGAGGAAAGCGGTCACTCCACTCGCCCTTCGCGCCGGCAGGGCGTCGAACTTTTCCTCCGGAGTGAAATCGGCGGCGACCCGTTCGCCGCGCTCGCGGTGGGTCCGAGCGATGAGCTCGGGCAGGCGGTGATAGGACTGCGGGCCCAGGACCAGATCGACGACCGGCGCCCGGCGGATGATCTCCGCGCCCTCGGCCTGGGCGACGCAGCCGGCGACCACGACGGTCATCTCAGCTCCGCCCGCCGCCCGCTCGTCCTTCAGGGCCCGGACCCGGCCGAGCTCGGAGTACACCTTCTCGGCCGCCTTCTCGCGGACATGGCAGGTGTTGAGCACGACCACGTCGGCGCTGTCGGCGCTTTCCGTGAGGGCGTAGCCGAGCGGGGCCAAAAGATCGGCCATCCGCTCGCTGTCGTAGACATTCATCTGACAGCCGAAGCTCTTGATGAACACCCGTTTCGAATGGCCCGCGCGGGCTGGCCCCGCCTCACTCATCGGTCGGCACGGCGTAGAGTTCGAGGCGGTGATCGACCAGGCGATAGCCGAGCCGCTTGGCGATGGCCTTTTGCAGCGCCTCGATCTCCTCGTCGACGAACTCGACCACCTTGCCCGTCTTCATGTCGATGAGATGATCGTGATGAATCTCGCCGGCTTCCTCGTAGCGCGAGCGGTTCTGGCGGAAGTCGTGGCGCATGAGGATCCCGGATTCCTCGAAGAGCCGCACGGTCCGATAGACCGTGGCGATGGAGATGTGCGGATCAATCTCATGGGCGCGGCGATGCAATTCTTCGACGTCCGGATGATCGCTCGCCGAGGACAGCACGCGGGCGATCACCCGCCGCTGGTCGGTCATCCGCAGCCCTCTTTCGATGCACAGTTTTTCCAGCCGATCCACCTGGCGGTTCCCTTCGACGCCGGCCCCAGCATAGGGCTCGGCGGGGACGCTGTTAAGGTCGCGTCCCAGCACCAGGGCGTCGGTGCGTTTCTCGCCGCGGCCGTAATAGCCGCGGCGGCGGCCTACCTCTGCGAATCGCGCGCGCTTGTAGAGGGCAAGGGCGGGAGCGTTGTCCTCCGCCACCTCGAGGAAAAGACGCGTGGCGCCCTGTCGCTTCGCCGTCGCCATCGCCTCCCGCACAAGAGCCGCGGCCATGCCCCGCCGGCGGTGCTCCGGGTGCACCGCAAGGGTGAGGATTTCCGACTCCTCGGCCGCGACCCTGCACAGAATGAAGCCCAGCGGCGCGCCCGTCTTCGGTTCGGCAATCGCGAAAACGCCGGGACTGGCCAAGAACATTTCGAAGGCCTCGGCGGTCCACGGTGTCTCGAATGCTTGGGCATGCAAGGCGGCCATGGCGGGCGCGTCCAGGCGGCCGGTCATCGCGGCGTCCTTGCCGCGGCGATCTTCGCATCTGGGGCGCGCAAGTAGAGAGGCCGCGGCGGGACGACTGGCGACTTGGCGGCCAAGCCCGCGATGGCGAGAGGCGAAGGCGCGGCCAAATCAACCGGCGTGCTGCCGGGAAGGACGAGGGCCAGGGCCGAGGCCTGGGGTCCGATCAGCATCTGGTCGCGGCCGATCTGGATGATCCGCGCCGCCGCGGTCTCGAGCGGGAGGCGATCAGGCGCGCTCAATTCATCCTCGCCCGCGAAGCACTGCAGGTAAACCGCCCCGCGACCCGCATCGATGGCCGCTGTGCGAAAGCCATCGCCCGCCTCGCTCGCCGCCAGGGCCGCGAGGGTCCCGACGCCGAGACAAGGCCGCTCGAGGGCCAGCGCCAGCCCTTTGGCGAAGGCGAGCCCGACGCGAAGGCCGGTGAACGATCCAGGTCCTGCGGTGACGGCGATCCGCTCCACTTCCGCGAGGCGCACGCCCGCCGCCGCCATCACCTCGGAGACCATCGGCGCCAGTCGTTCCTGATGGCCGCGGACCATGGGTTCGCGACTCGATGCAAGGGCGACGCCGCCCCGAACGAGCGCCGCCTGGCACATGGCCAGGCAGGTGTCCACGACGAGAATCAGCATCTGCGCCGGGGCGCTAAAGCACCTGCTCGACGCGGGTCACTTCGGGAACGTAGTGGCGGAGCATGTTTTCCACCCCGGCCCGCAGGGTCGCCGAGGAAGACGGGCAGCCCGAGCAGGCCCCGCGCATATGCAGCCACAGGACCCCGGTGTCGGGCTCGAACTTGGAAAAAAGGATATCGCCGCCGTCCTGGGCCACAGCTGGTCGGATTCGCGAATCGAGGAGATCCTTGATCTCGGCCACGACGGCGGCGCTTTCGCCCTCGTAAGCTTCCTCGGCCACGGCTTCGCCCTCGTCATCACGCAGCAACGGCTCGCCGCTGGTGAAGTGATCCATGATCGCCGCCAGGATCGGGGCTTTCAGGTGCCCCCAATCGTAGTCGTCGGCCTTGCTCACGGTGAGGAACTCGCCGGCGAAGAACACGCGCCGCACCCCCGCCAAGCCGAACAGGGCCTGGGCCAGGGGCGACGCTGCTGCTTCGCCCGCGTCGCGGAATTCGCGTGTGCCCTCAGCGAGAATCTCGCGGCCGGGCAGGAACTTCAGGACCGCCGGATTGGGCGTCGTTTCGGTCTGGATGAACATCCTGGTCTTTCGGCTCTCGCTCTCTTCAGGGTCTAGATGGCGCTGGGCGGCGGCCTTCGCAACCTCACCGGCCCGGCCAGAATCCGACGATCTTCTTGACGTCCTCGAGGACTGGCGCGGCCAAGGCGCGGGCCTTTTCGGCGCCGCAAGCGAGGATCCGGTCGATCTCGCCCGGATCGGCCATCATTCTCCGCATGGCCTGCGAAACCGGCGCCAGGTGCTCGACCAGGTGATCGGCGAGCGCGGGCTTGAACTCGGCAAAGCCCTTCCCGGCGAAGCTCGCCAGCACCTCGGCCTTGGTCTCGCCGGTCAAGGCGGCATAGATGCCAACCAGGTTGTCGGCCTCGGGCCGCCCCGCCAGGCCCTCGGGCGATTCGGGCAGAGGCAGGGGATCGGTCTTGGCGCGGCGAATTTTGCCGGCGATCTGGTCGGCGTCGTCGGTCAGGTTGATCCGCGACTGATCCGACGGATCGGACTTGGACATCTTCACCGCCCCGTCGCGCAGAGACATGATCCGCGCTCCCGGTCCCTCGACGAGCGCCTGAGGCTGGGGAAAGAAGCCGGGGGCGTCGAAGTCGTGGTTGAATTTGCTGGCGATGTCGCGGGCCAGTTCCAGGTGCTGCTTCTGATCCTCGCCTACCGGCACATGGGTGGCCTTGTACAGCAGGATGTCCGCGGCCTGCAGCACCGGATAGGTGTAGAGCCCGACGCTCGCCCGTTCCTTGTGCTTGCCCGTCTTGTCCTTGAACTGGGTCATTCGGTCGAGCCAGCCCAGGCGCGCCACGCAGTTGAGAATCCACGCCAGCTCCGCGTGGGCGCCGACCGCCGACTGTGGAAAGATGATCGCCCTTTCCGGATCGACTCCGGCGGCGATGTAGGCCGCGGCGATCTCGCGGGTCTGGGCGGCGAGCGCTGCGGGATCCTGCCAGGCGGTGATGGCGTGCATGTCGACGACGCAGAACAGGCATTCGCGCTCGCGCTGCAAGGCGACGAACTTCACCAGGGCGCCGAGATAGTTGCCCAAGTGCAGGGCGCCCGAGGGCTGGACGCCGGAGAAGACGCGAGGAGGGCTCGCGTATGCTGAGGGGGGAGTGTCGGTCATGGGATCAGATTCCTGGCGGAAGGAGCCGCGGACGGTACGGGAACGGGCTAGGCCGATCTCGACGGCCGGCGCCATCGCCGATCTGAGGGTCTGTCCATGACGGCGAGGCTCTACCCGCATCGCCGAACGGCGGCAAGGCGCGCAGGGGGCGGCGAAGGCGCTATAGAGGAAAGATGACCCCGGGCGACGAGACGAGCAGGAAAGAGCAGCGGCTGACCTCGCTTGCCGCTCTGCGGCGCGCCGGTCGTATGGACGAGGCGGTGGCCCTCGCCGCCGAATGGACACGCTCGTCGCCCGATGAGCTCGCGGCCTGGAGCGCGCTAGGTGAGACGCTCGCCGCCTCCAGCCGCCCCGATCTCGCCGCCAAGGCCTGGGCGCAAGCGGTGAAGCTCGACCCGGCGGCGATTCCGGCCCTGTGTGGCCATGCCGCGGCGCTGACGGCGCTCGGCCGGCCCGGAGAGGCCGCGGCTTTCTACGAGCGGGCCCTGGAGCGCGACGTGGCGTCGTCCGAGGCCCGGTTCGGCCTGGCGGTGCTGGCCTTCGACAGCGGCGACCTTGATCGCGCCGCGGCCCTGGTCGGCGGCCTGGAAACGGAGAGCGCGGCGGCGATCTGGCTGACGGCCCGACTCGGCGTCGCCCGGGGTGAGTTTGAGCCAGCCTTGTCGGCCGTGCAGACTTTATTGGCCGGTGGCAGACTCATCGGTGAGGCACTCTCCGAGGCTATGCTGCTCCAGGCGATTTGCCTCGACCGCCTGGACCGGACCGCCGCCGCCTTCGCCGCCGCGACTTGCGGCAAAGCCATACAACGGGCTCACTTCGCCGGCCGGGCGGCCGGTCACGAGGGGCAGGTGGAGAAGTTCGACCGCTTGGCCGACTGGTTCGAGGCCGCCGATCGGACGCCGTGGTCGAGCGCCCCCCCGCTCGCGCCCACTTCCGACGACCCGCGGAGCCACGTTTTTCTGGTGGGTTTTCCAAGATCCGGCACGACCCTGCTGGAGCAGGCCCTCGCCGGCCATTCGGCCGTCGTGGCTCTCGAGGAAGCCCCGAGCCTCGCCGATGCCTACCAAGCCTTTCTGAAAACCCCTCAGGGACTCGAGAAGCTGGCCCACATCTCCGCCGACGATGCGCTGGCCTGGCGGGCAAGTTACTGGCAGGTGGTTCGCGCTCACGGCGCGGCGCCGGGCAAGAAGGTCTTCCTCGACAAAGCTCCGGCCGAGACCCTTTCCCTGCCTGTGATCGCCAAGCTCTTCCCGGATGCCAAGGTGCTCTTCGCCGTGCGAGATCCGCGGGATGTGATTCTGAGCTGCTTCATGAACAGCTTTCAGATGAACGCCATGACCTACGCCTTCACCGACCTTGGCGGCGCCGCCGCTTGCTACGCCGCCTGCATGCGCCTGGCCGAGGTCTATCGCGACCTTTTGCCGCTCAGGATCCGGGAGGTTCGCTACGAGTCCCTCGTCGAGGACTTTGCAGGGAAGCTGGCGGAGATCGCGGATTTCCTCGGGATCGAGTTCACCCCATCCATGGCCGATGTCGCCGCGGCCTCGGCGGGGCGTGTCGTGCGCACCCCGAGCGCGGCTCGCATCCGGGCCGGTCTTGATCGTCGCGGGCTGGCCCGTTGGCGGGCCTACGCCGCCGAATTGGCCCCCGTGGCCGCCTCGCTCGCCCCGTGGATCACCAGGTTCGGATACTTAGAGGATTGAAAAAATACAAGTTCCAGACAAGAAGAGCGCCGCTCCGGCCTTGCGGAGCGGCGCTCTGCGCGACGCGGGAACCCCCCCGACGGTCGGCGCTTGGTTCAAGTCTGGCCCTCACCCCAGGACCGGGAAGAATTGTAACACACGTTCTATTAAACTGAGTCGCGACTGGGGCGCGGTAAATTGTCTCAGTATTCGCGCGCTGCGGGGTAGGTGTCGAGCATTGGCCCAGACGCCCCGAGGTCAGCGCGGGTTGATGCGGCTGATTTTGCTGCCCTGCAGGGTCAGATCGGCCATCAGGCCCTTCTGGTTGAACGGAAAGGCGTAAACGTCCTGACTGAGGGTCGTGGTGTCGGCCGCGGCCCCGGCGCCCCGGTTGATGACGACGATGGAGGGGCCGGTGCCGACCGAGAAGCCGCCGCTCTGCCTGAGATAGTCGAGGGATGACGCGGTCATGAAGAACAAGGCGTAACTGAAGCTCTGGCCGCCGATCTGCAGGCCCCAGGAGCCGCCGCTGAGATTATAGAATGCCTCCGGGCGGCCACGCACGAACAGCACCCCGTTGCCGGTCTGCCCGCCGAAAACGAGTCCGGCCTTGATCACCGAGGGAAAGACCAGGACGGCCCGCGCGCGCCGCGCATAGAACCGCGACCGAGAGTCGCTGGCATCGAGGCGCTGGAGCGCCGCGCGGCCATTGTAGACGAGTTCATCGCGGGAAGCCGCGTGGGCGGCCGGGAGAGCCAAGGGACCACAGGTGCTCGCCACGGCGAAAGCAGCGGCGGCGAGGGAACGACGCGTCATGTTCATGGCAGGCTTGCTCCATAAGGCTTCAGCTGAGACAACGTTGCAAAGCTTGATCCGGTTGCGACCTCAACGCCAGCCCTCAAGAGTCGGACCCAGCGCCTCGATGAGCGGTCCGATGGCCGATTCGAAGCGTCGCCAGTCGTCCACCGCGTCGGTGAAGATCGGCCGGCGGACCTGTTCGGAACTGGGGGTGTCGACAGCCCGGCGATTGTCGAAGAACTTCAGGCAGCCGGACTCGAAGGGAAGGCTCAGATGGGCGAGGAGCGCCCGCACGGCGCTCTCGGCGTCGGCCACCAGGTCCTCATAGATCAGGCGATGAACCGCGCCCGGATCGACGGCCTCGAAATGGGCCATCAACTCCACGTAGTCGGCGTAGTAGCGGCCGATATGGGTGAGATCGAAAGCGCTATTGAACCCGGCGCCGAAGTGCTGCTTGAACACCGAGACCCCGCAAGCGAGGGGATGGCGGCGCACATCAATGATCTTCGCCCCTGGCAGCGCCATGCGGATGAAGCCGATGTGCTGGAAGTTCTTGGGCGTCTTGTCGAGGAACCTGGGCCGGCCGAGGTTCCGATAGGCGCGCGTGCGGCGGAGGTATTCGTCGCCCAGCCTTGCGAAGTCCCCCCGGGTGAGCTTCGCCAGGCCCTCGGGGTAGGCTGGCACGGTCGACGCCAGCATCGGCAGGTCAGGCAGCTCGTGGGTGCCCTCGATGGCCGAATGGCTGGCCAGGATCTGCTCGACCAGGGTCGAGCCCGAACGCGGCAGGCCGACGATGAAGATCGGATCGGGCGCCGGCGCGCCCCAGCCGCGCCGCGCAGTGAAGAAGGCACGCGTGAAGAGGCATTTGCATCGCCGCACATAGTCGCTCGTCTGATCCGGATCATAGGCCCGGCGGGATTGTTCGAGGGCATTGCCCTCGCGGTAGTGCTCAAAGGCGCCGCCATCCTCGCCAGCGTCCTCGGCCGCCTTGCCGAGGGCGAAATGCAGCTTGGCCCGGTCCTCGTCCGTTAGGCTCTCGGTCCGCGCGGCCGCCTGCATGGCGGCGATCTCGTCTCCGGAGAATCGGAAGGTCTTGAGGTTGGCGAGGCCGAGCCAGGCGTCGGCGCATAGCGGGTCCAGGGTCAGACAGCGTCGCCAGGCCGCAATCGCCTCGGCTGTGCGGCCGAGAGTCCGCAGGGCGCTCGCCTGAACCAGCCAGGCGTAGGTTTGATCGGGAAAGGCCTGTGCGATTTCGCCGGTGATCTCGGCGGCCTCACCGTAACGGCCGATCTCGGTCAGGGCGGCGGCCTTCATGGCCAGGGCGCGGACGTCCGCGGGCTCGCGGGCCAGGAGGGTGTCGAACAGCGCGACGGCGTCCACAAAGTGGCGCGCTGCGAGGAGGACCTGGGCCAGGCTCATCCGGGCCTCGCCGGAGTCCGGCCCTTCCGCCACGCAAGCGCTCAGAATCTGAGCCGCGTCCGCCAGGCGGCCTCGCCGGCGAAGTGCTTCGCCCTGAAGCTGGCGTGCCGCGGGCCCGTGAATTGTAGCCAAGTCGCGCTCGGCATCGTGGAGGTAATTCTCGGCCAGCGCGTCGGCGATCGATCTCAGACGCGGGTCATCGATTGTCGCGGCGCGAGCGCGATCGAAGGCCGAGGCTGCGGCGGCGAACTGGCCAGCAGCCGTCAGGATGTCGCCCAGGGAGCGCCAGGCGGGCGCCAGGCGGGGGTTCAGCGTGACCGACCTGCGCAGCGTTTCCAGCGCCGCCCTGCTTTCGCCGCGTGCCAATAGGGCCTGGGCGCGTTCGAACTGAAGGCGCCAGCGCGGCTTGTCGGTTTTGGCGGCCTTGGACATCACCGGACTATGCGCCGCCGGCCGGGCCGGAAAAAGAAGAGCGCCGCCCCAACTGAGGGACGGCGCTCGGCGCGACGCGGGAAACCCCCCGACGATCGGCGCTTAGAACTTGATCTTGATCCCGGCGTACACCTGAGTGCCGTTGTCATAGACCGCGCGCACCTGGGTGGGGATCGCCGCGTAGTACTTCAGAAGGCTGTTGGTGATGTTGATGGCATCGAGCGTGATCGCGACGTTCGGCGTGATCTGATAGGCGACCGACGCGTCGAGGGTGCCGAAGTTGGCCTGGCTCTCCGGCGTGGCGCGATCAAGCCCCACGAGGAAGTGCGAGCGATAGGTGTAGGCCATTCGCAGGCTGAGCCCGTGGTTCTCGTAGTAGCCGACCAGGTTACCGGTCCACCGGGACGTGCCGATGAGCGGGGCGCCGGACGAGTCGTGGCCGTCGACGAAGGTGCCGTTGGCCTGGAAGCCGAAGCCCCAGCCGATCGGCTGCTGCAACTGGACTTCAACGCCTTCCAGTTCACCCGAAATATTGAACGGCGTGGAGATCGTATAGACGGCGTTATGGCCCAACTGCATATTGAAGTACGATTGGGTGTGGTTGCCGAAACCGACGTAGGACTGGAGGTCGTCATAGAAAACGCTGACGGAAACCAGGGACGCCGGCCCATAGTAATACTCGAGCCCGGCATCGAAAACTGCCGCCTTCACAGGCTTGAGGTTCGCGTTGCCGCCGCTGCCGACCAGGAGAAGGTCGTTGAGTGTAACCGTGGCCCCGAGCGAACTGTAGTCGGGCCTGGACATGGTCTCCGCCGCCGACAGGCGTAGCAGAAGGTTCTTCTGGATGTCGAAGGTGAAGTTCGCGCTCGGCAGTACATCGAGGTAATTGTGCGTGACGTGATTGACGAAATAGTTGCCGTAAGCAGAAGACGTGATTTCCGGTGAACCGCCTACGAAATCGGACGGCGAATTCACGAAGTCGTTCTCGTCGGTGTCGACGATCCTGACACCGACGTTGCCCCGCCAGCGTTCGCCGGCCACATGCGCCATGATGTAGCCGGCTATGTCGGTTTCCTGGACCTTGAACGATCCGAGCCAATAGTAGTTCTGAGGCTGGACGATCGCCGAGATCGGCCCACGCACGCCGCCGGGAATGGCGTTGATGATCTTGCCGATAGCGGTCGGGTCGCCGCCGATCGGGATCAACAGCCCCGGAATGCCGAGTGCCCCGGCGTTGAAGCCGCTCGGATAGGGCGTCGGATTGGTAGCCGCGAACGGCATTGTCGGACTGCCGTAGCAGGCGTTGTCGGCGCCCAGTGTACAGCCGCGGTCCCAGCCGTCGACCTGGCGCCTGTGATCGGCGAAGTGAACGCCGAAATCGACATCCTTGAAGAACCCGTAGCTGACGTCCCACTGAGCGTCGGCCTTGGCATAGAACTCCTTGTCGTCGGAGATGAACCGGGCGTTCCATGACCAGTCGTCCGCCAGGCCATTGGGACTCTGGGGATTGATGTCGGTGGGTGTGACCACGAAACCATTGCCGGAGGGGGCGTAGGAAATGCCGGTCAGGCCGTTGACTTCGAAAGAGGGCTGCTCCGGCGTCTCGCCGACCCCATCGGTATATCCGCCCTGGAGCTTGAGGGTGAGCCGGTCGCCCAGTTTGAACTTGCCGTCGAGGTTTATGTAGTAAGTCTTGGCGATCTCGTTCGGCCGGGTGATGTTGTCGACGATCAGGCCGTCGGTGGGGGTGTCGCCGGGACCAAGCAAGGGGAAGTTGGCAGCGACCACGGTGCCGTTCTTGACCGTGTAGGACGTCGGCACATTGGTGGCGAATTCGTGGTTACCCCACAGCATGTAGTTGTCGTTGTAGTTCGAAGCGTTGAGGTGCGAGTAGAAGCCGTTGAGGCGCAGCTCGGCCCGGTCGTCGCTCGACCGCCACTGCACGGTGCCGGTGACGCCTTCACGCGTCCGCTGCTGCTCGAACAGGGTGGAGCCGATCAGGGTCGGCGACTGGTCGCCCACGAGGTTCGGGAGAGCGGCCGCCGTTGCCGGCGTATTGGTCGCGTTGATCTCCTGCCAGCCGAGGATTTCCTGCCCGTAACGGACCACGCTGCGCTTCTCATAGAAGCCCTGGAGAATGGCGCCGAAGGTATTGTCGGCGTTATGCCAGCCGATCAGGGCGTTGACCTGGGGCTGCCACTGGCTGCCATGCTGCCCGGCGTTGCTGTTGAAAGCGGCTTCGGCCGAACCCTCGAAGGTGAACGGCTTGCCAAGGCTCAGCGGATCGCGGGTCTGGATATCGACCGCGCCGGATACCCCGCCCTCGAGGGTCGAGGCGTCCTGGGTCTTGTAGACCACCACGTTTTGAACGATTTCCGCCGGCAGCAGGGTGAAGCTCACACTGCGGCCGACGACGCTATACTGATCGAGGATGAACCAGTCGCCTGTGGCGACGTTGTGGCCGTCCACGGTGACGTTGGTCAGGCTGGGCGAAGTGCCGCGGATGCTGACCCGATCGGCCTCGTCGAAGCCCCCTTCGCCGCCGGCCGCGCCCTGAATGGCCACGCCGGGCAGGCGCTGCAGGGCGTCAGCGACGTTCTTGTCGGGCAGCTTGCCGATGTCGGTGGCCGAGATGGCGTCGACGGAGTTCTCGTTGACCCGCTTGATGGCGATGGCTTTTTCGAGGGACTGGCGAATGCCGGGCACGACGATCTCGCCCACCGTGGTCGGGCTCGCGTCGGCGGCCATGGCCGAGTCGACCGCGAATCCGAGCGCGAAGAGGCTCGCCGAGCAGATCAGCATGGGTCTACGAAGGTTCATTTTATTCTCCCCCTAAAGGACCGCACCTTGGGTCCCTCGCCTAAAGGCCATTAAGATACCAATTCGACGCACCCACCAGACACGTTTCAGCGCGCTCGACGGAACTGAAACGAGGTTGTCACAGGAATCGTGACCTTTGCAAGCCCAAAGCAGCGTAATTTTAATACCATTCAAATTTTGGTATGCAAAAGGCGCGGGGTCGTGGCACAAACGCATCATGAAGGTCGCGCTCGCCCGTCGCGGAACGGGCCGTTGGATGAGGGGGTTGTGTTGGCGATGTCGCTCTCCGAGCTGATCGGCGGCTTGGGTGAACAGGCCCCAGGACCGCTTTACCAGCAGCTGCACCGCGCCCTTCGCCAAGCCATCGCCAACCATCGGCTGGCTCCCGACGAAGCCCTGCCGGCTGAGCGCGACATCGCCATGGACCTCGGCGTTTCGCGGATTACCGTTCGAAAAGCCCTCGATGCGCTGGCCGACGAGGGGCTGGTCACCCGCCGGCAGGGGGCGGGCACGTTCGTCGCCGCCCGGGTTGAGAAGAGCTTCTCAAAGCTGTCGTCATTCTCGGAGGATATGATCTCGCGCGGGCGCGTCCCGCGGAGCGAATGGTTGCGCCGCAGCGACGGGGCCGTGACTCCGGAAGAGGCGATGATCCTGGGCCTGAGCCCCGCCACGCCCGTCTACCGCTTCAGCCGCATCCGCTATGCCGACGATTCGCCCATGGCCCTGGAGTACACGACGGTGCCGGGCTTCTCCCTGCCCTCCAAGGAGGCGGTGGAGAACTCGCTCTACGAGGCCCTCGAGCGGCACGGCCACCGTCCGGTGCGGGCGCTGCAGCGGCTTCGGGCGGTGTTGTTCACCGACGAGCAGGCTGGCTTGCTGAGTATCGCCCCGGGCGCGCCGGGCCTCTTGATCGAGCGCCGCGGATTCGTTCGTGATGGCCGGGCCGTGGAGTTCACCCAGTCCTATTATCGTGGTGACGCCTACGATTTCGTCGCCGAACTCAGCGACGGGGCGGCATGACCGCCAAGCTGACGCAGATGTTCCGCGAGGCCGCCGCCGCCCCCGGACTCGTGCGCGCTCAGCTCGAGCAGAACGCCCCCCTGACCCGGGTCCTCGCCGAGCGCCTGAAGGCCGCGCCCCCCAGAGCGGTGACGACACTCGGGCGCGGCAGCTCGGACAATGTCGCGACTTTTGCCCGCTACCTGATCGAAACTCGCCTGGGCGTGATGACCGCCTCCTCCTCGCCGTCGGTCAGCTCGGTCTACGAGGCGGCGCCGGACATGAGCGAGACCCTGTGCCTGGCGGTTTCGCAGTCGGGCCGCAGCCCGGATCTCCTCGCCGCCGCCCAGGCGGCGGCCGCGGCCGGGGCCACGGTCGTCGCCTTGGTCAATGCCGCCGAGTCACCCCTGAGCGCACTGGCCCATGTCACCATTCCATTGAGGGCCGGCCCGGAGCTGAGCGTAGCTGCGACGAAGTCGTTCATCGCCGGCTTGGTAGCCGTGGCCCAGCTCGTCGCCGAGTGGGGTGATGACGCCGGCCTGGCCCAGGCGCTGGACGAGCTGCCCGCCCGGCTGGAAGCCGCATGGTCCCTCGACTGGAGCGCGGCGATAGGCCCGCTTGCCAAGGCCGAGCATCTCTACGTCGTCGCGCGCGGGGTGGGCTTCGCGATCGCTCAGGAAGCGGCGCTGAAATTCAAGGAGACTTGCGGTCTGCATGCCGAGGCTTTCAGCACGGCGGAAATCCGCCACGGCCCCATGGCTTTGATAGGACCGTCGTTTCCGGTTCTCGCCTTCACCCAGGGCGACGAGACCGAGGAAGGGGTGGAGGCCCTCGTCGCTGTCGCCAGGGGGCAGGGGGCGGCGGTGATCCAGGTCGGCGGCTCGCCGGCCCACGCCGTCATGGGGTTGCCTTCGATCGCCGGCCATCCGGCGCTCGAACCGATCAGCCAGATCCAGAGCTTTTACCGGCTCGCTGACGGCCTCGCCCGGACCCGGGGATTCGATCCGGACCGCCCCTCGCACCTGGCCAAGGTCACAGAGACGATCTGATGGCCGCCGCGCTCGTCAATGGTCAGGTGATGATCGACGATGGCCTCGCGGAGGGCCTGGCCGTCGTCATTTCCGGCGAGACCATCGCCGCCGTCGTCCCCGAGCGCGACCTCGCAGGCGGCACGGTTCGTATCGACCTGGATGGCGGCCTGCTTCTGCCGGGCTTCATCGACACCCAGGTCAACGGCGGCGGCGGGGTGCTTTTCAACGACTCGCCGACACCAGGGACGATCGCCCGCATCGGCGTCGCGCATCGCCGGTTCGGGACAACCGGTTTCCTGCCCACCCTGATCAGCGACGATCTGAGCGTGGTCGGCGCGGCCATCGACGCGACCCGCAAGGCCATGGCCCAGGGGACCCCGGGCGTGCTGGGCGTCCACATCGAAGGACCTTTTCTCAACTCCGAGCAGAAGGGCATCCACGACGCCGGCAAACTGCGCCGCATGGACGAGGCGGGCCTTGCTCTGCTCGCCTCATTGGGCGCCGGCCGCACCCTGGTCACGCTGGCGCCTGAAATGGCCGGGACGGCGATGATCCAGCGCCTTGTCGGGGCGGGGGTGATTGTTTCGGCCGGCCACACCAACGCCTCCTGCGCTCAGACGCGGGCCGCCCTCGAGGCCGGGATGAGTGGCTTTACCCACCTGTTCAACGCCATGTCGCCGCTGACCAGCCGCGAACCGGGCGTGGTCGGAGCGGCGCTCGCCGATGAGGCGGCATGGTGTGGGATCATCGTCGATGGCCGCCACGTCGACCCGGTGGTCCTCCAGATCGCCTTGAAGTGCCGGCCGCTCGACCGCTTTGTTCTGGTCACCGACGCCATGCCCTGCGTCGGCACGGACCTCACGTCCTTCACCTTGCAGAACAAGCTGATCACTGTGCGCGACGGGGCGTGTTTCGACGCCCGCGGCCGCCTGGCCGGTTCGGATCTCGACATGGCCTCGGCGGTGCGAAATGCGGTGAGCCTGCTTGGTCTCGGCGTGGCCCAGGCCTCGCGCATGGCCAGCCGCAATCCCGCGGAGTTTCTCGGCCTGGGGGCCAGCCACGGCCGGATCGCGCCCGGTTATCGCGCCGACCTTGTGCTGCTCGACGAGGCGCTGGAGGTGGACGAGACGTGGATCGCCGGCCGTCCCAGCGCGGGGACTCCGGCCCGCGCCGCTCACGCCGCTGGCGATGGCTGACAAGTCAAGAGGTCGACGCCGGAGAGGGGTCCTCGCCGCCATGCTGGGCGCCCTTGTGGCCAGCCATGCGGCGGCCACTGTCCTGCCCATCGTTCCTTTCCCGGCGAGCGTCGAAGCGGCCACCGGCGCGCCCGTGAGGCTGGCGACCGGCGCGCGGATCCTTGTTCCCCGGGGCGACGTTTCGGCCCTTCGAACGGCCCGCTGGCTCGCATCACTGGCCCGCCAGAGCCGCGGCCTGGGCCTTGCGCCCACCACACGCGGCGGCGCTTCTGCGCGGGTAGTATTGCGCCGCCGGGCAGGCCCCGCCGACAGCGAGGCCTATGACCTCACCGTCGCTCACGGCCAGATCGTGATCAGCGCCTCATCGGACGCCGGCCTCCTTTATGGGGCGGTCACGCTGTGGCAACTGATGTCCGCCGAGGAAGGGCGAGGCCCCGTCAGCCTCGCGCCTGTCCACGTCGCCGATCAGCCTCGCTTCGCCTGGCGCGGCATGCTTCTGGACTCGGCCCGTCATTTTCAGTCGCCGGGCTTCATCGAACGGGCCCTCGACTGGATGGCCCTCCACAAGCTCAACGTCCTGCAATGGCATCTCACCGACGACCAGGGCTGGCGTCTGCCAATTGCCGGCTACCCGAGGCTCACGGGGGTAGGGGCCTGGCGGATCCCTGCCAGTGTCGGCGCCCCGCCGCGTGACCCCAGAACCGGCCGGCCGCCGCTCTATGGCGGCGTCTATGCGCCAGGCGAGATCAGGGCGATCGTCGCCCACGCCCGGGCGCGGAACATCACCATCGTCCCGGAGATCGAGATGCCGGGTCACGCGGTCGCCGCCCTGCTCGCCTACCCCGAGCTTTCGGCCGGGCCGCCGCCGCCAAGATCCGTGCAGAGCGACTGGGGCATCCTGCCCTATGCCTACGGCGTCGACGAGCACGTGTTCGCCTTCCTCGACCAGGTGCTTGGCCAGGTCATTGCCCTTTTTCCCAGCCGGATCATCGCCATCGGCGGCGACGAGGTCCCCTTGGATATCTGGAAGGCCTCGCCGGCCGTCCAGGCGCGAATGAAAGCGCTCGGCATCGCCGACGAGACCGGCCTGCAGAACTACTTCATTCGCCGGATCGAAGCCTATCTGGCCGCCCACGGGAGGCGCGCGATCGGCTGGGAAGAGATCCTCAAGGGCGGCCCACTGCCGCCGGGGGCGATTGTCGCCTCCTGGCAAGGCGCCGCGAGCGCGCTGACGGCCGCCAGGGCCGGTCACGATGTGGTTATCGCCATCGCCCCCACCCTCTATTTCGACAATCGTCAAGGCGTGCTTCCCAGCGAGCCCCCTGGGAGAGGCACGGTGGTCAGCCTGAAGAATGTCTATGAACTCGATCCGGGCGCCCCGCCCTTGCCTGCGCCTGGACCGGTGAGCGCCGCCTCGCCGCCGGCGGCCGCCTTCAGCAGCGCCGATCGCGCCCACATCCTCGGCCTGCAGGGCAACATGTGGAGCGAGCATATCCGCACGGATGATCGAATGGCGATGATGATGTTTCCGCGCGCCGCCGCCGTAGCGGAGGCTGGATGGACGCCCCAGAGCGAGCGCGCCTGGCCGGATTTCCTCGCCCGCATGCCGGCCGAATTCGCCCGCTTCAGGAGCGTGGGCCTCGCCGAGGACTCCAGCGTCTTCGCCGTCGAGATCGCGGCGGAACCGGCCGGCGCGGCCGCCGCCCGCATCACCCTGGCCAACCAGACCGGCTATGGTCAGATACGCTACAGCCTCACCGGCGCCGAGCCTGACGCCGCATCGCCGGTCTATTCGGAGCCTTGGAGTGTCCCGCTGCCAAGCCGGATTGCCGCCGCCAGCTTCGATGGGTCGCGGCGGATTTCGCCGGTCGTGCGCGAGAGCCTGGATGCCCAGTCGATTCGTCGGCGCGTGAGCCAGCAGCTCGATCTTTGCCCCGGCGGCCTGCCCCTCGGTCTCGAAGGCTCGGCGCCCGCCGGGCAGCCGCGAGCCGTGATGCTCGTCGAGGTGATGAATCTCTGCTGGATGTGGCGGGACGTTGATCTAGCGGGCGTGCGCGGGGTGAAGCTCGAAGTTGGCGCGATCCCTTTCAACCTTCAGATTGGCGCCGATCTCGCCCGTATCGTTCGCCGGCCCTCGACCCATTCGGGCATGGAGATGCAGGTCCGCCTGGACGGTTGCGAGGGCGAGCTGCTGACCGCCCTTCCGCTCGGTCCCGCCCGGCCGGGATTGAGCGAGCTTTCCGCCGCCCTGCCCCCGCGGCCCGGCCGCCACAGCCTTTGCTTCGCCGTCGCCGGCGACAGCACCGATCCCATCTGGGGCCTGAACGCGGTTCAGCTCGTCGCCGGGAAGGGAAGCTGATCTTGGCCGTTCTCAAACTCGGCGCCCCGATGCGCGGTTGGGCCGAGAGCCTCGACGAGGTCGATGATCCTGTCTTCGCGGGCCGGATGCTGGGCGATGGGGTGGCGATCGACCCGGTCGGCGCCGAGGTGCGCGCGCCGTGCGATGGCGAGGTGACCAGTGTCCATCGGGCCGGCCACGCGGTGAGTTTGCGCGCCGGCTGTGGGGCGGAATTACTTGTTCACGTGGGCCTCGAAACGGTCAGCCTGGGCGGTCGGGGTTTCATCCGCCATGTCGCTGACGGCGCGGCGGTCAAAGCCGGCGATCTGCTGATCAGCGTCGATCTCGAGGCGGTGGCCAGGACGGCCAAGAGCCTCATCACCCCTATGGTGCTCACCAACGGCGACGAATTCGAGATTGTGCGCAGGAACATCGGCCGGCGGGTGGAAGTCGGTGATGTGGTGATGGAAATTCGGCCCCTTGCGGAGACCTCATCCGCCAGCCCGGTCAAACCGGAGACGGCGGCGCGCCAGGTCGTGATTCCGCTCGCTCACGGGCTGCACGCCCGGCCCTCGGCGCTGATCGCCGCCGAGGCCAAGCGCCACGTCGCCGACATCCGCCTCTCGCACGGCGGCCGCGAGGCCAACGCCAGGAGCCCGGTGGCGATCATGGCGCTCGGCTTGGTCAGGCATGACGCCGTCAGCGTGACCGCCAGCGGCGCCGAGGCTGCCGGGGCCGTCGCGGCCGTGGCGGACCTGATCGAACGTGGCCTGCCTGGCGAACCGCCGCCCCCCGCGCCTTCGCTCGCCCAGGCGCCTGGGCCTGAGCTGCCGCCCGCCGACGCCTCGGTCCTGGAGGGCACGCCCGCCGCGCCGGGCCTCGCCATCGGCTCGGCGGTGCGGCTGATCGCCCGGGCCCCGGCCGTCAACGAGGTCTCCCGCGGGGTGGCCGCCGAAAGCGCCGCCCTGGCGGAGGCCCTGTCCGCCCTTCGCCAGCGCATGTCCCGTCAGGCCGCCACAGGCCCGCAGGCGCAAACGGAGATCGTCCGCGCCCATCTTGCCTTTCTCGACGACGAGGACCTGGCCGCCGCCGCCCGCGACGCGATCGAGGCGGGGGCCAGCGCCGGCGTGGCCTGGCGCCGGGCCATCGAGGCTCAGGTTGCGATTCTGCGCCAGGTGAGCGACGTGCATATCGCCCAACGGGCCGACGACCTGGTCGATCTCGAGCGCCAGGTCCTGGTCGAGCTCGCCGGCGAGAGCGAGGCGCCTCAGGTGCTGCCCGACCACGCCGTCCTTCTGGCCGAGGATCTCGGTCCCGCCCAGCTGATCGGCTTGCCGAAGACTCTCGCCGGCATCTGCACGGCGCGCGGCGGCCCGACTTCCCACGTCGCCATCCTGGCCACGGCGATGAACATTCCGGCCGTCGTGGCGGTGGGCCCGGCAGTCATGCGCGTCCCGGATGGCGCGGCCGTGATCCTCGACGGCGGGGCCGGCCGCCTTCACGTCGCCCCCAGCGCCAGCGAACTTAGCCAGGCCCAGACTCGCTTGGCGGTGCTGCACGCCAGGCGACGGGAGACGGCCGCCCTGGCCTCCGAGCCCTGCCGCATGGGCGATGGGACCCGAATTGAGGTCTTCGCCAATCTCGGCTCCGTGGCCGACGCCGGGGCCGCCATGGCCGCCGGAGCCGAGGGCTGCGGACTCCTGCGCACCGAGTTCCTGTTCCTCGGCCGGGAAGGCGCCCCAAGCGAGAATGAGCAGGTGGAGACGTACCAGGCCATAGCCAAGACCCTGGCCGGCGCCCCCCTGGTGATCCGCACCCTCGACGTCGGCGGCGACAAACCCGTCCCGTTCCTCGACCTGCCTCCCGAAGCCAATCCGGCGCTGGGGCTGCGTGGAGTGCGTGTGAGCCTCTCACGGCCCGAACTGCTGTCCGCTCAGATCCGCGCGATCTTGCGTGTTACGCCGCAGAACCAATGCCGGATCCTCGTTCCCATGGTCGCCAGCCTCAGTGAACTGACCGCGGTGCGACAGGCGATCGCGATCGCCCGCTCCGAGCTCGGCCACAGGGACGAGATCCAGGTGGGGGTGATGATCGAGACGCCGGCGGCGGCGGTCACCGCTGATCTCCTGGCCGCCGAGGCCGATTTCCTCTCCATCGGCACCAACGATCTCACCCAGTACGTCCTGGCCATGGACCGGGAGAACCCGCAGCTGGCCGGCCAGACCGACGCCCTGCACCCGGCCGTGCTACGCCTCATTGCAGCGACGACGCGCGGGGCGCGGGTCCACGGACGGCAAGTGGCCGTGTGCGGCGGTCTGGCCGCCGATCCGGCCGCCGCGGCGATCCTCATCGGCCTGGGAGTGACCGAGCTATCCGCGCCGCCGGCCGCGATCCCAGAACTCAAGGCCGCGGTCCGCGCCCTCACCTTTCCTCCTTGCGAGGATCTGGCGGCCCGGGCCCTCGAATGCGCCAGCGCCGCCGAGGTGCGGGCGCTGATGTCCTCTGCCTCAGGAGGCGAGCGATGAAGGTTTTCGGCGCTGAGCTTTCCATTGGCGCACTGCAGCCGCTGGGCCGGGCCCTGATGCTGCCGATCGCCGTCCTGCCGGTCGCCGGGCTCTTGCTGCGCCTTGGCCAGCCGGATCTTCTCAACATCGGCTTCATCGCCGCCGCGGGCGACGCCATCTTTCACAACCTTGGCCTGCTCTTCGCCATCGGCGTCGCGGTGGGTTTCGCCCGCGACGGCAACGGAGCGGCGGGTCTGGCCGGAGTGGTCTGCTTTCTCGTGGCCAGCAATGGCGCGCAGGCCCTCATCGCTGTTCCGCCCGGCGCCGTCGCCGGCCTCGCCGACAGGATGGCCAAGCTCGCCAGCGCCGACTTCCGCGCCGGCGCTCTTTTCAAGCTCAGCGTCCCTCTGGGAATCTTGTCAGGGGTGATCGCCGGCTGGCTCTACAACCGCTTTGGCGCGATCAAGCTGCCGGACTACCTGGCCTTCTTTGGCGGCCGGCGGTTCGTGCCGATCGCGGCGGGTCTGGCGGGCCTTGGCCTGGCGGCGGTCTTCGGTCTTGGCTGGACACGCCTCGACGCCGCCATCGATGGCCTCAGCCGGCTGATCGTCGGAGCAGGTCCGCTGGGGCTCTTCCTCTACGGGATGCTCAACCGCCTGTTGATCGTCACCGGCCTGCACCACATCCTCAACAACATCGCCTGGTTCATCATCGGCGACTATCACGGGGTGACGGGCGACCTGAACCGCTTCTTCGCCGGCGATCCCACCGCCGGCTCGTTCATGGCCGGATTCTTCCCGGTGATGATGTTCGGCCTGCCCGCCGCGTGCCTGGCGATGTACCACGCCGCCCGGCCGGAGCGGCGCGCCGAGACCGGCGGCATGCTGCTCTCCCTGGCCCTCACCGCCCTCCTCACCGGCGTCACCGAGCCGATCGAGTTCTCGTTCATGTTCCTCGCCCCGGTGCTCTATCTCGTCCACGCGGTGCTCACCGGCGCGTCGATGGTGGTGATGAGCCTTCTGGGCGTGAAGCTCGGCTTCGGGTTCTCGGCCGGCCTCTTCGACTTCGCGCTCAACTTCAACAAGGCGACGCGGCCGTGGCTGCTGGCGCCGGTCGGGTTGGTCTATTTCGGCCTCTATTACGGCCTCTTCCGCTACTTCATCCAGCGCCTAGATCTGAAGACGCCCGGACGCGAGGACGTCGCGGCGGCGCCGATAGGAAGGATCGCCGCCGGGCCCCGCGCCCGGGGCTTCATCGAAGCGCTCGGCGGGGCGGCCAATATCATCAGCGTCGATGCCTGCACGACCCGCCTGCGCCTGGTGGTGAGCGATCAGAACGCCGTCGACGAGGGGGCATTGAAAGCTCTGGGCGCGCGTGGCGTGGTGCGGCCCTCGCCGCGCGATCTGCAGGTCGTGGTGGGGGCCACCGCCGACCAGGTGGCGCGCGAAATCAAGGACGCCTTGGCCGCCAGTCCGACGGGGCCGCCCTCTTCCCTTGCGATCGAGGCCCTGACCGCCGCCCTAGGGGGCGCCAAGAACCTGACCTCCGTCGAGGTGCGGTCAAGCCGGCTTCTGATCGGGCTCGCCGATCCGGCGCGTCTTGACGAGACGGCGGCGATCGCCGCCGGGGTCCGGGCCCTGGCCGTTACCGCGGCCGGGCGCGCGCAGGTGATCATCGGGCCGGATGCGGCGAGCATCGGGGAAGCCTTGGGAACCCTCGCCAGAGCCTGAGGCCGCTATCTGGCGCTGCTGGCCCGGGCCTTGGGAAGGCGGCTGGGAACGGCGGCCGGTTCCGCGTCGAGAACCTCGGTGATTCGGGCCCGAAGCGCCGTCATCCCAGCCGTGTCCGTGAGCTTCTCCCCAGCGGAATCAACGACGTAAAAGCTGTCCACCGCCCGCTCGCCATGGCTGTCGATGTGAGCCGACTGGATCGACAGCCGCGATTCCGTCAGTGCGCGCGCCAAGGCTTCGAGAAGGCCCGGCCGATCGCGGCCGGACGCCTCGATCACTGTGGAGGTGAGGGAGGCATCGTTGTCGATCGCCACCATCGGGGCGATGGTGAATGGCGAGGGCCGGCCGGCCAGCACACCGCGCGTCGGCTCGAAGCGCACCGCCTCGCCCCGGCCAGCCTGCTCGAGGGCGCTCAGAAGCCGCTCCAGGGCGCGGGGGCTGTCTTCGCCGAATGGCGCGGCGGCGGCGTTCTGGACAAAAAAGACGTCGAGGGCCTCGCCGGCCGACGAGGTGAAGATTCGTGCGCCCACCACATTGCCTCCGGCGGCGGAGATGGCCAGGGCGAGATCGGCGAACAGAGCCTGGCGGTCGGGGGCGGCGACAACGATCTCGGTGGCGTTGCGCTGGGTGCGGATCTCGGCTTTGGCCGCCGCGCCCCCCTCGCTACGAGCCCGGCTGGCCAGCTGTCCGTGGCTCCGGAGTTCCTCCTCCGAGAAGCTGGCGAAATAGGCGTCTTCCATTGCGCTCGCCCAGGTCCGGGCCTCGGGATGGGCGCCGGTCAGCGCGATGCGGGCGTCGTAGGCCAGGGCTTCCTGGCGGCGCCTGGCGACTCCGGCGGCATCAGACGTGCGGCCGCCTCTGAATGTCGCTTCGGCAGCCTCATAGAGTTCACGCAGAAGCTGTCCCTTCCAGCCGTTCCACACGCCCGGCCCCACCGCCCGGATATCGGCGATGGTGAGAATAAGCAGCATGCGCAGTCGCTCGGGAGTTTCGACCATGCCGGCGAAGGCGGCCACCGTCGCCGGGTCGGCCACATCCCGCTTCTGGGCGAAGTCGCTCATCTGCAGGTGATGCTCGACCAGCCAGGCGACGAGGTCGATACGCGCGCGCTCCAAGCCCAAGCGCTCGCAGGCCTGGCGCGCCGCCCGCGCTCCGGCGACCTCCTGGCCGCCGTGGCCGCCCTTGCCGGTGTCGTGCAGCAGCATGGCCAGGAACAGGGCCTCGCGGTCCTCGATCAGGGGCATGACGCTGGCGGAAAGGGGATGATCGTCCGCGAGGCGCCCCGCCACAACGTCGTTGATCACCCCCACCGCCCGCAGGGTGTGCTCGTCGACCGTGTAGGAGTGGTACATGTTGAACTGCATCTGGGCCACGATGCGCCCAAACTCCGGGAGGTAGCGGCCCAGCACCCCGGCCTCATTCATCAGCTCCAGGGTGCGGCGTGGCTTGCGGCCCTTGGCCAGGATGTCGAGGAAGACCCGGGCCGCGGTCGGATCGCGGCGAACGCGCGAGGTGATCAGGGGGAGGCGACGGGTCGCGGCGGTGAAGGCGTCCGGATGAAGGTCGAGGTCGCGGGCGTCAGCGATCCTGAACAGGCGCAGCAGGTTGACCGGATCCTCATCGAAGACCTCGGGTCCGACGACGCCGAGGCGGCCCCCTTCCAGCAGGAACCCCGGTTCTACGACCGCCTTGCGCCGCGTCCTGGCCGGCAGGAAGCGCATCAGGCCGCGCGGCGCCTGTTTGAGGTGCTCCGCCTCGAGCTTGGCGGAGAAGGCCCGGGTCAGGGTCCCGACCTCCTTGGCGATGAGGAAATAGCGCCGCATGAAGCGCTCGACCGCCGGGGTGTTGTCGCCGTCGCGGCGTGGCCGGTCGTGATAGCCCATCCGCTGAGCGATCTCGGGCTGCACATCGAAGGTCAGGCGCTCTTCCGGCCGCCCGGTGGTGAAATGCAGGTGGGCGCGCACCGCCTCCAGGAAATCAAAGGCGCGCATGAAGGCCCGCACCTCGCGGGCGTCGAACATGTCCAGGCGCAAGACCGCCTCGATGCCGTCGTCGGGATGCAGGTACTGGGCGATCCAGAAGAGCGTGTGCAGGTCGCGAAGTCCGCCCTTGCCTTCCTTGACGTTGGGCTCGACGAGGAAGCGGCTGGCCCCGGCCCGGGCGAGGCGCTCGTCTCGCTCCTTGAGCTTGGCGGCCACGAAGTCGGCGCCGGTGCCCTTGACGACCTCGTCGCGGAACCGCTTGTGCAGCTCGCCGGCCAAGGCCTCATCGCCGGTCAGGCGGCGGGCCTCGAGGATCGAGGTGCGCACCGTATGGTCCTCGCGGGCGAGTTTGATGCAGTCGGCGATGGTGCGCGAAGCGTGGCCGACCTTGAAGCCGAGGTCCCACAGGGCATAGAGCATGAACTCGATCACGCTCTCGATATGCGGAGTTTCCTTGTAGGGCCGCACAAACAGCAGATCGATGTCGGAAAAGGGAGCCAGGGAGCCGCGGCCATAGCCGCCCACCGCCATCAGGGCCATGCGCTCGCCCTCGGTGGGATTGCGGGCCCGGAAGACGTGCACGGTGGTGAAGTCATAGAGGCAGCGAATGACCTCGTCTGTGACCGCGCTCAGGAGCCTCGCCGTCTCGACCCCGCCGGCCCCGTTCTCCAGCCGCTCCTTGGCGATCATCCGTCCACGGAACAAGGCCGCTTTGAGGACTTCGATGGCCCGGGCGCGCTGTTCGCCAGGATCGCCGAGCGCGTCGAGAGCGGCGGCGGAGAGCTGCGCCCTCAGGCGATGGCCGTCGACGACATGTTCGATGCGGGTCGGCTTGAGGCGCGGTGGCATGGGATGAGGAGACTATAGCGTCATGGCTTTGAGCCGATAGAGCGCGTCCATCGCTTCGCGCGGGCTCATGCTGTCGATGTCGAGGCCGGCGAGTGCGGTTTCCACCGGACTTGGGCCGACTAGCGACGCCGCCGGTTCGGCGACGGCGAAGAGGGGGAGTTCGGCAAGTCCCGCGTGAGCGACGCCTTCGCTTTCCAGGCGGTTCAGCACCTCGCGGGCCCGTCCGACGACCGCCGGCGGCACTCCGGCCAGGCGGGCGACTTGGACGCCGTAAGAGCGGTCGGCGCAACCCGGCCCTGCCTCGTGGAGGAAAACAAGCTCGCCGTTCCATTCCTTGGCCTTGAGGCAGAGGTTGGCGACGTGGGCGAGGCGGCCCTCCAGGGCGGCCAGCTCGTGGTAGTGGGTGGCGAAGAGGGCGCGGCACCGGTTGGTCTCGTGCAGGGCCTCGGCGCAGGCCCAGGCGATCGCCAAGCCATCGTAGGTGGCGGTGCCGCGGCCGATCTCATCGAGGATAACGAAGGACCGGGCCGTGGCCTGGGTCAGGATGGCGGCGGTTTCGACCATCTCGGCCATGAAGGTCGAGCGGCCCCGGGCGAGGTCGTCGCCCGCCCCGACCCTGCTGAACAGCCGATCCACCACGCCCAGGCGCAGGGATGCCGCCGGCACGAAACACCCCGCTTGGGCAAGGATCGCCATCAGGGCGTTCTGGCGCAGGAAGGTCGACTTGCCGGCCATGTTGGGACCGGTGACAATCGCCAGACGCGGGGCGCTCTCGCCGGTCCCGTCCAAGGCGCAGCTGTTGGGCGTGTAGGCCTCACCGGAGCGACGGACGGCGGCCTCGACCACGGGATGGCGTGCGGCCTTGGCCTCGAAGGCCATCGAATTGTCGACCATCGGGCGGGCAGCGTTGACCTCATTTGCCCACTCGGCCAAGGCGACGGCGACATCGAGCCCCGCCAGGGTCTCCGCGACGGCCTGGACCGGACCGGCCAGACCATGGGCGGCCGCCCGCCAGGTCTCGAAAATCGCTAACTCCAGGGCCAGCGCATGGTCGGCGGCGCGGGCGATCCGCGCATCCAGTTCGGCCAGCTCGAGGGTGGTGAATCGGACCTGATTGGCCAGGGTCTGGCGATGGATGAAGGTGGCCGAGAGTGGCGGGCGCATCAGGACCTCGCCGTGACGGGCGCTGACCTCGGCGAAATAGCCGAGAACGGCGTTGTGGCGGATCTTCAAGGGCGCGCCGGACTCGGCGGCAAGGCGCGCCTCCAGAGCGGCGACGACGCGCCGGCTGTCGTCGCGCAAAGCGCGGGCTTCGTCGAGCTCGCCTGAAACGTCATCGGCGACGAAACCGCCGTCGCGAGTCTGCGTCGGAAGATCGCCGATGAGACCCCTTTCCAGAGTCTGGCGAAGATCTTCGAGGCGACCGTTTTTGGAAGGATCGAGGCTGGCCAGGGCGCGCCCCTGTTCGGCGGGCAGGGGCTGTACGGGGTCGGCCTCGATGAGGAGCCGCGCGGCGATGGCGCCGCCGGCTGTCAGACCGTCTCGCAGGGCGCCCAGATCTCGCGGGCCGCCGCGGCCGAGGGTCAGGCGGGAGAGCGCTCGCGCCATGTCGCCCGCTTCGCCGAGGCGATCGCGCAGGGCTCGGCGCAGGTCGGGACGCTCGGCGAACCAGTCGACAGCGTCCAGGCGCTCATTGATTGCCTTCGGGGAAAGAAGGGGTCGGGCGAGGCGAGCGGCCAGAAGGCGGGCGCCGGGCGCGCTCACCGTGCGGTCGATAGCGGCCAGCAATGAGCCCTGTTGCCGACCAGCGAGGGTGCGGTCGATCTCCAGGCTAGCGCGGGTGGCCGGATCAATGGCCATAAACTCGGCCTCGGCCGCCCGGCGGGGAGCCCGGAGCGCTATGGGCCGGCCCCCCTGGGTGACTTCCAGATGAGCGGCGATGAGACCGAGCGCGGCAACCTCCGCGCCGCTCAAGGGGCCGAACCCATCGAGGGTCGCCACGCCATAGAGGCGCTTGACCCGCGCCTCGGCCGCCGCGGGCTCGGCGAGCGCCGCGGCCATGGGCTGGACCAAGGCTCCGGCGGTTCTCAGAGCCTCGCCGATGACCGGATCGGCGAACAGCCTGTCGGAGGCGAGGATTTCGCTGGCATTGAGGCTCGACAGGGCCCCCGCCACGCCATCGGCGGAAAGACTGAGGCTTTCGACGTCGCCGGTGGACAGCTCGACGCTGGCCACCGCCGCCGCGCCGGCCCGCATCGCCACTGCCGCCAGGCGATTGGCGCCGCGGGCATCGAGCAGTCCGTCCTCGGTGAGAGTGCCGGGCGTGATCACTCGTACCAGTTCACGACGCACCACCGCTTTGGATCCTCGCCGCCGCGCTTCGGCGGGATCCTCCATCTGTTCACAGACCGCGACTTTGAAGCCGGCCCGGATCAGCTTGGCGAGGTAGGCCTCGACGGCATGGACGGGCACCCCGGCCATGGGGATCGGCTGCCCCTGGTGCGTCCCGCGATGGGTGAGGGCGATGCCGATGGCGGCCGACGCCTTGGCCGCGTCATCGAAAAACAGCTCGTAGAAATCGCCCATGCGAAAGAACAGCAGGGCGTCGGCCGCCCTGGCCTTGGCGTCGAAGAATTGCGCCATCACCGGGCTGGCGCCGGAGGGCGCGAGCGCGGGAATCGGCGCGGCATGCTGGTTCATCACCGCCACGCTATAGGGACCGCCTACTCGCGTCAGCCCTTGACCGCACGCCCCGGCGGGTCAAGCTGCGATTCCTCATGGAGCGCCTGGCCGAGACCATCATCGTTCCCGCCGGACCTGGCGACGCCCGCGCCCTGGCGGAGGTCCACGTCCTGGCGTGGCGCGAGACCTACCCCGGTTTGCTGCCAGCCCCTTATCTCGCCCGGATGAGCGCGCCGGTTCATGCCAGGCGCTGGCGTCGGCAACTCTCTTACGCCAGAGCCGCGGAAGTGGTGCTGGCGGCGGAGGGTCCGGGCGGCCTCCTGGCCTACTGCGCCGGAGCCCTCGTCGGGGCCGACGGCACGCAGCAGGAATCGGAGATTTTCACCCTTTATCTCTTGAAATCGGCCCAAGGCGGTGGCCTCGGCCGGCGCCTCTTCGAAACCACGGCCCGGGTGCTGCAGGCCAAGGGAGGTACAGCCCTGACGGTGTGGGTGCTGAACGGCAACGCGAGGGCCGGCGGATTCTACAGTCACCTCGGCGGGGTTCCCGTCGACGAGCGGGCGGTCGGTGGGTGGGGCGGCGGCCTGAAGGAGACCGCCTATCGGTGGAGCGATATCACGGCGCTCACGCGCGCTTGACGTCGCGCTCGCGGGGAGCTTTCGAGGAGGCCACATCGGACCAGAACCGCTTGGCTTTCTTGAAGAAGGTCGCCGACTGCGGGCTTTGCTGCTCGCTGCAGATGCCGGAAAACTCCTTCAGCAACGCCTTCTGGCGGGCGCTGAGCCGTGTCGGGGTTTCGATGCGGAGTTCGACCACCAGATCGCCGCGCTGTCGTCCACGCAGCGATGGCATTCCCTTGCCCCGCAGGCGCACGGTGTCGCCGGATTGGGCGCCTTCGGGGACGTCGACATTGATCTTGCACTGACCATCGCAGTGTTCCCCGCCCAGCAGGCACGGGGCTTCGATGACCCCGCCTAGCGCCGCAGTGGCCATGGGCACCGGAATCTGGCAGCGCAGGTCGAGGCCGTCCCGTTCGAAGAGGTCGTGCGGCTGGACCGCCAAGAAAATGTAGAGGTCGCCTCGTGGGCCGCCCCGCGCCCCGCTGTCGCCCTCGCCGGCCAGGCGGATTCGCGAGCCGTCGTCGACGCCGCCCGGCACGTGGACCTGGAGGAGCCGTTCGCGCCGCACTTGGCCGTGGCCGCCGCAGGTCTGGCAGGGATTGAGCAGAAGGCGTCCGGCCCCGCCGCACCGGGGGCAGGTGGTCTCGACTTGGAAGAAGCCCTGGCTGCGCCGCACCCGTCCCGCTCCGCCACAGGTGTTGCAAGTGGTCGCCGTGGTCCCCGGCCGCGCTCCGCTGCCCTCGCAGGTCTCGCAGGGCATGGCGGCCGGAACGGTGATCTCGACGTCGGCCCCGGCGTAGGCCTGCTCGAGACTGATCTCGAGGTCGTAGCGCAGGTCCTGGCCGCGCGCCGGACCGCCCGATCGAGCGTTGCGCCCGAACATGTCGCCGAAGACATCGCCGAACACGTCGTTGAAGATATCGTGGACGTTCTGGAAGCCCGGGCCGCCACCGTTCATCCCATTGAGGCCGGCATGACCGAAGCGGTCGTAGGTGGCCCGCTTATTGGCGTCGGAGAGGACTGAGTAGGCCTCGTTGATCTCCTTGAACCGGTCGGTGGCGTGGGGGCAACCGTCGTTCTTGTCCGGGTGGTGCTCCATGGCTTTCTTGCGGAAAGCCGATTTCAGAGCCGCCCCATCGCATCCGCGGTCGACGCCCAGGATTTCATAGTAGTCGCGCATCGGTCAGGTCGGGAGCCTCGAAGGGTTCATGATCAGGTGGGGGAGCCGCCTGCGCCCGGCAAGGCTTCCGGGGAGCCGCCTCCTCGCCACCCGGCCGCTGTGATTGATGCTCGTCACGTCCTCGAGCTCCCCCGCTGGCCGTCAGGCCGACCGCTTGTCGTCCTTGACCTCTTCGAACTCCGCGTCAACGACTCCGTCGTCGGGGGCCTCGGAAGATGGGCCGGCGGCCGGTTCGCCTTGCTGAGCCTGGTACATGGCCTCCCCGAGTTTCATCGAGGCCTGCATCAGAGACTGGGTCTTGGAAGCAATGGCCTCGGCGTCGTCGTTCTCCAAGGCTGACTTCAGATCGCTCACAGCCGTTTCGATGGCGGACTTCTCGTCGGCGCCGATCTTGTCGCCATGTTCGGTCATGGCCTTTTCGGTGCTGTGGATCAGGGCGTCGGCGTGGTTCTTGGCCTCGACCAGCTCCTTTCGCTTCTTGTCCTCGGCGGCGTTGGCCTCGGCTTCCTTGACCATCCGATCGATGTCGGCGTCCGACAGCCCGCCATTGGCCTGGATGCGGATCGACTGCTCCTTGGCGGTGGCCTTGTCGCGGGCCGAGACGTTGACGATGCCGTTGGCGTCGATGTCGAAGGTCACCTCCACCTGCGGCACCCCGCGCGGGGCCGGAGGAATGCCCACCAGGTCGAACTGGCCGAGGAGCTTGTTATCGGCCGCCAGCGGCCTCTCGCCCTGGAAGACCCGGATGGTCACCGCACTCTGGTTGTCTTCGGCGGTCGAGAACACCTGGCTCTTCTTGGTCGGAATGGTGGTGTTGCGCTCGATGAGGGCGGTGAACACGCCGCCCAGGGTCTCGATGCCGAGAGTGAGCGGGGTGACGTCGAGCAGCAGCACGTCCTTGACATCGCCCTGCAGGACGCCGGCCTGAATGGCCGCGCCCAGCGCCACCACTTCATCGGGATTGACCCCCTTGTGCGGCTCGCGGCCGAAGAAGGCTTTCACGGTCTCCACGACCTTGGGCATGCGGGTCATGCCCCCGACCAGGATGACCTCGTCGATGTCCGATTTCTTCAGGCCCGCGTCCTTGAGGGCCTGTTCGCAGGGCCCGACCGTCTTGGCCACCAGGTCCTCGACCAGAGCCTCGAGCTTGGCGCGCGAGAGCTTGATGTTGAGGTGCAAGGGTCCGGACGCATTCATCGAAATGAACGGCAGGTTGACCTCGTACTGGGCCGTGGAGCTGAGCTCCTTCTTGGCCTTTTCCGCCTCTTCCTTTAGGCGCTGCAGGGCCAGCTTGTCCTTGCGCAGGTCGACGCCCTGCTCTTTCTTGAACTCGTCGGCCAGGTAGTCGACGATGCGCAGGTCGAAGTCCTCGCCGCCCAGGAAGGTGTCGCCGTTGGTCGCCTTGACCTCGAAGACGCCGTCGCCGATTTCGAGGATCGAGACGTCGAAGGTGCCACCGCCCAGGTCATAGACGGCGATCTTCTTGCCCTCGTTTTTTTCCAGTCCATAGGCGAGCGCCGCGGCGGTGGGCTCGTTGATTATCCGCAGCACCTCGAGGCCGGCGATCCTGCCGGCGTCCTTGGTCGCCTGGCGCTGAGCGTCATTGAAATAGGCGGGGACGGTGATCACCGCCTTTTCCACCTTCTCGCCGAGATGGGTTTCGGCCGCTTCCTTCATCTTCTGCAGGATGAAGGCTGAGATCTCCGAAGGCGAATAGTCCTTGCCATGAGCGCGCACCCAGGCGTCACCGTTCTTGCCTTTGACGATCTCGTAAGGGACCATGCCCTTGTCCTTCTCGACCATCGGGTCTGAGAAGTTGCGGCCGATCAGGCGCTTGATGGCGAAGAAGGTGTTTTCCGGATTGGTCACCGCCTGGCGCTTGGCGGGTTGACCTACCAGGCGCTCGCCGTCGTCGAGGATCGCCACCACCGAAGGCGTGGTGCGCACGCCTTCGGCGTTTTCGATGACCTTGGGAGTCTTGCCGTCCATGATCGCCACGCACGAATTGGTCGTGCCAAGGTCGATGCCAATGATCTTGCTCATGAAAAAGTCGTCTCGCTCCGTTATCGGCAAGCGCGGCGGCCAAAGAAGAAACTCGCAGCTTCCTCGAGCGCCTGCTCCCGGTTTTATATCTGATCCCCGACTCGTGGCCCCGAACCGAGCGCCGCGAGTTCGATCGTCCAATGCAAGGCGGCGCTTCCCAAGGGGCGGCTCCGGCCTCGAGTTGGGATATGGGAAGGTGAGCCGTCGCCGCAAGGGCCCGGGGTCCCGCGCGATGGCCGAGGATGGCGTGGGAATGATCGAGGGATTTCGTCTTCATCCGGCCTATTTCGACCCATCCACCCAGCAGCGCCTGGCCGTCGCCGTTCTCGAGGCGGCCTCGGCGGCGCCGTTCTATCGACCAGTGACCCCCGGCGGCCAGGCAATGAGCGTGGAGATGACCAACTTCGGGCCCCTGGGTTGGGTCACTGGTCCGGCCGGTTATCGCTACGAAGCGCACCATCCGGTGACCGACCAGGCTTGGCCGCCGATCCCGCGGCCCTTGTTGGCCATGTGGGCCGAACTCGCTCCCGACGCCTCGCCCCCCGACTCCTGCCTCGTCAATCTCTACCGGTCGGGGGCCCGCATGGGCATGCATCAGGACCGGGACGAGGCCGACTTCACTCAACCGGTGATCTCGGTTTCCCTGGGCGACACGGCCTTGTTCCGGATCGGCGGCGTCGAGCGGCGCGCTCCCACCCGCTCCATGCGCCTGGCCTCGGGGGACGTCTGCGTCCTGGCCGGAGAGGCGCGGCTCGCCTTTCACGGGATTGACCGCATCCTCGCGGGCAGTTCGCGGGTCGTTCCGGGGGGCGGTCGAGTCAACCTCACGCTGCGCCGCGCCGGCCTTTGACAGGGCCCCGCTCGCGGGTCGAGGATCGCGCCGCAAGGAGAGATGCCCATGACTCTGCTGACACGCCCGGACGGATTCGATCCGGCCGACTTCCATCTCTCACGGCGCGTGGCCGCGGCGGTGTTCTTCGCTGGCTATGCCGCCGCCGCCCTGAGCGCCAATGCCGAGCCCATCCACACCGACGACGTTGGTCTGATCGTCGAGACGGTCACCTATCCGTCCGCCGGCTTCGCCCTGCCAGCCTACCTCGCTCGGCC
>DASZKO010000089.1:0-3136 GCA_035605655.1 Caulobacteraceae bacterium | reverse complement strand
GTCTTCGAGGCTCCCGAGGCGGAGGCCGAGCGGGTCTGCCAGGTGGCCTGCGAGGTGATGGAGAACGCCGCCCTGCCGGCGGTGGCCTTCACCGTCCCCCTCAAGGTCGAGGCCCGCGCGGCGGCCAATTGGGAGGCCGCGCATTAGGTGGAAGGAACCCCCGCGCGTGCGGGCCGTTGCCGGTCTCGAGGCGGCGCATACGGCGGGGGCGCGGCCATGGAGCATACCATCATGACAGTCCAAGAGGGCGCCTTGGCCCGGCCGGAGGCGCGGCCATCCGATCCGGACCTCACGGTCATCGACACGATCCGCACCCTCGCCATCGACGCGGTTCAGAAGGCCGACTCCGGACACGCCGGGGCGCCGATGGGCCTGGCTCCCGTGGCTTACACGCTGTGGAAGCGCTTCCTCCGCTACGATCCGGCCGACCCGCTGTGGCCCAACCGCGACCGGTTCGTGCTCTCGGCCGGCCACGCCTCGATCCTGCTCTATTCGCTGATCCACCTGGCCGGGGTTCGAGCCACCGGGCGCGACGGCAAGGTCGAGGATCGCCCGGCGATCACCCTCAACGACATCAAGCACTTCCGCCAGCTGGGCAGCCCCACCGCCGGCCATCCCGAGCATGGCCTGGCCGCTGGCATCGAGACCACCACCGGCCCGCTGGGGCAGGGGGCGGGCAACAGCGTCGGCATGGCCATCGCCTCGCGCTGGCTCGCCGAACGCTACAACAAGGCCGGCGCCGAGCTCTTCGACTTCAACGTCTATGCCGTCTGCAGCGACGGCGACATGATGGAGGGCGTGGCCAGCGAGGCGGCCTCCATCGCCGGCCACCTGCGGCTCTCCAACCTGTGCTGGATCTGGGACGACAACACCGTGACCATCGAGGGTCACACCGAGCTCGCCTTCGACGAGGACGTCGCCGAGCGCTTCCGCGCCTATGGCTGGGCGACCTTCGTCGTCGACGACGCCAACGATTGTGAGGCCTTCGCCCGGGCCGTCGACAGCTTCCTGATCACCGACGATCGCCCGAGCCTCATCGTCGTCAAATCGGTCATCGGCTACGGCTCGCCGCACAAGCAGGGCACCTCGAAGATCCACTCCGACCCCCTGGGCGAGGAGGAGGTGAAGCTGACCAAGGAGGCCTATGGCTGGCCGCCGGACGCCCAGTTCCTCATTCCGCCGGGGGCCGGCGAGCGGCTGGGCGAAGCCATGGCGGCCCGCATCGGCAAGGAAGCCAAGGCCTGGCGCGAGGCCTTCGCGGCCTTCGGCGAGAATGAACCGGCGCTGGCCGCCGAGCTGGCGGCCATGGGCCGCCGCTCGCTTCCGGACGGCTGGGATGCGGATATCCCCACCTTCCCCGCCGACGCCAAGGGCATCGCCACCCGCGAGGCCTCCGGCAAGGTGCTCAACGCCATCGCCCAGCACGCGCCGTGGCTGATCGGCGGCTCGGCCGATCTCTCGCCGTCGACCAAGACGCGGCTGGAGTTCGACGGGGCCGGCGATCTCGAGCCCCAGCGATACGGCGGGCGCAACATGCACTTCGGGGTGCGCGAGCACGCCATGGGGGCGATCGCCAACGGCATGGCGCTCAGCGGTCTGCGCCCCTACACCGGCACCTTCCTGATCTTCAGCGACTACATGCGCCCGCCGACTCGCCTGGCGGCCCTGATGGAGCTGCCGGTCACCTTCGTGTTCAGCCACGACTCCATTGGCCTCGGCCAGGACGGGCCGACCCACCAGCCGATCGAGCAGCTCGCCGCCCTGCGCGCCATTCCGCACATGCGCGTCTATCGTCCCGGCGACGCCAACGAGGCGGCGGCGGCCTGGCGGGCCATCCTCGCCGACGCCACCGGCCCGTCATGCCTCGTGCTCTCGCGCCAGGCGATGCCAACCCTCGATCGGACCCGCTACGCCGCCGCCAGCGGCCTGACCCGCGGCGGCTATGTCCTGGCCGGCGACGAGAACGCGACGCCTCAGGTGATCCTCATCGGCACCGGCAGCGAGCTTTCCCTTTGCGTCGAGGCCTATGAGACGCTCACCGCCGAGGGCGTCGCCGCGCGGGTGGTTTCCCTGCCGTGCTGGGAACTGTTCGAAGCCCAGGACCTGGAGTATCGGGAGAAGGTCCTGCCGCCTTCGGTCACCGCCCGGGTGAGCGTCGAGGCGGCCGCCGCGCTCGGCTGGGACCGCTACGCCGGACCGGAGGGAGAGATCATCGCCATGCGCAGCTTCGGGTCTTCGGCCCCCATCGGCGATCTGATGCGCAATTTCGGCTTCACGGCCGATGTGGTCCTGGCCGCGGCCCGCCGTCAGCTGGCCAAGGGCGGGCGATGAGCAATCCCCTTCGCGACCTCGGCGATGCGGGCCAGGCGGTGTGGCTCGACTATCTGCATCGCAAGATCCTCGACGACGGCGAGCTGAAGCGCCTGATCGACGAGGACGGCCTGCGCGGCGAGACCTCCAACCCATCGATCTTCGAGCAGGCCATCGGCGGCGGCGACGCCTACGACGCGGCCCTCTCCGACATCCTGCGCCAGGGCGATCACGAGATCATGGGGCTCTACGAGCGCCTGGCCATCGCCGACATCCAGCGCGCCGCCGACATCTTTCGCCCGACCTGGGAGGCCCTGAACGGCGCCGACGGCTATGTCAGCCTCGAGGTCTCCCCCTATCTGGCCATGGACACCGAAGCCACGATCGCCGAGGCGCGGCGGCTGTGGCGGGCGGTCGACCGGCCGAACCTGATGATCAAGGTGCCCGGCGCCAAGCCCGGCGTCCCGGCGATCCGGACCCTCATCGGCGAGGGGATCAACGTCAACGTCACCCTGCTCTTCGCCATCGAGGCCTATCTCGCCGTGGCGGAAGCCCACACGGCGGGGCTGGAGGCGCTCGCGGCCGCCGGCGGCGATGTCTCCAAGGTTCACGGCGTGGCCAGCTTCTTCGTCAGCCGCATCGACGGGATGATCGACAAGGCCATCGACGCCCGGGCGGCGAGCGCGCGCGGCGCCGAGGCCGCCGAGCTGAAGGGCCTGCGCGGCAAGGTCGCCGTCGCCAACGCCAAGGTCGCCTACCAGCACTACCTGGAGCTCATCGGCACGCCACGCTGGAAGGCGCTGGCCAAGGCCGGGGCCGCCCCGCA
>DASZKO010000072.1:0-3516 GCA_035605655.1 Caulobacteraceae bacterium | reverse complement strand
CGGCTTGAATCTTCGCGCCCGTCCGACTAAATCGCCCCTTCGCCACGCAAGAGGCGGCGCGCGCTCGTAGCTCAGCTGGATAGAGCATCAGACTACGAATCTGAGGGTCGGGCGTTCGAATCGCTCCGAGCGCGCCAATTTATCCCATTAAAACAAACAATAACAAACGATGCATCGGGACATCGCCTGTTGATCTTGAGTTCCGGACCCCATGCGGACCCCAGACCCGAGCGTTTACAGCTCCAATCCAACCACCAGTCCCAGTCAGATCACTTGACGGCAATTTCCCGATACAAGCGAGCGCATTCGGGTGAATCCAAAGTCACGAACCAGGGTCGAAAATCCGGAAGCCGCCAAGGATCATTCGCGGACATCAGGCGACCAAGCGCACCGGCGTCAGGATGACCGGCAATCTTGCGGATTGCCTCACACCTACTCCGCATCGTCGATGCCCGGCGGCCCGCAGAATCAAGGCCGAGATAACGTCCGGAATCGGCCGCGTCGTTCCGGCGGTAGGATGACAGCCCCGGTGGACCCATCGATCCTCCTGGCGTTAGCCTGACGGAGCGGGGCCGGCGCACAGGAGACGCACATGACCAAGACCGTTGCGGACGTGCTCGTCGGCACGCTCGAACAGATCGGCGTTGAACAGATCTTCGCTCTGATCGGAGACTCCCTGAACCCGCTGGCCGATGCGGTGCGCCGAAGTTCGATCGAATGGATCGGCGTGCGGCACGAGGAAGGGGCGGCGCTGGCGGCCGCCGGACAGGCCAAGCTCACCGGGCGGCTGACCGTGTGCGCCGGCACGACCGGGCCTGGCAGCACCCATCTGGTGGCCGGCCTCTACGAGGCCAGCCGCGATCATGCGCCGGTGCTGGCGCTCTCCGGCGACATGCCGCGCGAGTTCCAGGGAACGGACTACATCCAGACCACGGCGCCGGATCTTTTGTTTCGCGACGTCGCCCTCTACACCGCCACCATCGCCTCGCCGGCCCAGGCGCCGGCGGTGATCCACCAGGCGATCGCCGCCGCCTATGCCGGGCGCGGCGTCGCCCACCTGACGTTGCCGCAGGATGTCATCGGCGCCGCGGCCGATGGCCAGATGGCCAGCGTGGCCACCCTCAAGCCACGCGCCGAGATCGCCGCCGGCGACGATGACATCACCGAAATCGCGCGACGGATCGACCAGGCGGAAAAGGTGGTGATCATGTGCGGCGCCGGCTGCCATGGCGCGGCCGACGAGCTGCGCGATCTCTCCGACCGGCTGAAGGCGCCGCTGATCCACTCGGTGAAGGGCAAGGACATCCTGCCCTATGACGATCCGCGCTGGATGGGCGGCATCGGCATGATCGGCACCAAGGCCGTCTACGAGGCGGTGATGAGCTGCGACCTGCTGCTGATGGCCGGGACGGACTACCCCTATTCGGAGTTCCTGCCCAAGCGGCCCGTCGTGGTCCAGATCGACGAGCGCCCGCAGGTGCTGGGGCGCCGGGCGCCGACGGTGTTTGGCGCCGTCGGCTCGGTGCGGCCGTCTTTGAAGCTGCTGCAGGGCCGCGTCGCCGCCAAGACCGACGCCGCCTTCTTCGCCGAGGTGACCAGGGAACGCCGCAAGTGGGATGAGTTGCTGGACAAACAGGCCGATCCGGCCCGCAGCCAGAATCGCATTCATCCCCAGGCGGTCGCCCGCGCGGTGAGCGATGTGGCGGCGCGCGACGCCGTCTTCACCTTCGAGACCGGCCTCAACACCCTGTGGTCCGCCAACTGGCTTCGCCAGAGCGGCACGCAGCGGATCATCGGTTCGTTCAACAACGCCGCCGTCGGCACCGCACTCGGCCAAGCCAACGGTATCCAGGCCACCGACCGCTCGCGCCAGGTCATCGCCCTGTGCGGCGACGGCGGCTTCAACATGCTGATGTGCGAGTTCCTGACCGCCGTGCACCACAAGCTGCCGGTGAAGGTGGTGATCTACAACAACTCGGCTTTCGGGCTGATCCACCTGGAGGCCGAGTCGATCGGCTTGCCGGCGTTCGAGAAAGGCATCCAGTTTCCCAATCCGGACTTTGCGGCTTTCGCGCGGGCTTGCGGCGGGCGCGGCTTCAAGGTCGACGAGCCCGGCGAGCTGCGCGCAACCATCGCTGAGGCGCTGGCCAGTGACGGCCCGGCGATCGTCGACGCCGTGGTGGCGCCCGATGAATTGCCCAACCTGCCGCACATCAATCTCGCGCAGATCGGGCGGGTCGCCCAGGCGAAGATCAAGGAAGCCGTTCTCGCCGTCACCGGCGGGTGAGCCCGCGATGACAGGTGCCGGCGCAGCGCCGCTGCTTGCCTTTGTCATTCGCTGCACCGGCGCGGGGATCGTGGCCTACCTCCTGGCGGACGCCGTCGGACTGCCTCATCCGCTTTGGGCTTGTATCTTCGCGCTGATCTCCTCGACGGTCGCCCTGGCGGCGACCTTCAAGGCGATCGGCGGGCGCCTGATCGGCACGGCCATCGGCGTCATCGTCGCGGTCGCGGTGGGCCTGGTCGCCGCCCGCTACGGTCTGGACACAGTGTGGCAGATCGCCATGGCGGTCCCGATCTGCGCGATCTTCGCCTGGCGCTGGCCGGCCGTTCAGCTGTGCCTGTGGACCGCGCCGATCGTTCTGATGGACGCTACGCCCTCACAATCGATCGCGATGGTCGGCTTCGACCGCGGCTGCGAGGTCGTGATTGGCGTACTGGTCGGCGGCCTGCTCCATCTCGGATCGAAGAGGTTGGGCGCATGGAGACGCCGGCGCGGCCGGCTCGCCTAAGGCCGAAACAGCAAAAAACGAAAAAAATTTGAAGAGGAGGCGATCAAATCCTCTTGATCTTATGTGGGGTTACGCCACCACAAGTCGGCCTGTTGCGCCGCCGGTTCGCAAACTACGAATCTGAGGATCGGGCGTTCGAATCGCTCCGAGCGCGCCAATTTTTTTAAATAGCCGCGATTTTCGTTGAATCGCCACCAATCGCCACGGATACATTCTTCCGCGGTAATTCGTCTGCGCTCCAACGTCCCCCCAAGCAGACCCCTGCTGTCTGCCCGAGAAACCGGAGGCTGCGGCAAGGAGCCCCGGCAGCTACACGGCGCCTCTGAGCTCGCACCTTCGCAATCGCGGCCTTCTGTCAGATTTCGGCTTCCGAAACGGGGCCCCGGCTCAGCGCCAGTGTCACGGCCCCGAAGGCCGCCGCCAACGCCGATCCAGCCAGCACGCCGATCTTGGCGATGGCTGTATAGGGACCGTTCTGGAAAGCCTGCTCGGCCATCAGAAGCGAGAGGGGATCGCCGATACCGCAAAGGAAGGCGGCGCCGAGGAAGGCGAGCGGTGCGGCATCACCAGGGAACACCGCCACCCGGGCCTTCGCGGCGGCCCAGACGGCCGCGACGATGCCCAGGGGCTTGCCGATGGCGAGCCCAAGCGCCGCGCCGGCGAACACTGACCACATGTGCGGAAAGGCGAAGTTGGCGGCGAGCGGGACGCCCGCGGCGGTGAA
>DASZKO010000069.1:0-2031 GCA_035605655.1 Caulobacteraceae bacterium | reverse complement strand
CCGGCCAGGAAACCCAGGGTCACCGGACCCGAAAGCAGGTTGCCGATCCACCCCATCCGAAGAAGGCCGGCCCCGGCGACGAGACTCCCGACCATGATCGCCAGGACGCAGGCCAGGGCGGCGTAATGCGGCGAGCCGGTCGCTGCCAGCAGAGCCAGCCCGCCGGCGAAGATCGGAGTGATGGTCGAATCCGCGCCGGCCGAGAGCTGGCGGCTGGCCCCCATGAGGGCGAAGGCCGTGCTGGCGGCGATAAAGGCGAAGAACCCCACCTGGGGCGGAAAGCCGCCCAGGCGCGCGGTGGCCATCTGCTCGGGGATGGCGATGGCCGCCAGGGTGAGGCCGGCGAGGATGTCGGGGGCGATAGAGGCGCTTTGGTAGCCGCGCAGGGAGGAGAGCAGCGCGACGGCGCGTGGGCGTGGCCATTCACTCGCCGAGCCAGCCGCCATGCGCACTCCTGTTGAAGAGACGCCGCAGTAGCGATTCGCCCTGGCCGCGCCAAGGGACTAGATTTGCCTCGAGGGGCAGGGACCTCGAGAGAGCAAAGGGGAAATCAAGATGCGCGCAGTCTTCGCCGCCGGCCTCGCCGCCGCCCTTCTCGCCGCCGCGCCGGCCGGCGCCGCGGTGGTTCATTTCACAGCCAGACTCGGCGGCGCCGCCGAGACGCCGCCCAACGACAGCAAGGGAACCGGCGCCGCCAAGGTCAGCCTCGACACCGCTGCCAAGAAGCTGACCTGGACCGTGACCTATTCCGGCCTGTCGGGCCCGGCGACCATGGCCCACTTCCACGGCCCGGCCCCGGTCGGCAAGGCGGCCGGCGTGGTCGTGCCGCTGACCCCGCCGCTGGCCAGCCCGATCAAGGGCTCGGCGACCCTCACCGACACCCAGATCGGCGATCTCAAAGCCGGTCTTTGGTACGTCAACATCCACACCGCCAAGATCCCCGGCGGCGAAATCCGCGGCCAGGTGACGGCGGGTCACTAAAGCGCCACTCCTGTTCTCTATCCCCCTTCACAAGGGGGAAGTAGCGGCCCCCGGGTCGCGCGAAGCGCGCGCCCGAGGATAAACTCCGCCGGGGATGGGGGATCGGAGACTCGAGGCTTGCGCGTCCATCCCACCTTCGTCGCCTGCGGCGACACCTCCCCGCTGCGGGGGGAAGAGAAGGAACGTGGCCCTATCCGTGTGAACGGCGCCCGTCCTAGGTCCCGCGCACCAGGGTCACGACGTGGACCAGAGCGGCGACCATCACCGCGAACGCCAGCAGCATCAGGAACCGCCAGGGCGCCAGCCGCGGGGCGCTGAGCGGCCGGGACGGCCGCGCTCCGATCACCCCGCAGAGCACGGCCAGGGCCAGGCTGACGCCGGCGAGGATCAGGGTTACGGTGAGGTTCATTCAAAGTCCCTGGGGCGCCCGATTGCGGCGAATCCAGCGCCGCATTAACAGTTTGTTCGCCCCTCAAGGAGCAGGTAGTCGCCATGGCCGGGTCAAACGTCGCATCCAACTGGATCGATCCCGAGCCGGCGGGGCGCGAGGCCACGCCGCTCGGCAGAGGCAAGGTGGTTCGTCAGCTCGCCGCCGAGCGCGGTGAGATCGACCGCTTCCATAACAACGAAAGCCTCTCTCCCGAAGCGATGGAGCAGGCGCTCGCCGAGCTCAAGGAAACCGTCGCCACGCTCGAGGAGCGGGTCGCGGCGGCCGAGGCCGGATCGACCAGCGTGGTCGGCGCGGCCAAGGGCCTCGGCATGTCGATGCTCAACATGGGCGACGCCCTGGCCAAGCGGATCAGCTCGCTGGAGGAAGCGGCCGAAGCCGCCGAGGCGGAAGCCAGGGCCAAGGCCGAGGCGGACGCCGCCGCCGCCCTGCTCGTCACGCCGCCCGCCCCGGCCCGCAAGGGACCGAACCTCAAGATTTCGCTCGCCGTCGGCGGCGTGGTCGTCGCCGCGGTCCTGGCCGTGGTCTTCCTGCGTCCTCACCCAACGCCCGCCCCGGCCCAGCTCCTCTACAGCCCGGCGGCGTCGACCCCGAGCAACTAG